>JBATUY010000203.1:0-25309 GCA_049671465.1 Pricia sp. | reverse complement strand
TTCTACGCCATTGGAAGCATTCTTAAATTTTTCGAATATGCCGTTTATCTTTGCTTTGTATGCATTTAAACTCTGGATAAAGACCCCGTGCTTACTCCCAAAACTTGAATAAATAGAAAATTTATTGATGCCCATTTCTTTCTCCAGCATCTGCATTGAGGTATTTACATAGCCATTTTGCCAAAACAAATGCATTGCCTTTTCAATAACTTCTTCTTCTTTATATTCTTTTTTCCGTGCCATTGTTTCTAGCTACAGAACAAAACTAAACAATCGGTTAGAAATAAAAAAGTGTTTGGGAATGTTTTAGGATTTTACACACTATCAGGCTTAAACAAAATCTGTCATTCCTCTGGCAGCCAAGCCCAGCGGTTAGCCCAATCCATTAAGGCATCACTACGCCCTTTTAATACGGTCTTGGCACCTTGCCATTTCGTATCGAACAATTCTGGGTCAGTGCAATCCGTATACCAATCAGTTCCTAGCTCGTAACCGTTCGCCGAAAGTTTTCCAGGCCAAACATTGTTTACGACCAATTGACCATATTGCTCAGGAAAACCCGGAATATTTGAAGTAATCCCATAAGTAAAAGTTTCAGACGTTTTTGGGGCATATCGTATCCCGTATTTCCCTCCACCAAGATAAAACCCATCCCATTTTTGTTCGCCAACTCCTGCCTGTACCGTCATTGTGAAACAGGTAGAATCAGCAGGGATATTCATTTTTGGTCCATCAAATTGGAATTCTACAATCGAATATACTGAAACAGTATCGGCAACCGTGGTATTTCGATTAAATACAAACCTTGGACTATGGCTGAATTTTTCAAAACTTCCTCCCCAACTTTCGGTAAGCGGATTATTAGGATTACCGTTCATGATATAGAGGAGTGAAGGCGTATCTCCCATTTTTATATCCCCGTTATAATACTTCTTAAAATCCTTGCCCAAATATCCCGATCCTTTAATGTAGTGGTCGTAATACGTATCCCCTTTTAAACTATCGGGTACATTGCTGTCAGAAAAAAAACCTCTGTACGAAGCATTCGCCTCGATGAGCCAGAGTTCGGGGAAATTTTCCACGATATACGAATAGCTATTGGTGCTCCACTTTTTATTGGGTCCACCGATCCAATAAACTTTTATCGCCTTTTGAATTTCGGGAGCGTCATGCAAGGCTTGCGCCAAATCATCTAGACCGCCCCATACAAGAACCCAAAGAGGCCTTTCACTTTCTTTTTTGGCGCATTTAATGATCCAATCAGAGCCTTCGGTCGCAGATGCGTAACCTAGGTAGGGAGTGGCACATTTCTTTCCTTGTTTGGTTATCGCTCTCAACGAATCCGGTTCGGGGAACTCGGCACCATGCAATTTTAACTTCGGTAAATCCTTCTCATATAATGCAATCATGTCTAGAATGTTCTGTTTTGTACCCAAGCCATAAGAGGGAGAAGAAACCAAACCTTCGGTTTCAAATAAGTCACTATACATCAAAAAATGAATCATAGATTGATTGTCATCCGGGTCGGTGCCACCTATATCCGTACTGATGAGAATTCGAGGCTTGGTCGCGGTTTGATTTTCATTTCTGGTTGTGCAGCTAAGAGTAGCTAAGAAGGAAAGAATAAATATCAGTTTATTCATGGTTGTCTTACTTTATGCCCAAGGGATGGATAACCGCGCATAAATTCGCCAATTTGGATAGTCACGTCCAAATTCGTCCATACGGACTATTTTGGGACTACGGTTACTATTACACGCTTATATCTTGACAATGAAGGTGTGCCTTTGTCGGATAACTTCAAAATGAAATGGATCGTTTCCTTTTTTCCAACTACCGGCGCCGTATGATTTACAGTATGAACATTCTCGGCACCCAATGCTATCTTTTCTTTGTATGAACTTTCTTCAGGATAATGGAACCATAAATAGCTGAGATTATCACCGTCGGGATCCGTAGAATTAGATGCATCCAAACTAAACCTATCGCCTGATTTTACCGTAAACTTTTCAGGATGGGCCAATTCAGGAACCGGTGGGTGGTTTGCTTCCTCATATACCATTGAACACCAATCCATACGGGCGGCGAAATCATTTTGAAAATCATCTCTCCAACGCCATAAAGTTGCTTTATTATCGTTAAAGAAAACGCTGTCCTTCTTTACTGAACGGCCGTATTCTTTGGCGATATAAGGAGTGTAAATGTCATTGTCGTTGGTCCAGATCGCCCTTGTTTCTGGAGCAATAGTTACTATCGAGCTTCCTTTTTTTGACTTATCGAATTTAGGTTTGTACAGTGCATACCGACCTCCCCAGGCGCCCCATTCCGGATGTTCAGGTTCATTAAGTCCGTTGGGTATCAACGACAAAAATGCCGGGGTATCCCCCTCAACTCCCCATGCAACATCGGGGTATTCTGCACCGAGGGGGCCGTGACCTTGTTGAATGTTTTGGGCTATCCAACGGTTACTTTTCGAACTGTTGTCTATCCCTTTTATATAGCTATTGATGCCTGACCAGGTGGCAGTGGCATAAAAATCCCCGGGACTGACGATATAAAACAAATCGGGAAAATTATTCCGTATCCAAATACCACTATCGTCTTGATCGGAAATGGTATAGACCCGTAGTTTCGAAATCAGTCTAGTGGCTTCCTTTTTACTTTTTGTTTTTTTAATCTTATCCAATGACTGGGCAAGGGTATTGACACCGCCCCAGACAGAAATCCATAACGGGCGATCATCTTTTTCTTCCAATATTTTAATTATCCATTCGGAACCCTCAGAATCTTTACCATCACCCACGCCTTGCATACCATAAACGGGAAGTCCATTTTTGATAAGCGATAGCATTTCTTCCGGTTCCGGAAACCCAGCTTCATGCTTTAAAAGTTTGGGCTGCACCTTACCATAGGCCCGTATAACCCGTTCTATCGATTCGGGATTGATACTGCTCTGTAGCCAACACGAAGTTGTTGCGACCAGTCCTTTGATTTCAATTTGGTTCGAATACAAAAACAAACGCACTAACGACTGTGTATCATCTGGGTCGGCTTCAATATCGGTCAGGACAATAACCCTGTTTTTTTGATCGGTTTGAGCGAGCGATTGGATGTAGGCTGTCAAACAAAGGGAAATGAACAAATAAAATGTTTTCATAGTTATGATTTTACCTGTATTCCAAATTATGGATTCATTCTGAAGCAGAATTGTCTATTCCGGGGCAAGGTTTTGTAAAATTATTCTAAAGTTGGGCAATAGTCAATCCTTTTGATTATTTGTTCTTTGTCAACCATTCCAGATATCTTTTCGACACTTTATCGGGAGCATTTGTAAACCGGCCATACCTGAAACCAAGTTACTTTCTTCTTCCGCTAATTCAATATTATTTTTCGCTTTATGGGAATCAACGAGTGGGTACCGGATTGTAGGGTCTTAGTAGGATTTCCGTCAAAAAAAGCGTTTTTAATATAGTTTTTTAATCCAGACTCTTAAACATGATATAGGTGTCCATAAGGCCTAAGCTAGCGTGCCTAAATCCCTTAGGTGTGATGCCAATGATTTCAAATCCATATTTTTTCCAGAGTGCGATTGCGCCTTTATTCGAACTTACCACAGCGTTGAATTGAATTCCCATATAGCCACTATCTTTGGAAAATTGAATGGAATGTTCACATAATTTTTTTCCAATCCCCCTACCCTGGGCCTTTGGGCTCACCATATAACTGCAATTGGCAATATGGTTTCCCAAACCGATTTGATTGTCTTTAATAATATAGGTTCCTAAAATTTGGCCCTTTTCTTCGACAACAAAAGTAGTTATGTAATCGGCAAACCATAGTATTTCCATTTCCGATCTAGTGGTGTTGGGTAAAAACATATAGGTATCGCCTGTCTTGATGACTGCTGTGAAAATATTCCAAACCTGGTCGTAATCTGATTTAGTGGTCTTTCTTATATTCATTATTTTAAATAGATATGAAGTGATATCTACACTTATTCGCTGTATATGTCAAACCAAAAAAATCTGTGAGCCGGTCATTATCGCGTGAAGATTTACTTTCAGAGCAGCTCTTTCATATACCTTTTAATTTCTGCATCCGCATAGATTTTTTGTACTATATCTGAGTATAACAGAGTAAATCGTTTATTTTTTGCAAGATTGCCAAAAAGGGATTGCTGCCGAATAAAGGCCAAGGAATCCGTCTGTGTTTGATTGGCCGCATCGTGAAGTTGAGCGCTCATGACGTCGATAATTTCAATCGGCCGCCCATTTTTATCGATTCCTTTATCACTATAATAGCACCAAGCTGCTATCACCAAAGTAGCATATTGAATACTGCCTTCCAAGGCCAAATTTTCTTCGATGGTGGCAACCAAGAATTTGGGCAACTTGGCCGCACTCTCGGAACATATTCGGCTAATACTATCCTTTATGTTGGGATTGGCAAAGCGCGCTACCAAACTATCCTTATACGCGTTCAGATCAATGCCTTCCACCTCGTCAAGTACCGGACTGGCCTCATTGTCCATAAAAGCTCTCAAATAGTTGACGAAAGTGTCGTCTTCCATACAGGCATTGATTGTTTTATGTCCGTGAATGGCCCCCAATATGCCCAAAACGGAATGTCCCGCATTCAGTAGGCGGAGTTTCATTTTCTCGTAGGGTTTGACGTCCGGTACAAATTGTACGCCCACCTTTTCAAATTCTGGCCGACCGTTGGAAAATTTATCTTCAACGACCCATTGAATGAAGGGTTCGCAGGTTACGGGCCACTCATCTTTTATGCCGTAGGTTTTCTGTAGATAATCGATATCCGCTTGGGTAGTAACGGGAGTTATGCGATCGACCATGGTATTCGGAAAACGCACCTCTTGCTCTATCCAGTCGGCCAGTGCGGCATCTTGTCGCTTGGCAAATGCCATTACCATGTCATGCGCAACATCGCCATTGTGCTGAATATTATCACAAGACATGACGGTGAAAGCCGGCAGGCCTGCGTCGCGTCTTTTTTTCAGGGCGGCGGTCAAAAAACCATAAACTGTTTTTGGAGCATCGGGATATTTCAACTCGTGCTGGATATCGTGATTGTCGAAATCAAATTCCCCGGTCGATGCGGTAAAGTTGTATCCTCCCTCTGTTATGGTGAGGGATACAATTTTTGTATCAGGATGGGCCATTCGATCTATGACTGCTACCGAGTCATCCACCCCTAATACGAAATCGACTAGCGAACCTATTACTTTGCTCTCTATCTTTCCGTCAGGATGCTGTACGATAAGGGTGTACAGGCCGTTTTGATTTTTGAGGACATCGTATATTTTTCGGTCCCCTTCCCGTAAACCGATTCCGCAGATGCCCCATTCGGATACTCCAAATTTTTCGAGAAGTGTATCGGTATAAAAGGCCTGATGCGCCCGATGAAAACCACCGACCCCAATATGGACCATTCCTGCTCTTAGCCCATCTCGACCGTAAGACGGACAGTGAATACGATCCGCAATAGTGTCCAAATTCTTTTGATTCAGTACAATAGCTTTTTCCATTATTTTGGAGTGTTTTTTTGTTTTCCACGTTTTAGTGCCCAGTAGGCCGTTACGAAATACAATAGGGTACAGATAAATGCGTATCTATAGAATATTTCGCGATTTTCTACATAAAGTGACTCATTCGAACTACCGAACATAACGATACAGGCCAGTACCAAGGTAATCATTAAAGTGATTATCGCTATCGTTCTTAGTATTTTGGTGAAAAAGGAAGTGTCTTTTACATGTGCTGGCTCCAATAGCGCCTTTTGATCTTGATAGGTAGCAATATTTTCATTCCGGATTTCATCTTGCTTCTTTTCCTCCGGATATTGCTTCTTGGCACCATAGCGGGCCGCCAAGAAGGTATACACCAGAATGGTAAAGATCCATGTAGGAATAAAAAGATAAAAGAAAGACATCACATTCAGTGCGTTCAGTCCAAAACCGAACACTAAGCCCAATCCCCATGCCGCTACCGCCGGGGTACTAAAGGATAGCTTTCGATAAGAAGACCAATATCGGGTATATCCGATCCGGGGAAAAATCTGATGTTCGGCAAATACGATTCCACCCACGGGAACGACCAACAGGCCGGCATAGGTAAGCAGCGGAAGAATCTGTGAAAACACAAAGGGGAAACACCCTATGGCTATGGTTACCAATCCCACCGTAAGGGTGGTCTTCCTCCGCGAGTGGTTATAGAAGATGGCCTGTGCCGCCAGACCCGCCCGGTACAGATTGGTTATGGCCGTCGTCCAGCCCGCTACGATAACGATAACAAAGCCGGACCATCCCAGCGCATAGTAAGCCACATCGCCGGGGTCAAGTTCCACGATGGCTTTCCCAAGGATTACGGCCGCCCCTGCACCCATGATACCGGCGGCAATCCAAGCCACATAATGGCCGAACATCATTCCTGTACTGGTCGCTAGACCATATATTTTCTTTTTGGCGAAACGCAACAGGGCCATATCGATCAGGCCGAAATGGGTAATGGTATTGGCGGCCCAAGCAAAACCGATCACCTCGATCAACCCGATACCCGGCTCCCCGTTGCTGTCGATGCCCGTCCATATCGATTGATCTCCTAGTGCTATAAAATCGTTCCAACCGCTTGGCAAGGTCTTGTCCAAAACGGCGATGGACAGTGCGGGCAAAAGTACCATGGCGCCGCTGGTAAACATGACAAACAACCAAGGAGCGCAGATACCCGAAAATTCCGAAACGGCATTAAAACCGTACATGGCGATAGTCACCACTACCAGTCCCACACAAACGACAATCAGAACAAACCAAAGATTTGTAGGGTACCAATTGAGTTGGGCAGGGATGTCAAAGGCAAATCGTACCGCCGTGGCCGAAACCGTAATCATTGCGGCCGATATCACCGAAAAGATAACGACGTTCGCCCAATTGTAAAGCTTGGTCATCGAATCGCCGGCGATCTTATTGAGATAGGTATACAAACTTAAGCGGGTATCGACCGCGATTGGCGAGGTAATAAGGGTCCAACTCAGAACTGCCAGAACATTACCGATCAATAGTCCCAATAGAATATCCATCGTTTTCGCACCCAACGCGACAAATGTAGCCCCGATAACGAACTCGGTAGCAGCCACATGTTCGGCGGCATATAGACCTGCAAAATGGGTCCAGTCGTGTAATTTGTGTTTGGAAATCGGGAGTTGTTCTTCGTCTAGGTCTTCAAACTTTTGATAATCGTTAGTTTCTTTCATATTTAAGATGTCCTTGGATGTCCGACTCTAAGCGATAATCGATGAATCTGTGGCATTCATTACTTCAGCAGTGTTCAGCGTGTTGGTATTTTTAGCCGTATTCAAGGATGTAAAACAGTTCCTGATTTCCGTGGTACCCCTGTTGGGAGATAAGCTTTTGAAGTTCTACTACCCGGTTCCTATTATTGCCTAAAAATTATCCTAAAGTAGTGTTTTTAGAGTAAAACACCTCGGAGCAAGCCCAAAAAGCATCAGTTAGCACCGAAGGTTTCATCTCGATACGGGTGCCCGAATTTTAGGTCTCTTTATCGATTAAGGTTAGATACCCCATCACACGCCAGACCACAATAGGGAATTAGAAAAGTGAATAGGCGATTGAAACTTTGGAGTAAAGCTTGAAAGCCTAATATAAACTGAGAGGATTTAAATTGGATTTCTTGCCACCAATCAACTTCAATTTATTTTTTTAAAGAAGTGCCCCGAGCTTCTGTAGACACCCCAACGCCGGGGGTACTTAGATGTGACCGGTCTTATTTTCAATTTTAGTACGGATTCATAATCGGGATCGTCATCATTTTAATTCAATTTGTATTTTTCCCTGTAAGTCGTAGGACTTATTCCTTCTTTCTTTTTGAACAACCTTGAGAAATAAGGAGGATATTCAAAACCCAAATCATACGCCACTTCCGCGATGGTCTTGTTGGGGTTCAAAAGAATATTCTTGGCCTCGTCTATCAAGTACAGTTGTAAATGTTCGGTCGACGTTTTGCCTGTTTCCTTTTTAAGTGTGTCGCTTAGGTAGCGTTGCGAAACAGATAATTGATCCGCAATCTGTTCTATACTCGGAATTCCTTTTTCCTGTAACTGTCTCGAATCGAAATAGTCTTCAAGCTACCGATTAAATTGCTCGAGCAGATCATTGGAAAGCTCCCTGCGGTTCAAAAACTGCCTCTCGTAAAATCGATTGGCATATTTTAAAAGTGTGCTCAATTGCGAAATGATGATGTCTTTGCTGAATTCATCCTGATTGTTCCGGTATTCAATGTCGATGTTCTCTACAATCGATTCTATCTGCTTCTTTTCCTTTGGTGAAAGATGCAGGGCTTCATTTACCGAATAGGAAAAGAACCCATATTTCTTGATTTGTTGGGCCAACTCCGTTCCTTTCAGAAAATCTTCGTGAAAGTTGATCGAGAAGCCTTTCTGCTCAAAAACTACGCTGTCATCCCACTGCAACACTTGTCTCGGGGCGATAAAAAACAAGGCGCCATTGGTAAAATCATATTTTGTACGGCCGTAGTTTAAGTCGCCTTTTACAAACTTCTTAAAACTAATGCTGTAGCAATCGTTGGTAATGGGCGGCGAACTCTGTTTCGGGCAAGGCAGAAAACCTTCACCCATTGCCGAAAACACTCTGAGCATAAGGTGCTCCGGTCTCGGAAGTTCTAGGTAATCGAGGTAAGCCGACAAGGTTTTAAAGTGCTGCATCTTAATTTTTTAATTCATTTTATACGGATAATAATTGTTTGTGGTAGGCATCGATTCTGGCATGGGCCGTACCATCGACCAGCAAAATAACCGTCAACATGGCAATGGTCGTAATCATGCTTGCCCGCCAAATGGGTGTGTTGACAAATAAGATGATCAATGCACAGGCCGCAATGATCAAGGGAACGGCCGTAAACACCACGTTTTTATATTCCTTTAAGGTGCTTTCGGCCCGTTCGATTTCCGAGGCAACAAAAGCCGAAGCATCCGTATTGTAGGCCGTTTCAATTTGTGTAATCCTTGATTTGTTGGTAAAAAATAATCCTATCCCGATGATTGTCAGTAATGCTCCTGCTACCAAGGTGGGAATGATGTAGGCTTTGGCCATGTCGGTTTTTCCCAATTGCCAAAAGCCCAGGCTTGCGGCCATAAATACGATTCCGAAAAGAATAAAAAACGGGGTTGAAAAAAGTTCGGCTCTTGCCCAATCGGTGGCTGCTTTTAAAATATCCATGTCTTTATGCTTTAAAAGATTTCTAAATTAGAGATTCCATTCTAAACCTGTTGCTTTTTCCGACACTTCCCATAGTCGCTCCATCACGGGCTTATCCTTTGAATGGGGTTCCAATTTGCATTCGCCGACCGGACCGGTCCAATAATTTCGTCCAGTAGGGCCATAAAAACCGTTTTGATCCAAGTCCGGTTCCGTGGCGCACATCAATTCAGGGTAGGCACCTTTTTCAGCGGATTGCACCAATGGGGACCATTTCATCAGTTGCCAAACGAAGCGTGTCATCAAGCTTCCGCTGGTTTTAATCAGCGAAGTTCTGGAAGCCCCGGGGTGACAGGCATACGCTTTGACATTGGTCTTGCCGGCCTTTTTCAATCTATCCTGAAGTTCGTAGACGGTCATTATCTGAGCTCCTGTTTCAGGGCGGTGATGGTTTCTTCCGATTTTTTCGTATTCCGATTGAGCATCACCACTTTTGCTCCTTTGGACAGCAATATCCTTGCTGCTTCAAATCCTGTACCTCTCGTGGTTCCTGTTATGACGTAGGTCTTTCCTTTTAGGGACCCGATTCGATCAGGGGTCCACCCTTGTTTGCCAAATTGAGTTGTATTCATCAGTGCTTATTTTTTTGTTTTAAATAATAAGGCAAAGGTCGGATGATGAACAGGTTCGAGTCTTATACGCAATTTCGAATCTTGTATACTTTTTTGTTTAGAAGGGAGTGTTTTGAATACTGTAGTAACTTAAGGTGGACTTTTTGCCTAACCAATTGTTGGCATAATTACTACTTTTCCTTAAACGCCTTTATCATTTCGATGGTCGATTTATGGGGTCTTCCCGCCGCCTTTTCATAATCCGATGGTACATCGTTGGCGCCATTTTTAATGCCTTCGTATATACCGGCGATGATGGTGCCAAGAAAATCTCCCAAAGCGGCCTGACGATTTTTTTTGTAATCCGCTACCGAAATGGAAGTAAATTCCAAATCGGTGCCAAATACCTGATTGATATATGCTGCCAATTGTGCCTGGGTGATGCCTTCGCCGACAAAATTCAATGTGTATCCGTTCAAATTATTGTTCACAAGCATTTGGGCATAGGCATAGCCCAATTCCCCACGACTGGTGTAGGTGCACTTTCCATCGGCAGCACAATTTGTGATACCGCCTTCCTTTACATAAGTATCGATGTATTCGAGATCGGGCTCGATATAAATGCCGTTCCTGCCGATTACATAGTGCAGGCCCGAATTTCGAACGTCTTCTTCAGTTTGTCGATTGCTCTGTACCACGGGGCTGAATGCTGTATTTTTTTCGTCGCCCACAATGCTGGTGTACACCATCTTTTGTACGCCGTTTTGTTTTGCGGCCTCGATTACGTTTCTATGTTGCTGTATCCTATTCTCCGGTTTATCCATGCCCGACACTAAGAGTACGGCATCGATACCTTTTAGCGCCGCATCAAAATCGGCGCGGCTATTGTAGTCGCCTTTGCGGATTTCAATTCCCAAATGTTTTGCCTTTTCCGGGGTGCGTGCGATGCCTACGACATTTTCTTTATCGATTTCCTTTATCAGTTGTCTTACGATGGCCGAGCCCAATTGGCCGCTTGCCGATGTTATTGCTATTTTCATGTGTTTGTTTATCTAATTACAATGTCTCTACAGGACAACTAGAGGATATGTCATCTGTAAAATCAAATTATCGTGGCGCGAGGTTGTAAGACTTTAATATTATGAATATATACGGACTCAGAAAAAAGACATCCAATCTATTTGTCAATTGGTGTTTTATTCAAATCCTTAAACATGATATAAGTGTCCACAAGTCCAAGGCTTGCATATCTGAATCCCTTTGGAGTTATCCCGATAATTTCAAAACCATATTTTTTCCAGAGTGCAATCGGCAAACCAAAGTTGTTCCATTTTCGGTTTGGGTGTATCGGCTAGGGATACATAGGTATCGCCTGTCTCGATGACGGCGGAGAAAATATCCCAAACCTGGTCGTAATCCGATTTCGTTGCCTTTCTTATCGTCATGATCTTTCTAAAATACAATAACCGTTTTTCCGATGGACTACCCAGACATTTGTAGTCTGTTGGGATTCTTTCAGAGTTCAAGGGTAAAACCTTCTAAGGTCGTTGTCAAGGCAGTTTTAATGGTTCCATCATCCAGTAAATCTGCAAGATGATTCAGTATTTCGTGTTGTCTTCGGATATCGTTTGTTGAACATTAATCGCGTGTACATAAATTCCTAGGAAAAAATAACACTTTTATTTTTAACGATGTCTAAGTTCATTGTATACTGCTCCCAACGAAATTTACGGACTCCTTTTTTAAAAATGATAGTCGGGTTTCCGATGACAGGAACATTTGGTTCAAGGAAGCGGCCTACATCCCATCCAATTACAACCAATTGCCAGGGTATATCATCAAAAACGAAGTGGACCGACAGCATTTAGAACGGCTTATCGCCATGATACTTCAAGAGTCCAGAGCGTATGGGGAAGAATCGATTATACTCATAAAAAGTTTGATGACCAATGTCCTGGAGCTTTTAATTCGCAGTATCAAAAAAGGAAGCTATTACGAGGTGGCCGAGACCAATGCAGATGACAGGGCGACCAGGATGCTGACCTATATCAATGAACATATCAACAAGCCGGAAGTATTGAAAGTTGATCATCTGGCGAGCGCATTTGCCATGTCACCCACCTATGTCAGCGAGTTTTTTAGAAAACAAATTAAAGATGTCATTGCGGGAATACATTATAAAAGCCAAGCTCAAATTAGTAGAGATACGTCTACTGAATTCCGATTACACCCTTACCGAAATAGCGGACGATTTAGCCTTTACCAATGTCAGTCACCTCTCCATGACATTCAAACGATATGCCGGCACTTCACTACATAATTTTAAAAACAACGGGGAGTATATGCTATTGAAGCGGAGGGCCTGCACGGCCTGATGATGTTCATTTGGCTCTATTTTAGATTGGCAACTAAAAATTGCACGGGTCTTGGGGGGATGGACAAGCTTCCGTTCGTGATGAACCGAAGTCTTTTCTAGCAAACAAAAGGGTCTTGGAGTACAACCGAAATGCTCAAAAGACAAAAAAAGTCCCTGAAAGAATACCTCTTCCAGGGACTCAACTCAACTTGAATCGACTATTAACTATTAAGGTATTGCTTTAATTCACGACAATTTCCTCAAAATGAACGCTTTCGCCATCCTTTACTCTTATAGTGTAGCTTCCAGCAAAGGCCCTCTCGAAATTAAATGCCTTTGCGATGACAAACTTTCCGTCAACCTTCTCGGAAAACAGCAACCGATCCATGGCATCTCGAACACTGATATCGACAGGACTTGAATCGGAGTTCAACAGGTTTAGGAATACCTTTCCGCCTCTTTTTCTGAACCTCGGTTTATTGTCGATTTTTTCCGATATGATGCTCACCCCTAATTTTTCGACCGATATGCCATATTCAGCGGTACGCAATGGGTTTTCCAATTTCAGTACATAGCTGCCGATTGGCAATTCGGTAAAATCCAGTGTTTTGGAACCTACCGCATGTTCGTCCAACCGTTCATAATAAATGACCCTGTTTTTTGGATCGACGAGCCGTATTAGGTTTTCGGACCCCGATTTTTCCAGTTCAATACTAATCGTCTTTTTTACTTTGTCGACTTTCACTTTCGGATCTGCACCCATAATGACACTGGTCGCGAAGAGAAAGGCGACGATCGCGGATAATTTAAAAGCTTTTTTCATAACCTCTCATTTTTAGGGTTAATAAATTATTTGGTACAAACTTAGGCTGGAATGTCAGTTTGCACTACTGCTTGTTTTTCCTATTTATATTGAAAATTACCCTCATATTCCTCCAAGAGCTACATCTAGGTTAACTCAGAATATATTTTGGATAAAATCGTATAGGCCCGCTATAATCGGGGAGGCTCTTATAATCATCTTGGATGGACTAAGCGACCGTCTTAAAATCTGTCAAGGAAAGGTGTTTTTCCAAAACGGGTTCCAGACCATTGGACACTATCTCACTTACCTTGATATCTTCCGCTTTTAAGGTCGCGACCTTGGTGGGATAATTGGTGATCAACCTTTTCAGCGCATCGCTTTCGATCATTTCCATCTTGGTCGTATTGATGACCGAGTGTAAAGCCCCGTCGACAAGGTTAATTTCTTTATAGGTAATTTGTAGGATGGTATCCTTGGCTCCCTCCGTAATCCGTTCTGTAGCCAATCCCACATAGTTTACGGTAGCCTCCAAACGCTGGATATTGTCGGAGTAGTTGGCGATGGCGCTATTGAGCACTATTAGGTTTTGGTTCAGCTCTTCGTAGGGACTATTGTATATTTTACCCTCCACGATCCTATTCTTACGAATTTCGTTCAGGTCATTGATTTTCTATGCAATCAGGATTCCGATTACGATGAGCAGTATCTCTCCAGTAGCATATGCGAAATAGCTTTTGAGCTTTCTGTTATCCAATGCCTTCCTTCTTATTTTTCGGAACAGCCTCATAGGGATCGTTCGGATTTCAAGGTTTTGACATCAGTGATCAATTGGGCAATCGAAGCCCTGTTCAAGCCATTATAAATGCCCCGGATATGTTTGTTCTTGTCTATCAACAGAAAATTTTCGGTGTGCAAAAAATCATTGATATCCTTCGGGATACCCAAATCATTTTCCACGAAATACTGGTTTCTGCCCAAGTCGTAAATTTCATTTTTATCACCGGTCACCAGGTGCCATTTGTTATCGATGACCCCATGGTCCCCGGCATAATCCTTAAGCACGGAAACCGAATCTATGGAGGGCGTTACGGAATGCGAGAGCAGCGCTATTTCGGAATCATCTTTGAATTCATCCTGTATTTTGGACATATTCCCCGTCATTTTTAGACAGATACCGGGGCAACTGGTGTAAAAGAAATCCGTGATGTAGATTTTACCCTCAAAGGTTTTTTGGGTAATGGTATCCCCCGACTGATCGACCAGTTGAAAGTCCGGGATTTTATGAAAGTCCCGCTCCTTTTCGCTACCGGGAATCAACCAATGCGGTGTAAAAGACTCCTCATCGTAGTAAGGTAGGTTTTCGACCCTGCTGGTTTCCTCGACCTTCATATCCTCTTTTTTTGATCCCTCTTTACAACACGTAAAAAATGCGAGCAAAAAAACGATAGCCAGTCTTGTATTATTCACTTCTAGCAACAATTTCATCTTCTAATTGATAACATGAATTAGCTCTTTTCATCCCGAAAATACGACCGTTTTTGACCTCGTAATTGACATACAGTTTGCCATTTTGCAACCAGGCTTTTTGCAGGCCATCCTCCTTTCCGTCCACGAGCTGCCTAGTTTTGGCCAGTTCCCCGGTTGGATACCACTCCTTGGAAACCCCGTTCAAAGTGCCGTCCACATAGCTGGATTCCGACGCCAATGTTCCATTCTCCCACCAACTTCTGTAGGTTCCCACCAAACGATTTTGTTTGTAATAGGATTCGATACGAAGCACCCCGTTATCCGACCATTTTCGGGCAATACCTTCCCTTTTGCCATTATGGTAACCAAGCCTTTCATCCAAAGTCCCGTTCGGGTGCAGCTTGAGCGAATAGCCGTTAAAAGGCAGGGCGTTATAGTACCATCTGCCTTCGATTGGGTTAAGGGCCAGTTCACTTTTGGGTACCTCAACATTTTCAATGGTGATAGTCTCCTCAACGAGAGCTTTGGTCTCGGTTGCCTCTTTACAATTGCTCAAGCCTAGCAGTGCAGCGAATGCTAAATAAATTGGTTTCATACAGTGGTTCATAAACTGCTGTTCAATATCCTTGATAAGGGCCGGCAAAGGCTAAATAGGATCCCGTTGTGGAATAGATTTCATTGATGATATGATAATGGTACTCCGCTTCCCCATCGGTATATTGGGTCGTTGACGTATGCCCACCCGAATCGTCGAGGTCTGCGGGGTAGGTTCCTGAAGAGTTACATTTTCGTCCGTAAAGAAAAATCCCATCAAGCAGGATGCCTACCAACTCTTCGTCATCATCACTAAAAGCTACCGGCTCCAAATGATAGTGGTATACGCCGGGGCCGATATGGGCACCTGTCCAATCCAAACTGGCGGCGGCCTGGTCCAGGGCACCATTGCCTTCCTGATCATTGAAAATGGACGACCCGCTTACCGCGATACCAATGGTACTCAATTCCGTATCAACGGTATTTCCCGTCAAATCGGGAGTTGCATCTACCCGAATGGTAGTCGCATTGTTGTTGCTGGACATGATGCTCGGTGTTAGGGCAACATCCGGCTCATCTCTGTAAAGCTCGTTTCCATCGCCCCAGTACACCGTTTCGTGGTTGGGTAGGCCCGTAGTCTCGATAACCACTTCAGAACCATCGAGATATATAGTCACCGCGTCCGGGTTGAACTCGGCGAAAGCGGCATGCAATTCCGTTGCTACTGGTTCTTCAGAGCCATCATCGTCTATGACGGTGTCATCTATACTGTCATTGCTGCAGGCGATTAGTGCGACTAAAGCTATTACAGAAGCAAATAATAGCGGTACAATTTTCTTTATTACATTTTTTTCCATGATATCTTATTTTAAGTTTTTCTTTTTTACACTGCTATTTATGGTCAAAGGTTTCAAAACAAAGGATATTAAAATCCCTCAATCAGTGAACCGCCTCAACTTTTAAGTGAAAGGCCGGATTAGTTCAGGTAACGGAAATCATTCCATAGGGCTCAGCACTATTTTTTCAGGTTTGAACATAATTGCGATAGTCATTAATGCCACGACCAGAAAAGCACCGCCGCCGAGAAACCAGCCCAAGTAAGAGGCCGAGTTGTTGGATTCATTACTTTTAAGGGCCTTAAACGTATTGCCATCTACATATAATTTCAGCGTATGGTTATTGGCATTGTTCAAAACAAAATGCTCTTTGCTAAAACCTTCTTTCATCAGTATAAGTGCACTTTGATTTCTATGGATGTCCTTAAAAGCGGTATTTTGAAACAGTACCGATTTTATTTCCAATGGAATACCAAATACCTCAAAAACCACTTTGGTGTCGTGTCCCAGTTTTACGAAGCCCTTGCCGAAGGAAATATCTTCGTTTCCATTGAAACTGAGATTAAGATTGTTCTTCATATGTTCCAACACCATTTGTTGAAACTCCTCGGGGGTCTTATATGGAGTTTCGGAAAAATGGGTCCGTATTTCTTGCTGAAAAGCGGTAAGTGACGTACTGATCTGCAATACCCAGGTATTATTTTCCCTTTCGACCAGCATCGTGGTCGAAACATTTGCCTGATGGGCTTTGGCGGACATTGTAATCCATAATAATCCGACGAAAAAAAAATTTCTATACATAATCCTATTTTTTAATTCGAGCATCGATTCCAATTCATATTACCCAGCATCGGCACTTTGTTTTTAACCTTAATCGGAGTAGGCCCCATTGATGCAATTGAGAAAGTTATTACTTCCCGGAGCATCTACGTGATAGTGATACCCTCTCGTATCATCGGTGTGGCCCCTACAATCATCCAAATCCGTGGGTTCGTCGCCATTGGCATCCAATTGGGCATACAGACCAAATCCATCTATGGCATAACCGATCATAGCGGCATGATCATCGCTTTGTTCCAACTGTGTAGAAACTCCGGTAGCCGAATGATAATGATATCCGGCATTTAAGTTAATATGGCCACCGGCATCATCAAATGGGGCCAAGGTGTAGGCCCCCAAAATCGCATCGGTCGGTGCCGGAGCATCATAGCGAACGCCGTTGAAAGCGATACCGCGAACGGATGGGCCGTTACCACCAGCGGGACCTACACCACCAAAATTTGTAGATACGGACTGCTTTACGGGAGTAATAGGAATTAAATAGGTCTGTGTCAGATCTGCAACATAAGAGGGTAGACATTCTACACAGAAATTCTCATATTCTTCCCCGACATTGGGGTTAGCGGCATTGCCACAATCTTCTTCGGTCTCCGTGGTATAGATATCACCATTGGCATCATACATTTGCCAATTGGTATCATTGTAAAACGTTGCCATATTTTCGATAAAGGCACCGTCAACATCGTATACCTGGCCGTTTTCCAACCAAATTCCCCCTGTAGACGCATCATCGGAAATATTATCGGGGCACCATGGCCCCATTTCATGATCTGCCGGCGAACTGGTCGCTACGATCTGAAAACAATCGGTAGCAGTTCCGTCGGACAACGTACAGGGCACCGTGGTTATCGTTACCGAACCGTCGCCGGTCAAAAATAAGGACTCGTCGACATTTACTACGGTCGAATTGCCTGAAGTACCGTCATCATCGCCAGTATCCGTTGTGTCCGTGCCCTCCGTTATATCTATGGTCGAATCATCGTTGCTACAACCGGCGCATGACATTATTGCTAGTAAACTACCGAGGATAAAAATGGTCAAATATTTCATGTTGTGATTTTTAAATGAACAGCCAAGTATTTAGGGTGACATTTTAATTGGATAAGTAATTTTTGACTGCCGTTGTCCGTTGCGAGACATGGGCGTTCAATTCACTTATGGCCGCTTGAAAATCCGATTTGGAATTCAAGAAGGTATATCCGTCAATCTCAGAGGTTGCGTAAGGCTCGATCAAGGCCGAATATATAGCGTACTGGGTTTGCATTGTACCTACATTAAATGCATTATCGATTACATCTTGTACATTCGCATCGTATTGCGCTTTGTAAACAGGGTCTTGGTACAGATACCCGATCAAAGGCCATTGTGTTTCGGTTACGTCCGAAAAATCAAGTGCCAACGAACCTTCCCTATTACCGTTTTGTAGCGATTCATTGTTGTCCCAAGGAATCCAGTTCAGTTTACCGGTATCCAGATTGTTATATAGATAATAGTTATGGGTCATTCTTCCATAGGTATCCCAGTTTTGTATGACCGTATTTACCGCTAAATAGCGTAGAAAGACATCCGTATCCAATACCGTTTCCAGATTCGTTCGCCAAGCCTCGGCATCGGTAGTTCTTGTTTCATCATGAAGCGCCGTAAAGAGACTTTCAATATCCGACCAATCGGTTTCATCTTCGTTCGTTTTCTTTACAAAGACATCTTCGGTAAAGGAGCCCTCCTCAAAACTTGCCCCATCGCCATCGGGCTTATAAAGGTTTCCGTCGTTATCGGTAAACTGGGTGTCGATTACGGTATCGTCAACTTCTTCGACAAGGGTATACAGACCAAAATAAGTAGGGCCATCGCCATGGTCGACGTAAACGGTATAAAATGCCGTATGCGAACTTGCCAAGCCTGCCGTTCTAAAGATATCTGCCGCAACCTTTTCGCGTAGCATTGACCTATCGTTGTAATTGTTCTTAAGACTCAATTTTTTAAACCCATAAAAACGCTGGTTGTCGATTTGTGGATAATCATCTTCGAATTCATCAAAGTCCAACTTGAACGATAATTTCAAATTACCGGCCTGCCAAGTAGATTGCAGACTTGAGTTTCCTTTAAAGCGAACTCCAACACGATACCATTCTTTATCCTCATAGAATACTTCCGCAGGCACAAAAATCGGGTCTTCTTCGGTAAAAGTATCCCCTGGAGCACCTCCACCGGGACCACCGCCTTGGCCACCACCAAGACCGCCACTTGAAGCGCCAAAGGCTCCGTAAAGTTCCGTCATATCGTCTAACATACTTTGCCAACGCTCTTCTGTAATCACAATATCCAATCGTTTTACGGCAGTATCATCGAACACCTCGTCAAAGCTTGGGTCGGCATCATTGCTATGGGTTTCGGTCGTCCAATCCGTGGCTTCAAAATTCGTATCATCAACGCTTGCGGTATCTGTATCGTCGCTCGACTCTTCCTCAGTGTTATCCTCTGTTACATCCGTCAATGTATCATCGTCGCTGCAGGCCGCAAAAAAAGATACGCATAGGGATAGGGTCATAGTTTTTAAAAATGTTCCCATTATATTTCTGTTTTTAGTCTTCACCTTTTTTTGTTTAAAAAATGTCTACTTAATTGCCTCTCTGTCCTCCTTTACGCTGGGGTTTCGGTGCCTTTTCCACTTCTTCCTTGGACAAGAAACCATCTTCATCGGCATCGATTTTTGAAAAATCCTTTTTTAAAGGTCCTTTGACTTCCTTTTCGGAAAGTTTGCCGTCTTCGTCTTTATCCATTTTTTCGAAGATTTCGTCTACCGAAGGCGGTTCTTGATTCTTATTTCCGTTTTGAGGGGATTGGGCATAGCTTAATCCCGTAAAAAAAAGGGCGAACACTGCCGTTGCGATAATCGTTTTAAATGTTTTTGCTTTCATGGTTTTTATTTTAAAAGTTCATAATTGAGATTACAAAGATGGGGATTGGGTACATGCGATATGTGGGCTTTCAACGAATGGCCTCAGGTTTTAAGCGAATGGGATGATTGTATAAGTCAACCCTTGAATTTGATGGTCGGATAGGGCCTATTTTTAGGTTTCGATGAAAAATATTTCCTTTTATTTGTAGCATGAACCGAACCAAACGATTTCTTTTTCACATCATATTGTGGCTTGCCATTTGGCTGATGGCATGGTTGCTTATCACCGGTGATATAGATTTTGTTCATAAGAACGGACCATCCTTTCTCATGCAGATTGTGGTCACGGCCGTGCTGATTTATTATACAGCTCCGGCACTTTTATTTAAGAAAAAGTATGTGCGCTTCGCAGTTGTATCCTTTTCGCTTATTATCTTGTGCACTTTTTTAATTTCACATACTTTCATAGGTCAAATTGATGGTATGCCAGCCCTCCCAGAAGGCCTGCCTCCCGCCAATCACGATGGTTCTTTACCCGGTAGACGGCCCATAGCGCCCCCTCAATTTCTTATCCATTTTTTGGTTTTGGGCATGGCCTATGTACTGGCCACCTTCGTGGAGACATTTTTGTTTGCCCAAAAGAAGGAAGAGGAGACCATTCGAAACAAAAATGAAAATCTTCAGACCGAACTGAAATTGCTCAAATCGCAGATCAATCCGCATTTTTTGTTCAATTCGCTGAACAACATATATGCACTTTCGATTATAGATTCCGGCAAGACCCAGCAAGGTATAAGCTACCTGTCGAATATGCTTCGATACGTATTGTACGAATGTGAGCAAGAGCTGGTGCCCCTGGCGAAAGAGGTAGCCTACATCGAGAACTATATTAAGTTATTTACGTTGAAGAGCAGCCAAATCTATCCGATTACCGCTAAATTTATCATTGAGGATAAAAGTGTTAAAGTAGCTCCCATGCTGTTTATTCCATTTATGGAAAACGCCTTAAAGCACAGCAATATTGAAAAAATTACTGATACCTTTATCCGGATACGGCTTGAGGCGGATTCTTCAAACATTCGATTTGAAGTCGAGAATAGCGTCCCGGAAATCCCTGTTCAAAAGGATGCCGTAGGTGGGATTGGACTCGAAAATGTCAAAAAAAGATTGAAGATTCTATATCCCGGCAAACATAGGCTGAATATTAAGGAATCGGCAACAACCTATAAAGTGAACCTTACAATCGATTTAAATGGAATCCATTAAATGTGTTGTGGTCGATGACGAAGAGCTCGCCCGTACCCTACTATGTACCTATATCGAAAAATTGAATTTTTTGGAATTGATCGATTCGGTACCCAGTCCGGTCGAGGCTATGCAGGTCATGAGACAAACCGCTGTGGATTTGCTTTTTTTGGACATACAAATGCCAGAAATTAAAGGGACGGATTTTGCCAAGATAGCGCCCGCGAACACACAAATCATTTTCACCACTGCCTATTCAGAATATGCTCTTGAGGGGTTTGAGCTCAACGCGCTCGATTATCTTTTAAAACCCATCACATTTGAGCGGTTTTTAACGGCTGTAAATAAATTCAAAAGTGATACAGATGAAATGAAGGAGTCGATGACTATCAAATCAGGTTATAATTTTCATAAAGTTCAGTACGCCGATATTAGATATATCGAAAGTGATAGTGAATATGTCATGTATTACACTATCCATAAAAAAATCATGAGCAATCAATCGCTTAGTGCCTTAGAAAAACTTCTGCCAAAATCAATTTTTTTACGGGTACACCGCTCGTATATCGTCAACAAGAATTTTGTGACAGAATTGAATCGTAGGGACCTTTTACTTTCCGAAGAAATTATTCCCGTAAGTGATAGTTATTATGATACCGTAAAACTTGAATTGTTTAGGTAGTTGACCCGTGCAAAAGCAAGGAATAGTGAAGTTTCCATGATACTTTGAAGGGTCGATTATCGAATAAAACTAGAAAAACTATTTCTCCCAAAAAAACCTTTACTTCAATGATTACCAGACATGTACAAATAAAAAAACCTCCCTTTATAAGGAGGTTTTCTTATTTGTACAGGCGGAGAGACTCGAACTCTCACACCTTGCGGCACTAGATCCTAAATCTAGCGTGTCTACCAATTCCACCACGCCTGCATGTCAATTTTCCAAAATTTTAATTTCGGACTGCAAATATAGATCAAAAATTGAAATCTCTAAATTTCACAGCATTAAAAAACGCTTTTTTTCGTATTTTTAAATTCTACAATAAAAATCCCTTTAACCCAAAATCATTTAATGCAGCATATCCAAAAGTATGTTTCCGAAAATAAACAACGCTTTCTCGACGAACTGATAGAACTCCTTAAAATGCCGTCCGTTAGTGCCGACTCCGCTTTCTCACAAGATATGCTGGATACGGCAGATGCCGTGAAATCCGCTTTGGAGCAGGCAGGCTGCGATACGGTAGAAATCTGTGAAACGGATGGCTACCCGATTGTGTACGGCGAAAAACTGATCGATCCCAAATTACCGACGGTTTTGGTATACGGGCATTACGACGTACAACCGCCGGACCCGATGGATTTATGGGATTCCGAACCCTTCAAACCCGTAATCAAAGAAACCGAACTACACCCCGATGGCGCCATCTTTGCCCGGGGCGCATGTGACGATAAGGGCCAGATGTACATGCACGTAAAGGCTTTGGAGTTTATGGTCAAGACCGATCAACTGCCGTGCAACGTCAAATTTATGATCGAAGGTGAAGAGGAAGTGGGAAGCAGCAACCTCGCCCTATTCGTGGCGAACAACCGTGAAAAACTGGCCAATGACATTATCTTGATTTCCGACACGGGTATGATTGCTAATGATGTACCATCGATTACTACCGGGTTACGCGGACTCAGCTACGTCGAGGTCGAAGTGACCGGCCCGAACCGGGACCTGCATTCCGGACTTTACGGCGGTGCCGTGGCCAACCCGATCAATATCTTGGCCAAAATGATCGCTTCCCTTCATGACGAAAATAACCACATCACCATTCCCGGATTTTATGATAAGGTCGAGGAGCTGACCCAGGCCGAACGCACCGAAATGGGCAAGGCACCTTTCCATTTAGAAGCCTATAAAAAAGCTTTGAAAATTGCATCCGTTTATGGGGAAAAAGGATATACCACTAACGAACGAAATTCCATCCGACCCACATTGGACGTCAATGGCATTTGGGGAGGCTATATTGGTGAAGGGGCCAAAACGGTCATCCCCAGTAAAGCCTACGCCAAAATATCAATGCGACTGGTGCCGCATCAAGACTGGCGAGAAATCACCCAGCTCTTCAAATCCCATTTTGAAAGTATCGCTCCCGATGCGGTGACCGTAAAGGTTACACCGCACCACGGCGGGCAGGGCTACGTCACGCCCATAGACACCATCTCATATCAGGCCGCTTCAAAAGCTTATGAAACTACTTTCGGCAAAAAACCGGTACCGCAACGCAGCGGCGGCAGTATACCGATTGTCTCGCTATTCGAAAAAGAATTGGACAGCAAAACCATTTTAATGGGGTTCGGATTGGATAGCGACGCCATTCATTCCCCTAACGAGCACTTCGGAGTATGGAATTATTTAAAAGGCATTGAGACGATACCCTATTTCTATCAATTCTTTACGGAGATGAAAAGCGAATAGATTCTAAAAGGAAAGTTTATTTCATAAAGTATCCCTGATCAAATTTAATCCGTCAACACCAGCTGTAGGTACAGGTGCAACTTGATAGTTCCCAAAATTCGAATCATTACCGTATGGTTCACATATACTTCCGCTTCTAGCCAAAAACTCTTCTTTTAGTGCTATAAGTATATCTTAGGATGTAAGCATGTCATCATTACATAGGATTATGGGCTAATTATAGGACCGAACGCAAAATTATTACTCTACATTTGTAGAATTCAAATATTAATTCTATGTTTGTAGAGCAATTGATAAATTATGAAGACATATGTCCCTTTCAAAATCGGAAGAAGAGTTGATGAATATCTTATGGAAGCAGAAAAAAGCCTTCTTAAAAGATTTGTTGGAGGTCTACCCTGAACCCAAGCCGGCCACCACCACATTGGCAACGTTATTGAAACGAATGGCGGACAAAGGATTCGTAGCCTATACCAGCAAAGGACGCTCCCGGGAATATTATCCTTTGGTAAAGAAGAAAGCCTATTTCTCGAAACAGGTGAATTCGCTGATCAAAAACTTCTTCGACGATAGCCCCGGACAATTCGCATCCTTTTTCACCCAGGCCACCGATCTTACTAAGACCGAGCTTGAGGATTTGAAAAGACTGATTGACGACGAAATTAAAAAGAAATAGCCATGATCCTTTTCCTTCTTAAATCGAGTGCCTGTTTGGCCATCTTCTTGATGTTCTACAAGTTGCTGCTGGAAAACGAGCGCATGCACACCTTTAAGCGGTTCTATTTGTTGGCGGCATTGGTGATTTCCTTAGTCATTCCTTCGATTACGTTTGTCGAGTATGTTGAGGCGTCCCAGGAACCTACCCTCTTTTCTGCCGCGAATGACCCTGTGGAAAATATTTATCCCGAAACCACAACGATCCTGAATGAAGCTTCTGCCCCAGCCGACATCAAAAGCACCGAAAGCAACTATTGGTTCGTAGTTCTTTGGACGGTTTACGGATTGGGCGTATTGCTTTTCTCCTTGAAATTCCTCATCAATCTTAGGAAAATAGCACACAATATCCGCAACAATCCCAAATTGAAAATCGATCGGATTATCAATGTATTGCTGAAGGATGCCGTTGTTCCCCACACCTTTTTAAACTACATCTTTCTACACCGCGCAGCCTTCGATGCGCAGAAAATTCCCAAGGATGTTTTGGTGCATGAAGCTACCCACGCCCGACAAAAACACAGTTTGGACATTCTCTTCATCGAGCTGTTACAAATTGTATTCTGGTTCAATCCATTGTTCCATTTTGCCAAAAAGTCCATCAAACTCAACCACGAATTTTTAGCGGATGCAGCAGTGCTAAAACAAGGTAGCGCCACCTCCGAATATCAAAATATACTTTTGGCCTTTGCCTCATCAACAAGCCATAAAGACCGTCAGCCGTCGATGGCCAATGCCATCAATTATTCATCGTATTCATCAATCAAAAAACGTTTTACAGTTATGAAAACACAAACCTCAAAAAAGTCGATCTTCGTTAGAAGTATTTTGTTTTTACCCCTCCTAGCCGGGCTGGTCTACGGGTTTTCAAGCAAAAAAACCATATATGAAGATAACCCATCCGAAATACACGCATATGCTAATATTGGGAGTGAATGTGAAAATATAGAACATCATACCATACGGCTCTATAAAGATGAACTTCATATAGACGGTAAAGTATTGGACAGCGGCACAGACTGGCTATCTTATTTACGGGATGAATATGCGGGAGATTTCGAAAATGAAGATGTTTCCGAAACGCATTTTATCCTTATTAACGAAAACAACGTTCAAGAAAACATTGAAGCGCTTTTATCTGCATATAGCGGTGGGGTGTGGCAAGTTCACGAAAGGGCTTCCCGCTCGGAAATCGATGAATACAATCGTCTATCAAAAATATACAATGCAATTCCAATAGAAGAACGAACCATCCCCTTGAAAGATTTAAAAATCATAGAGACCATTTATC
>JBATUY010000202.1:0-11810 GCA_049671465.1 Pricia sp. | reverse complement strand
ATCGTACCCAATACCGACCTCAAACGTGACGGCCTCGCAATCAGCCTTGACCAAAACGTGGGCGAGCGTCTCAAGGTAAAAGCTTTTGTCAACTACATCAACAGTAGAAGCGGCAACCGACCGAATTTGGGCTATGGCTATGAAAATCCGCTATATGGATTTAACTGGACGGGCAGACAGACCAATATTGCGGCCCTGGAAGACTATTGGCAGGCGGGGCAGACCGGGGTACAACACTACGACATCAACTATCTCTGGTTGACAAACCCCTATTTGACCGTTTTTGAGAACACCAACAGTTTTAACAAAAACCGGGTTTTGGGCAATGTATCGGCCAACTACAGTTTCACCGATAAACTGAGCCTTGCGGTACGTATCGGGATGGATACCTACGACGATAACCGCGAATTCAGAAGGGCGGTTAGCACGAACAACAATCCCTTGGGAAGTTATAGGGAGGATGTTGTACGGTTTCGGGAAACCAACGCCGACTTGCTCTTATCCTACACCGATACGATTACCGACGACTGGAAATACACCGTCTCGGCAGGCGGCAATGTCTTCAACCAAGGTATCAAATATAAATTTTCGGAAGCTTCACAGCTTTCGATACCCGGGGTGTACACTTTGGCCAATTCGCGGACTCCGTTAAAGGGAAACAGCCAAGTTTTCGACAAGCGGATCAATAGCGTCTACGGCACCGGCAATTTGGGATATAAAAATTCACTTTATCTCGACCTGACCTTTCGCAACGATTGGAGCAGTACGCTGCCCAGTGAAAGCAACTCGTTCGGGTATTATTCAGCGGGGCTCAGCTATGTGGTAAGCAATATGTTCGAATTTCCGGATGCAGTATCTTATTTGAACCTGCGTTTCAGTGCGGCCAGCGTAGGTAACGATACCGACCCGTATCAAAATGCCCAGAACTTTCTGTTCAACCAGAATTATGGTGCGAATGCCCGTGTTACCAACGAAACGGTGCTGCGAAACGCAAACCTCAAACCCGAGCGATTAGATGCCTTGGAGGCCGGTGTCGAGGCCTGGTTTCTGAACGGTAGGGTACAATTGGATGTGGCAGGATATCAAAACACCAGTATCGATCAAATTATCTCCCGCCCCATCTCCCAGACCAGCGGTTTCGCGAATTTCAATGTCAACGGCGGCGAAGTTCGTACACGGGGCTTTGAAGCGTCTTTGAGCGGTGCCGTGGTTCAGCTTGAGGATTTCAAATGGGAATCTTCCCTGAACTATTCGACCTATCGCAGCGTGGTGACCGAGCTTCCGGAAGGAGTGGACCAGTTCGTGACCGGTTCCGCCAATATATTTTCGGGTGCCGGAGGCAATCAGGTATTGTACATTGCCCGCAAAGATGGGCGGGTAGGCGATATGTACGGAACCGGCTTTGTCGAGGTAGACGGCCAGATACTTTACGGGGCGAACGGACTGCCCACCCAAGACCCGAACTTACGGTTGTTGGGCAACTACAATCCCGATTTCACCTTGGGATTCAATAACAAGTTTTCGTACAAGGGACTTGATTTGACGATTTTATGGGATTGGCGCAAAGGCGGCACCATTGTCTCTAGAATTAAAGCCTTGGGAAGCACGTCCGGGGTGTTGAAAGAAACCTTGGTAGGCCGAGAGGATGGCGTTATCGGAGACGGCATCGTCAATGTGGGAACTGCTGAAAACCCGCAGTACGCCCCGAATACCACCTCGGTGCCGGCCAGTACGTTCTATAATAATTTCTTTGATCGCGGCAACGAGGCAAGTGCCCTATACAGTGCGTCTTATGTGAAGCTCAGACAAGTGGCCCTATATTATACCCTACCGGACAAGCTCACGAATACTATTGGATTCGACAATGTCAAAATAGGAGTAATAGGCAGCAATCTATTGCTGTTCACCGAAAACCCACATTTTGACCCCGAACTCAACGCCGTTCAGGAAAGGAGCGTAATTTATGGCGTAGATGATTTTTCATATCCCTCGACACGAAGTTTTGGGTTCAGTTTAAAAACAGAGTTTTAAGTATAGGTATAAGACTGTCGAATTAAGACCGTTTTAGCCAGTCAAAAAAGATTAAGACATTTCAAATGAAAGTAAAATATATTCTAACGCTTTTCAGTGCAGTGTTGTTTACGACTAGCTGCACCGATGATTTCGAGAACATCAACGAAAATCCGAATTCCCCGCAAAATGTGGGTCCCCAGTTTTTGTTGGCCAACGTTATCTCGGTCGAGGCCGATCAGAACGCCTTTTTTCAAGGCTTCCGTTTGGCGAACTACCTCGCCCAGTTTGCCGCAAGTGTGGAGTTTGAGCGAATCGACCGATACGAAATGGGAACCAATAGCGAATATTGGAATACCATCTTCAGGTTGCTGACCGATATCGAATCCATGAAAAATGCCGAGGGGTCCAATGAAGCGTATGCGGCGGTCGGCGATATCATGCAAAGCTATATGTTCTCGCAACTTACCGACCTTTGGGGCGACGTGCCCTACACCGATGCCCTTAAAGCGCTCGACGGGCAGTTTACCCCAAAATATGATACCCAAGAAAGTATCTACACCGATTCGGAGACCGGAATTTTGGCGGTTTTGGAACGGTCCGCGGCAACTTTGGAAAATACCGATAGCTCGATTCAAGGCGATGTTATGTTCGATGGAGATCTTGACAAGTGGGTACGCTTTGCAAACTCGCTGCGATTGCGCTATACTTTGCGTATCAGCAAAAGACTTACCGATTTTTCAGCTTTACAGGCTCTGGCCGATTCCGGGAAATTGATGGAAAGTAATATGCAGAACGCCGTTGTTCCCTATTTGAGTGCCGCACCGAACCAATATCCTTTAGTAAATTCTTCTTTGGGCCTCTATTTGGAACATCGTATGACACGAACCGTCGATTCCGTCATTAGCCTTTGGAACGACCCACGGGTGACCGTACTGTATAAACCTACGGAAGTAAGTTTACAAGCCGGTACCCCGGCCTATAAGGGCCTGCTGAACGGGCAAGATCGAGAGACCATTTCCGCTGCCAATATCAATTTGGATGATATTTCTCCATTTGGAACCATCTTCAGGGAAGTTCCGAACGGTGTAGATGCCCAGTTCATGCAATATTCGGAGGTGCAGTTCGCCTTGGCCGAGGCTGCGGAACGTGGTTATATCACCGGAGATGTCGAGGCCTTCTATCAAAACGGCATAGCGGCCAGTTTTGCCTATTATGGGGTCGAGCTGCCAGAGGACTATTTTACGAGGGAAGCCATTGCCCTCAACGGCACCGACAACCTCAATAAAATTTTGACCCAAAAATGGTTGAGCTTGATATGCAACGGTCATGAGGCTTGGTTCAACGTTCGCCGCACCGGCATTCCCAATCTTAAACCGGGGCCCGACAATCTGAACGACGATAGATATCCCGTTCGGTATTTTTATCCGGAATCCGAACAGGCCACCAACAACGCCAACTACGCCGAAGCCGTTGAACGTATCGGAGGTGATGATATTAACAGTAAAGGATGGTGGGAGCGGTAGAGAGCGGTTACGGCAAGCAGAATTGTGGGTAGTGGCAGTTTGCAGTCTACATTAGAGACGATGGATTACATATAAGACGGTCCTTTGGCAGATGATGACTAAAATCGACTCTAAACCATATTCCACTAAACCGGCTATTATTATAGAAAATAATCGAACAAATGCCAAAACACAGAAATATTTTGATTATCCTAATAACAGTGCTACTGGTCTTATCCTGCTCGGAAAAACCGCCGACCAACGATGAAGCCCTGAAAACAGCGCAATGGCAGGAAATTGAGGCTACGGCAAAAGGCACGACCGTCAACTTTATGATGTGGCAGGGCAGCCCGGCCATTAACAATTACATCAACAACTATGTAGTACCCTCGGTCAAGAAAAAATACAACATCGATTTACAGATCAGTGGCGGTCAAGGTCCTGAAATTGTTCAGCTGGTCATGGGCGAAAAACAGGCCGATATCGAAAGGGGACAAGTCGATATGGTATGGATCAACGGGGAGACCTTTTTTCAGTTGCGAAAGGTCGATGGGCTTTGGGGTCCATTTGTTAATCAGCTTCCGAACGCTGAGTTTATCGATATGAACGATCCCTATATCAATACCGATTTTCAGCAACCGATAAAAGGCATGGAAGCCCCGTGGAGCATCAATCAGTTCGCTATCGTATACGATTCGACCAAGGTAGAAAGTCCTCCCCGGAACATTCCCGAGCTCACCGAATATCTCGAACGGTATCCCGGTACGTTTACGATATCCAACGACTTTACGGGCATGACGTTTCTGAAGAGTTTGCTGGCCGAACTTGGCGGAGGTCCTACCAGTCTAGACGGCACTTTCGATGCCGAAAAATACAACAGGCTATCCGAAAAACTTTGGAATTACATCAATGCGCACAAAACCTATTTTTGGAAAGAAGGCCGTACTTTCCCGAAGGAGCAGTCAAAAATGGGCCAGCTTTACGCCAATGGTGAACTGCTATTGACGTACGGTTTTAGTGAAGGCGGTATCGAGGAAAAAGTACTGAACGGTCTTTATCCAAAATCCACCCGCGGATACGCTTGGGAAAACGGCACCATCAAGAATTCAAATTATCTTGGTATTTTACACAATGCCCCACAAAAGGCCGGCGCCATGCAGATTATCGATTTTTTGCTATCCCCAGAGGCCCAGCTGAAGAAAGCCGACGTCAATGGAATGAATTCAAATACCGTTTTAGACCTAGAAAGTCTGCCTGAAGAGTGGCAGAAAAGGTTCGAACAGGTAGCCAAACGCCAATACGGTCCCGAAATGGAGCTTCTCGAAAAGAACGCCATCGCCGAACCGGCCCCACAATACATGATTCGATTGTATGAGGATTTTAGAAAGCAGGTCATTGAAAAATAGAACCCCAAATCTCGGAATTATACTTTTTATCGCCGTCGGGGTCATCCCCTTTGCGGCGGCTTTTGTCTATGCTTTGCTCTACAGTTTTGGCATCATCGGTATCGCCAACGACGGGTTTACGACCAAGTTTTGGACAGCGGTGCTCGCCTCAGGGGAGTTCTTCAGTTCTTTGGTGTACAGTTTTTTGATTGCCTTGATCGCCGTAACCGTATCCGTGGGTGGAGCCCTGTGGGCGACCCTCAAGTTCCGAAAGCGGCTAGAAGGTAAGTTCCTATCCTTCATCATCTATCTCCCCTTGGCGGTGCCGGGTATCGTAACCGGTTTTTTCACCTTTCAACTCTTTTCGAAAGGTGGATTTTTTGCCCGTCTCAGCTATCAAATGGGGTGGATAACCAAAGCATCGAAGTTTCCGGATCTGGTCAACGATGCCTTGGCCTTTGGTATCGTACTGTCGTTTATTACTATGGTGATGCCCTTTTTTGTGCTGCTCTTTTTAAACGTTTATAAAAATGAGCGCATCGAAGAACTGTCCGTATTGGCGCAATCGCTGGGGGCGAACGCCAAGCAGGTCACTCGAAAGATATTTCTGCCCATTCTGATCAAAAAGACCTGGGTGCTGATCGTACTTTATTTTATTTTTCTACTAGGCGCCTACGAAGTGCCTTTGATACTGGGCCAAGAATCGCCCCAAATGCTGTCGGTACTGATTATCCGGGAAATAAAACAATATGATCTTGATAAGATTTCAGAAGGTTACGTAGTGGCCGTCATGTATACCCTTATCGTTTCGGTGGCAGCTATTTTACTGTTTTATCCCAAGAAAAGCGGGGCCCTCGATCACTAGGCCAGAGAATGATTAAAATAAACTGAATGGTATACAATAATTTTTATTTGACCCTTAAAAACATCCAAATAGCAATACATGAAATTTAGCTGGAAACCTTTTGTATTGAGCTTTGCGGTGCTGTTGATCTTGTTTCCGTTCGTGTATCTCGTGCTGCTTTCGTTCGCTTCGGAGTGGCGGTTTCCCGACTTGGCACCTTCCTATTTCGGATTGAAAAACTGGTCTACCATTCTTAGTTCGGAGGCTGGTCTGCTATCCAGTTTTGCATCCTCTTTAATGATATCGCTGTCCGTGGCGGTTGTTTCCACCTTATCGGGATTTCTGATAAGCCGCGCCGTATTCTATCATCCCAAGAAAACCACCCTGACCTTACTCGCCTATTTTCCCTATATTTTGGCTCCCGTGGTTTTTGCCGCCTGCCTCAGTTTTTTCTTTTTGAAAATGGGGCTGTTCGGAAACATCACTGGGGTCATCGTGGCCCAATTTATCATCGCGTTTCCCTACGCACTTTTATTTTTCAGTAGTTTTTGGAACCAAAAGGTAAAAAGCTACGAAGATTTAGTCGCTACCTTGGGCGGAAACCGATGGCAGACCTACATCAAAGTATTGTTTCCTTTGGCGAAAGGCCTGCTATTGATCTGCTTTTTCCAGACGTTCTTGATTTCATGGTTCGAATACGGTCTTACCTCGATTATCGGTATCGGAAAGGTGCAGACGCTGACCATCAAGGTTTTTCTGTTTATCAAGGAGGCGAATTATTATTATGGGGCATTGAGCTGTTGCCTGTTGATTTTTCCGCCGGTCGTTTTATTGTATTTTAACAAGCGTTATGTATTCAAAAAGCTGGTTTAGCCACCTATCGTTTTCTGGTCATCAGACGGCCACCTGATAAAATATCAAAAAGAGAATCATCCCATGTTTTTAAAAGTACAGCACATAGAAAAAAGTTTCGGGCGAGAGCAAGTGGTCAAAGACCTTACTTTTTCTTTGGATGCCAAAAAAACGCTTAGTATTTTGGGAAAATCCGGCTGCGGCAAAACGACCATGCTCAAGACCATCGGAGGTTTGGTGGCTCCCGACTCTGGAAGCATCAGCCTCAATGGAGAAGACATCACCCACATCAGGCCCGAAAAGCGAAACATCGTATACCTATATCAGGAAGATTTACTATTTCCACACCTGAACGCCTTTGAAAATATCGCATTTGGACTGCGTTTAAAAAAAATACCGAATAATTCGGTGAATGAAAAAGTGACGCACATGCTACGTAGCCTTGAGCTCGAGAGCCAATCCCTAAAGATGCCGAACCAACTTTCGGGCGGGCAACGGCAACGGGTTTCCTTCGGACGGGCCATCATCACGAACCCATCTTTACTGCTGCTCGATGAACCTTTCGGAAGTCTCGATGCCGGCACCCGACACCGCATGCAGGGCCTGTTCCAAAATCTTTCGAAGGAGTTCGATATCACTTCCCTTTTTGTGACCCACGATTTGAAGGAGGCCGTACTTATGGGTGACGAAATCGGTTTTATGCAAGCGGGAAGCCTCAAGGTTTACACCGACAAAGAGGAGTTTATCGCGGATCCGGCGACCGGTGTCAAGGACGAAATCAAGTTTTGGGGCGGATTGGCGGGGAACTGAGTAGACAGTAGGTTTGGGTAGTGGCCGGTAGCGGTGGTCAGCGGCAATGGCAGTGATAGTGATAGTGGCAGTGGCAGTGGCAGTGGCAAATGAAGAAAAAATAAGAAACAAGATGAATATGAAACAAGTATGGATCGACACCGACCTTTCCGTCGGAATGAAACGCCACGAACGCGAAGGCTATTGCGATGTCGACGACGGTTATGCCGTTTTGCAGTTGATCAAGGCTAAGAACATCGAAATCTGCGGCATCAGTGCCGTCTTTGGCAATACCGATATCGAAAACGCCCATAGGCTAAGCCGATATATGAGCCAAGAATTTGCGGACAACCAAATTTCCGTTTATAAAGGAGCGGGCGAAGCGCTTGATTTACGAAATGTTCAGACCAACGAAGCCGTCGAAGCGCTTGCCGTAGCCTTGAAAAAACAGCCCATGATTATCATGGCCATCGGCCCTGCGACCAACGTCGGCCTGTTGCTGCTCAAATACCCTGAATTGAAAAATCGGATTTTAGAAGTAGTACTTGTGGCCGGAAGACGAAAACCTACCGATTATTTTAAAATCGGAAACAAGGGCAACCACGCCCGTGACCTGAACTTCGACCTAGACAACGATGCCTTTCGCGTTATGTTCGAATCGGGGGTTCCGGTAACGCTCTGTCCGTTCGAGATTTCCAATAAGGTTTGGGTGAAGCAGGCCGATCTCGATATGCTCATATCTTCGGGAGATGCTGGTAACATCTGGTTGGCCGAAGCATCGCAAGCTTGGCTGCAACAATGGGTAGACCAAGGTGCCGATGGTTTCAATCCCTTCGATGTGTTGGCGAGTCACTATATTATATCCCCAGAAGTTATTGTATCCGAAAAACTGAATGCCCGTTTGAAAATTCATCCTGACGATACCATAAAAGACAATGCACAAAATATTTTTAAGCAATATCTGTTATGTGATAAGGAGCCTGGCTTTCCCGTTACCTACTGTTTCGATGTGACTACCGATTATCATGATAAATTATTGGAAAGTTTTTCCGGATAACACATCTGAAGAAAGCAAATCGTCGTCCGTTGTGAAATCACGGTAAATTTTCCGATTTCCCCTGTGACCAAAGCCTCTAATTACAAGAGGTCCTGCTATTTTTAGGCTGATTTCAGTTACGAACAAAAGTCAGAAAGAATTTAGAACATGAACAACGAAATCCGCTTTGCTATAAGCATTTTCTTTATTACCGCCCATGCCTATCCCCAAATCGATACCCTTCAGACCAAACCAGAGAGAAACCTGTTACAAAAAAGTATTTTACCCGCAGGATTGATCGCTTCGGGCATACTGCTATCCGATAGTGCCTTCGAACAATCGCTCAATAAAGAAACCCGTGACCGGGTGGGCAACAGTTTTAAATTCGGTATCGATGAATATACCCGGTTCGCACCCCCGGCACTGATGTACATCGCCGATATCGCAGGGGTAGAGGCCAAGAACCATTGGTTCGACCAGACCAAGAACATGGCCCTATCGATCATCATCACCGATATCATCACAAACACGATGAAACGGCATATCTATAAAGTTCGGCCCGACGGTAGCAACGCCAAGGCCTTTCCTTCGGGGCATTCTTCCCTGACCTTTACCTCCGCAGGGGTATTACATGAGGAGTTTCGGGAAACCAGCCCAATTTTGGCCTACAGCGGTTACGGGTTTGCCGCAGTAACCGGATCTTTTAGAATGCTGAACAATAGGCATTACCTCTCCGAGGTGCTGGCCGGTGCGGGCATCGGTATACTGGTCGCGAAACTGGTATGCCATTTCGACTATCTCTTCAAATGGAATCCGTTCTTAAAATCAAAGGATATAAGCTTGATACCGCGGTACGAAAATGGTACGGTCGGACTTTATTTTTCAAAAACGTTTTAAAGATCGGTTAATTAGGTGTCCAAACCAGTGGGCTATCGTTGTATCCAAGAGGTGATATACCCTATCCTATTTTCGATGGACATCCTTTTCTTCATTGCTCGCCCAATTCATACTCGATACCGATCATTTGAGTACTTTTGATACATCGTCGAGTAACGAATGTCACCTGCTAAGCCTAAAACTATGAACGACTTAAAATCAAAATCCATCGGGCTCGTACTTTCCGGGGGAGGCGTTCGCGGTATGGCCCATATCGGCTTGATAAAGGCCTTGCACGAACATGGTATTTCAGCGAATATCGTGAGCGGCAGCAGTATCGGAGCCTTGGTAGGTGCCTTATATGCCAATGGCAATTCTGTAGAGGATATGCTCTCGCTTTTTAAGGAAACTCCCTTGTTTCGTTATAATTTTTTGACCATTGTAAAACCGGGTTTTATCAATACCGATCGGTATTTTGATGTTTTTAAGGGATACTTTCCCCATAATGCTTTTGACGCCTTGCAGCGCGAGCTACATGTAGTGGCCACCAATTTGCAACGGGGCGAACTGCGTTATTTTTCAGAGGGAGAATTGATTCCCCCGCTTTTGGCCTCCGCAGCATTGCCGCCGGTGTTCAGTCCCGTTGAATTAGAGGGCGAACTGTTTGCCGACGGCGGCATCATGAACAATTTTCCGCTGGAACCCATCAAAGACAAAGTAGATTTCGTAATCGGCAGCAACGTTTCAAAAGTGGGCAAACTCTACCAAAATGCGTTGAAAAATTCGTGGCAGATCACCGGCAGGGTCACCGGTCTCATGATATACGCCATAAACCGCAAAAAATTGGAGTCCTGTGATTTGCTGATGGAGTTTCAGGCGTTGGAGAAAATCGGGGTTTTAGACCGTAAGGGCATTGAAAAAGCGTATTCTATTGGTTATGAGCAAACGAGTAGGGTGTTGGACGCGCTATTGGGGACTATCTCATAATTGGGTATTTATATGTATCGCTGAAGTTTGGCCCAAATTTTGAACGTAAGTTCTGAATAGTTAAATTTTGGGATGTTATTAACCTGCACGCCGCAATTCCAATTCTTACTATTCCGTCCCAACAATATGTCGTGTAGTTTTCTTCATTGGGATTTATTATTATCTAGTTGTCTAATAGGCTTTCCGCTCGTACTTTGAACTCTATCTTCACGCTGTCCAATTGTTATAAAGTTTTTTACAATACTAGTACCTCTATCCCCAGTAAGGATATTGAGCAGTAAACTATTGTAACGGAGTTGGATCAGGCTCCATAAAAAAAGTCTAAATTTGCTGATAATCCTCGACTTTTTTCTCCTCTTTCTTCTGGTACTTGACGTACTTCTATATCATATCCTCGTCAAGCCCGACCGTACTGACGAAATAGCCGCGTGCCCAGAAATGGTTCCCCCAATAGGGCTTTTGCCTCATTTTGGGGCAGCTTTGGAAAAGCTTGATCGCAATCTTCCCTTTCAGTGTCCCCATCAAATTCGACATCGAGACTTTCGGTGGCACCGAAACGAGCAGATGCACATGGTCGGGCTGAAAGTTCACATCTTCGAGAATTCAGCCCTTCCATTCGAACAAAGACCTTATGTCACTCTCGACCAGTTCCTTTATCGCTCCCGTCAAAACACGGAACCTGTATTTCGGGATCCACACAATGTGATAATCACACTTGTAAACAACATGGCTGAGTTTCCTATATTTACCCGTACAACAAAAATAGGCATAGCCTTCGGAACATGACCACCTGCAAAGCAGGTGGATTTTTAAGATTAATTTAAAATTGTAGTGCAGTTTAATACTTAATCTTTGGCTATCCTATAACTAATCCAAAGAGTAAAGGTTTTACCAATAAAGTATTCCGTATTTGCAAGATTAGTCACGCTCATGTAGATATCAGTATCCTCATCTATCCATACAAGGCCAGAATAATTTTCAAAAAGATAATTATCTGGTTTTTTTCTGCCTTTCTCTGGATTTTTTAACTGAGGGAAGTTTTCTGGATTAATGTTACCGCTATCTGGATAGCCATGAAGCGCTATCAATCTTTCGAAAATCTTCTTTTTATTTGAAAAAGAAATCTCAAAATGAGTTTCAACCACTCTCTCATCTTTAACTTTTAATGCAAATCTTTCTACTTCTTTGCCAAGGTAAAGCAACTTTAGACCCGAGGAATATAAATAATTATATTTTTGAGATAAACTCAGTTCTTGCGCTTTTTTAAAGTTCATTTTATCGAAATGTTCTTCAAGCTTTGCAATATTCATACCGATTAAATTACTGCTGAGGAGATTTTCTTCTGATTGTGTCATAACAGGTTTTTGAGCTAGAACATTAAGGCTCATTACTATTCCATTGAACAATAAGAACAATTTTTTATTTACTTTATTTACAATTACCATACCCCGACCATGAAATTTCGTATGCGGTGTTTTTTCCATTGTCTCCTAGAGGCGCTTTTAGAGTTGCGTTCCCGCCTCTTT
>JBATUY010000201.1:0-2420 GCA_049671465.1 Pricia sp. | reverse complement strand
TTTGAGGGTAGTGCAAACAGTGATGCGGAACGAAACCGTAACGGGGAATTTCAAAATGTCACCTTGAATTTCAATGCCGGATTTGTGCTGTCCGAACAAAATGTATTGCGGCTATATCATCAAAGTTTTATTGGTGATCGAAACCTATCGGGCAATTTGGTCGCCCCGGGACGCAGCCGTTACGAAGATGACCATTATCGCACGCAATTGGAATGGGTCGGATTAGGTAAAACATCAACCTCAAAACTCAAATTGGCGCATCTTTATGAGGGTTTCAAGTATTTCGAAAACAAAGATTCCGATACGTTTTCCGAGGGAGGGGTGACCACGTGGTTGGCCCGGTATTCCTATGATGTGGAATTTTCCGAGGCCTTTCGAGTGAACTCCTATCTAGAGTATGACCACTACCGGGGCGATGGAAGCAGCTTTGGAAATCCCCAGCGGAATGACGTTTCTGTCACGGCCCTGTTCAAGCACACGCTTTCGAAGGATCTGGTCTATAATTTCGGACTTCGTAAGGACTTTTCCTCCGACTTTTCCAGTTCTTTCATATTTTCTTTGGATGGCGAATACAGGGTGGGGGAGCACTACGGATTGCAGCTCAGCGCCTCAAGAAATTTTAGGATGCCCACTTTCAACGACCTCTATTGGAAGCCTGGCGGCAATCTCGACCTCGTGCCCGAGAGTTCATATCAAGTTGACCTCGGGCAGCGTTTTGGTCTGGGACGGTTTTTTGGATTAGCGGACGTTAGTTTCAACTTAAACGGATATTACATCGCCACCAACGACATGATCCGATGGCTTCCTAACACCTCAGGTATCTGGTCGCCATCCAACATAGACGAGGTTCGCATCTATGGGCTAGAAGGTGAACTGGCGCTAAACTATCCCATCCAAAGCAAGCAAAATTTAGGATTTAAGGCGAACTACACTTATACCGTTTCCGAAGACCAGGCCACCGGTGAGCAGCTAATCTACGTTCCTTTTCATCGAACCAACGCGGCCATCGCTTACAATTTGGATGCGGTCAGTATTTTTTACCAGCAATTGTACAACGGCCCGGTATCGATAATCGGCGGAGAGCTCGACGGGTATCAAGTAGCCAATGCCGGAGTCACTTATTCGCCAAAACGGAACAGAAAATGGCAGTACAGCCTTGGTATAACGGTAAACAATCTATTCAATACCTATTACGAAAATGTGGCCTTGCGCCCCATGCCCAACAGAAATATACAAACCCAATTACTTCTAAATTTTTAAAACGATGGGATTAAAACAACTACTATTGACTACGGCCGCGACCGCATTTTTATTAACGTCTTGTAGCAACGATGATAACGGACCGGACATGCCGGAAACTGTTACGGATACCCTTGCTTACGAAAATGGAATTTTGGTCGTCAACGAGGGCGGCTTTATGAACGGAAATGCTTCCGTAAGTTTTATATCCGATGACTTGGGCGAGGTAGCGTCCGATATATTTGTCACTGCCAACGCTGTCGATGCATGGGGCGATACCGCTCAGAGTATGGCTTTCAATGGAGAGGTAGCCTATATTGTTTTGAATGGCTCCCAAAAAATAGAGGTGGTAAACCGATATACCTTTGAGTCGATTGCCACCATTGGTGGCCCTGACCAGGCGGATTTTCTGAATCCTCGTTATATGGCCATTGCCAATGGAAAAGGGTATGTGACCAACTGGGGCGATGGCACGAATCCCGATGATGATTATGTTGCAGTCATTAACTTAGAAAGTAACACCGTTGAAAGTAAAATTCCGGTAGCCGAAGGGCCGGAACGTCTCTTAGTTAAAGACAACACGATATATGTAGCTTTACTTGGCGGATTTAATTTTAATAATCGTGTCGCTGTCATCGATGCGACCTCTAATACGATTACGACATTAATTGAAGTCGCCGACGGCCCCAATTCATTACAATTGGATACCGAGGGTCGTCTTTGGGTACTTTCAGGTGGTAAACCTGCGTATACCGAAGATGAAACCGCTGGCCAGTTAAACAAAATAGACACGGAAAGCAATACCGTTATCGAAACCTTTACAATGGCCTCGACCGAACATCCAGGAAATTTGGCCTTTGATGAGGGTACTTTCTACTACACATTGGCTGGTGGGGTTTTCAAAATGGAAGCGTCTGACCCGGAGCTACCGCAGGAAGCGGTAATCACCGGAATCAGTTTTTACAATATGACGGTTAACGATAGAAAGCTCTATGGTGCGGATGCCAAGGATTTCGCCAGTAACGGCAGCTTGGAAATTTATGATTTGTCCGACAATTCCTTGTTGACATCCAAAGAAGTCGGAATCAATCCCGGATCGATATATTTCAACGGTACTGCAGAGAAATAAAGGGAGACAGACTAATGAAGAGGGGGCCTATGTTCTTATAGCCCCCTTTTTT
>JBATUY010000200.1:0-15390 GCA_049671465.1 Pricia sp. | reverse complement strand
TTGTAGATGTTGATGGAAACACACTTTCCGAAATTAAGAGACACAATTTTGATACCGAGGTAAATATTTTAGACCAACCTGCGCATGGTGCCTGCACAATGATCCGGAGTGAATTTCTTAAGCAAGTTGGGGGATACGACGAAGACTATACATGCCAAGACGGTTATGAGCTTTGGGTCAAGTTTATTAACAAGTTCAAAGTCACAAACATCAACAAGACCCTGTTCTCGTATAGGCGTCATAACTACAACCTTACCAATAACGAAAATAAAATCCTTGGCACCCGTTTAAAGATAAAGGAGGCCTATGTCAAGAAAAACAACCTTGATATACCGAATACTGCTGGAGTAATCCCGCTCAGGCCAAATTTCGATATTGCTCTTGAGCCTTTTGGAGGCGGCACCTTTTTGGACTTTAAAATCAAAAGTTTATTAAACACCGAAAATATTTCAAAAGTTATCGTTACCTCTAGCGATTTAACTATAAAGGCGCACATTGAGGAACGATATGGTGCGGAAATTCAGTTTATCGAAAGGCCGATAGCGTTGGAAAGAATAAATGTCTCCCTTTTCAAAACATTGCAATTTCTAGTAAATGTGGATGACCTTCAGCATCTTGATTTATTTCTATTTTGTTCCGTAGCCTATCCTTTTGTCGACTATGAAATTTTGAATGACGCAATAAATACTTTAGTGATTTTCAAAGCGGATTCCTTAGTCAGTGTAAGGCCCGAAGATGACAAGTTTTACCGCCATACAGGAAATGGTATGCAAGCTATTTTAGAACAGGATAATTTCACCAAATTAGAAAGGGAGGCGCTTTACAAATATACAGGGGGAATTTTGTTGACCAACAGATTGTCATCATTAAACGCCGAAAAACTCATTCATGGCAAGGTTGGGCATATCGTAATCAGTGAGAAGGCAGCGCTTAATGTAGGTTCTAGTTTCGAAAAACAAGTTTGTTTTAACTTATTATCAAACCTTGAAATTGAAAAAACAACTTAAGAAGATTCTGCAAAAAGACAAGATATTGAATCTCGTCTATCGCGTTCTTACAATTCTATTTAAGTTTCTGCTCTCCATAATCATTGTAAAAAAGTTAAGCGTTTACGATTTAGGTGTGTTCGGAATTTTCCAGACCACCGTCATGCTGATGATCTATGTGCTCGGCTTTGATTTTTATACCTACAACACTCGTGAACTTCTTAAGAAAAATCGTAGAGACCTAAGTTTCTATATTGGTAATCAGATACTATTTCATAGTGCGGTTTATCTGATTGTACTGCCTTGTTCGTTATTTTTGTTTTTTTATGATGTAATCAGCACAGAGTACCTATTATATTTTTACCTGATTTTAGTTGCTGAACACATCTCGCAAGAAATTTATAGAATTCTGATTGTACTAAAGAAATCAGTTACTGCATCTCTTACTCTTTTTCTTAGAGCAGGTCTGTGGATTTTGGCGTTATACGCAGTATGGACTTTTAATTTATCATCTCAGACCATTAGAGATATTTTTATAATATGGGCCATCGGTGGCACGATTTCAATAATTGTGGGTGTATTTCAAATACCTGTTCAATTTAAGTTTAGGGTTGACCTGTCTTGGATTCGGAGAGGTATAAGGGTGGCAGCTCCTTTTCTTGTAGCAACACTTTTTTATAAGGTAATTGAGTTTTCCGGGCGATATTTTCTAGATTTTTACTCAACAAAGGAAGAGGTAGGTATTTTCACCTTTTTTTCAGGCATATCGAATGCCATGTTCGTCTTGGTTCAGTCTACGGTTATCATAGTGATGTCGCCCTATTTAATCGAAAGCGTGAGTGAAGGTTTAAAGGCATTTCAAAAAGTCTATAAAGACTATCAAAAGCAGGTTCTTTATACTACAGGGGCGGGTACGATCTTGGCCTCGATTTGTATTCATCCTTTGCTATATTATCTAGACAATGATTTATTGAACCACAATGTAGCCATCTTTTACCTTCTACTTATGGCAGTAATGCTTTTCTGTTTTTCATATATTCCACACTATGGGTTGTATTCATATCACAAAGACAAATCTTTATTGTGGTCTTCGATAATCGGGGCACTTTCTATTATCGTTGCTAATTTTATGTTTGTTCCCGAATTTGGTGTTCTAGGCGCCGCTGTCGCTCAGGTTCTGGGCATGCTGGTGCTTCTCGTAAGCAAATTATATTTCTTTAATAGATTGAAACATGCAAATCAAAAAATCTAATATTTTCATTGCACAGACACCATTTCAAAATTTTATGGCGGGTAAGATTGTTGAGCAGTTATTTCTGGAAGACGGGAGCATGAATTATTTGTATTCTTCAGTAACGTTGGACAATAAAGGCTATTTCGACGAATACCATCCAATAGAAAAAAAAGAATCTTTAAAAAAAATCACTACAACATACTCCGCCAAAAAGAAAATTTCTAAACGATTAAAGTCGGGTCATTGCGAATTGTTCATTCCACATACCTCCGCCATCTTAAGCAATTATTTTTTTTATAGTTTTCCGAAAGAACGATATGGAGTCAGATTAAATTTTTACTACGAAGGTATCTTGTACTTTTATAAATATTACGAGCCGTACAAGACTAAAACGCATACTGTGCGAAAGATATTCTCTTTATTGGTCGGGTTCGGATATAGGAGGAATTCAGAAATTTTACCGGTCGAACATCCTTCTGTAAACGCAATTTATACCATTTTTCCCGAACATACCCTTGGGCCAAAGCAGAAGATGGTAGAAGTTTCATTACTCAAAGAAAAATATACAGGCCAAAATAACTGCGTTCTGATTGTTGGTGGCAAACCTTCCGCCCTTGAAGATTCGGAAGTTATTTTGTTATATAGGGAAATGATTGAAAAAATTCTTCAATTTCCAGAGGAATCGACCGTTTACTTTAAGGGCCATCACGCCGACACATCATCGAATTTCGAAATTGCCAATGCAGGTCGAATAGAATTTCAAGAGATTACACAAAACAGTGCAATCGAAGAAGTAATAGAACTATATAGACCAAGTACTATATTGTCGTATCCATCTTCTGCTTTGATTAATCTAAAAGCAATGTACGGGAAGAAAATAGACGTTTTTTCCTACTATATAGACACGAAAAAGCAAATCTTGGAGAAAATATGGCCTATATTTGAAAAACTTAATGTCTATATAAACCTATATTAAAAATGTTTGAAAATAGCTATAGAATAAAATCATATTGCATCTCAAAAAAGGCATCAAGAAGCGCTTTTGTTTTAACTATGGGATTGCTCATATTTTCTTGTAAAGGTGACGGTAAAACTTTGGACAAGAAATATGAAGACAAATTGGTAGTTGAATTAACAATGGAAATACCCAAAGATGATCAATTTGAATTGTATTACAGAGGAAAAGAGGAAAAATTTGATTCGAAGAAACGAATAAGGATTGAGGTAAAAGGGTCGAAAGAACTTCAAAAACTCGAATATATTTTTGACATATTGGAGTTTCCCACGCATATACGACTTGATTTCGGCCAAAACGAAGAACAAGCCGAAATGATTCTTGATAATTTGGCCTTCAGGTATAACGACGGCATACACAACTTTACTGAAGAAGAACTAAAGAAATTCTTTAGACCCAATGATGGATTGAAAATCGATTATGAGAATATGACTATACAGACTGCTGCCGTTAATGGTAAATACATCCCTTATCTTAATTCCTTTGATATTTCCTATTTTGTGAACAAACTGATACTCTATTAAGTGTAGAGGTCGCTATAGATTCTTTTTGATTGCGTAGGCAATGGCTGAAAACAAGCTTTTTACAATTTATAGTATTGCACTGCTAATCGCAATCTACCTTTGCAGTACTATTGTATTGTTTTGGGGCGAATCAGGAAAAATACTCTTTTTCGAAATAGGGGCTTTAACGCTACCATCAATCGGTCTTTTTGCGGTTATCTGTATCTTCGCTGTTTGGAAACGTAAATACTTTTTCGTTTTTTTAGTTTTTATCCTACTAGCCTTTCCTTCACCTATTGACGATATATTTCCCAGCGTTATCGTCAGTAATGCTGATGATCGAAAACAAATAATGTTTTCATTTATTACAAGAATCGATATTTATTTGATTTTGGGCATTTTGCTCGGACTTTACGAACAAAGGTTTCGGCTTAAAACCATCAATTTTGGTCTAGTTCTAAAAACATTCCTCGTCTTATTTTCGTGTGTTTTTTTTGTAAATATTTTTAAATCTGAAGACGTATGGGATTTTAATCTACTGCTTGCACATTCTTTTCATTTACGATATCTCTTCCTCTTTTTAATACTACTTCAACTATATGATATTAAAAAATATGAAAAGGAGCTTGCTGTCGGTTTTTGTTTAAGCCTGTTTTTTTTATTAATAGAGGCATATGCTAATACCCATTTGAAGGGGGCGGGCAGATTATTAAGCGGCAGTCTTTCGCTCAATACCTTTGCGAATATTACAACGGCTATAGCGCTCTACATTACTTTCTTGCTAAAAGACGGGCAAATTAAACAGGTTTTGGGTATTGGGGCGTTAGCGGTTGCTTTCGTCATTATCGTAGCCTCTGGCACCCGCGGTGCCATATTGGCTTATGCATTGTCTTACTTATTGATTATACTAGTCAAAGATCGAAAAAAACTGGTAATGAATATTCTAAAAGTTGCCTCGGGAATAGTTCTAATTGCATTCGCTTATTATTTCACCTCAAGTCAAGGCTATATTCCTAAACGATTTTCTTATGAGGAGATTTCAAACAAGGTCGACCTCAATTTCGAAAAGAGTGGGCTGACAAAAGTAATAGACGTTCGTTATTCTGAGGAAACGACCTCGATTAGGTCTAGGCTTATCCTTTTTGAAACATCAATCAATATGATTGACGACAATCCCTTTAGCGGGGTTGGTGTGGGTCGTTGGAACAGAAATAAGAAGGTGTATCTTAAAGATGGCTCTATAGCCAAAGTACTTCTTGACTCACATAACGACTATTTGGCTTTAATGTCACAATATGGTATCGCTCTAGGCCTTTTGTTTGCGTGGCTTGTATTCTTTTATCCTTTTGCCATGCATAAGAAGATCCGTCATAAGGATGATGGGCCTCTTGTATATTTATACGTGCTGAATTTCACCATGGGCATAGCTGCCTTTTCAAACGCAGGATTTTTCAAACATCAAGTATCCGCACTTTTGCTATTAAGCCTATGTATAACTCTTAAATTACGCTACGAAAATGCAACTATATAAATCTACGGGTTTCTTCGGCCTTTTTCTGAAATGGAGCGCTATGCTTTTCGCGATTTCGTTTTGCTTGGGTCTTGCATTGAACTCCATTGGAATGGTTATATTTTTGATAGCAGGCATAACAGTTTCGGTGAAGGATTTACTGAGCGGAGAGCTAAAGTGGAATTACAGAGAGCTAAATTATCCCTTAGGTCTCTTGTTCTTTGTAATATTTTGTAGAGAGTTTTTTTTGACCCATACTGGCTGGGAAATGGCTGTACTCGACTACTTTTCATTTTTGCTACTTCCCTTGGTAATCATGCTTCAGTCAAAAAGACTGCAAACGTTTTTCCCAAATATATTCTTAGCATTTCTTGTAGGATGCGTGCTCAGTGCCTCAATAAATGTTAGCTACGCTATTTTTCGGGGTTTTATCATGAATAACGGGGGTATAAATTTCTGGTACTTTACTTACGATTTTCTTGCCGAACCTATAGGTGTTCAACCTATTTATCTCGGAATGTTCTATGTATTCGGGCTATTGATTTTATTTACTTATGAAAATCTTATCAAACCGAAAGCCTTTATGTACAGTTGCATAATAATTTTAGTAATGAGTGTCTTTTTGCTTGCTGCAAGAAATGCAATCGTCTGTTTAATTGTTTTACTGCCCCTTTATCTTCTGGTACGAAAGAAGCTATCATTCAAAAAATTGGCTTTGGGTATAGCAGTTGTTGGATCATGCTTTTCCTTAGCTCTTTTGAACCCCGTTATTAAAAATCGAATTTTTAAGGCAAACAGCAAAGGCAATGTGTATTCTGGCACCTCTTTACGAACTAGTATTTGGCAAAGTGCTATCAGCGCCGCGAAAAATAATGAAGTTTGGGGCTCTGGAAAAAAGAAGGGTTCAGAGCTTTTATTGGAGGAATTCGAAACCAGAAAATTAGAAGTACCTCTAAAATATAAGTATCATTCCCATAACCAATTTCTTCACACATGGGTGCAATATGGCCTTGTCGGGGTATTGTTTTTGATGGTAGTGTTTTTGATGCCTCTTGGACTCACTTTTTCAAGAAAAAACTATTTAGGTGTATTTTGGTCGTTGTTGATTTTATTAACGGCAATGACAGAATCTGTGTTCACAAGACAATGGGGCATTTTCAGCTTTGCGTTTTTCTCCTCACTATTTCTCCTCACACCAAAGCAAACCCAGCCTTTGGCTTAGTTGATTTGGGTTTACCTCCTCGAATATATGCATTGACCTTGAGTCCCTTTGTGACAATATCAATTGATTATGAAACCCTATATTGATTTAACAGGCTATGTGCGTTTAACAACTGTGCCACTAACTGATTTTATTCGGTTCTTAAATGGTAATAGGCTATGGTTATGATAAAACTATGTGCGATATTGTTCAAACCGTACCCCTTAAAATAGATTTGACTTAGCAATATACACATAAAATCATTTAAAATTGCATGAACCAGGCCATTGCAAGTGAACCGATATTTTCCGTCCGATTAAAATATTATATTTGTACTTTACGAATTGCCACTTTATGAAAATTGCAATTATTGGTACAAGGGGTATACCTAACAATTATAGCGGGTTTGAACAGTTTGCCGAGTATCTTTCACAGCATCTGGTAAAAAGTGGCCACGAGGTTTTTGTCTACAATTCGCATAATCATATTTATCAGGAAAAACAGTGGAGAGGCGTAAACATCATTCACAAATGGGATCCTGAATATTTGATAGGTACATTTGGGCAATTTATTTACGATTTCAATTGTATTTGGGAAAGCAGGGGAAGAAAATATGATATAATACTTCAATTAGGATATACCAGCAGTTCAATCTGGGGATGGCTTTTGCCTAAGAAACCGGTCATATTTTCTAATATGGATGGACTTGAATGGAAACGTAGTAAGTATTCCAAAAATGTGCGCAGTTTCTTAAAATACGCTGAGAAGCTTGCAATCAAAACCAGCGACTATTTAATCTCGGATTCGTTGGGGATACAGAAATATCTAAAAAAGGAATACGGCTGTGATTCTGAGTATATTGCATACGGGGCAGAATTATTCGACAATCCTTCTGAACAAATAATTAAACAATTTAACGTAGAAAAAGGTCAGTATAACATGCTAGTCGCCAGATTTGAACCAGAGAACAATTTAGAAATGATTCTTGATGGGGTAGTGTCTAGCGAGAACAATCAAACGTTTTTGGTCGTAGGGAAGCATGAAACAAAATTCGGAGAACATCTTAAACGTAAATTTAAGGCGCATAGAAATATCCGTTTTCTTGGAGGTATTTTTAATATTGAATATCTAAACAACTTGAGATATTGGTCGAACTTGTATTTTCACGGTCATTCTGTTGGGGGTACCAACCCATCTTTATTAGAGGCGATGGCTTCAAATTGTCTGATTCTCGCTCACGAGAATGATTTTAACAAGGGAGTGCTTGGTATAGACGCTATGTATTTTGCCAGCTCTGAAGACGTCTCTAAATTAATGTCGCTTCGCAAAAGCGACTTTTTACAGTTTATTGAAAATAACAGAAAAAAAATCGATAACCAGTTTAGGTGGTGCCTCATTAACCAAAAATATGAAGATTACATGTGCGGAAAGGTATTGTCATGATTGTTGTATCGGTAATACCATAATCAGTGCTTTTTCCATGTAAAATATATAGTCATATTTTTCCACACATTCAATTTTTTACGACCTACTAAATGTTATTCAAGCAAGGCAAAGTTTCAGGAATAATTACGACTACCTCTTTCATAACCGATTTATTGATTATAAATCTGTTTGTCCTCTTGGTTTCATTACGTACCCAAATCCCCATTCTTTTCCACATTTACATCTCCCTCGGTTGGATTATTATCTCCGTTAAAAACAAGTATTATGAAATATACTCATATACTAGAGTTACCAGCCTGTTGATAAAGAGCTTTACCCAATTCACCTTCTTTTTATTGATTTTATATTCTTTTATCGGGTTTTTTAGACAACCTTTTATGAGCAGGTTGGAGCTCGCTCAATATTTTGGTTTTGTATTTGTTGCGATAACAATTTTCAAAGTAATCAGTTATTTGCTCTTGATAAGATTTCGGCAAAGTGCTAAATCTAACATGAGAAGAGTGGTTATCATAGGACAAAATAAAAAAATGAGTCAGCTTATCGAAGTTTTCAATACAAAGACCGAATTCGGTTTTCTTTTTATGAAACAATTCAATCCTAGGGATAAAAATTTCAAAACGCAAGATTGCTTCGATTACGTCGAACAAAATAAAATAGACGAAATATACTGCTCGGTTTCTGAGCTTAGCGATAATGAAATAACTGATTTTGTTGATTTTGCAGATAATAATTTAAAGACGCTCAAATTTTTGCCTGACAACCGAAACATTTTCGCGAAAAAGTTGAAATTCGAGTACTACGACTATCTGCCTATTTTGTCTTTACGTAATATCCCTCTCCACAATACAATTGATGCATTCGTTAAAAGGTCTTTCGATATCATATTTTCACTTATGGTCATTTTCGGTTTATTGATTTGGTTAGGACCTATTATCGCCTTTCTAATTTCTCTAGAATCGAAAGGCCCAGTATTTTATATTCAGAAAAGAACTGGTTTTGATAATAGAGAGTTTCTTTGTTTTAAGTTCAGGTCAATGCGAAAAAATGATGATATAAACGTTGTTGCAGCCGTGAAAAATGATATGAGGGTTACCAAAATTGGAAAATTCATTAGAAAAACTAGTATTGACGAACTACCACAGTTTTACAATGTGCTTTATGGAAATATGTCCGTAGTTGGTCCTCGACCACATCCTATCAATCAAACAATTGATTACCGCCATAGAATTGACAAATATATGTTGAGACATTTTATCAAACCCGGTATTACCGGTTTAGCTCAAATCAAAGGGTATCGAGGTGAAGTGGAAAATGATAGCGATATTCAAAATCGAATAAAACTTGATATTTTTTATGTTGAAAACTGGTCTTTTATGTTTGATCTTAAAATTATAATACAAACTGTATTGAATGTTTTCAAAGGAGAGGATAAAGCGTATTAGTAATAATTTGACTTACTTTTCGCCTGTTCTACAATTATCTCATGATGGTGTCTTTCACTTATTACTCTTGGCATGACTGCTAAAGAAACGAATACGGGTTTTAAGTATAATTTCATAGATTGAATCCGAACCCGCTCGAATTTATTCCATCACAAATCTTAGTTTTAACAAAACACACTTTAACACCGACTCCCATGAACATCCTAATCCTTGGCTCCGGCGGCCGCGAGCATACCTTGGCTTGGAAACTCCATCAAAGTCCGAAATTAGAGAAGCTCTTTGTGGCCCCAGGCAATGCGGGTACCGCCGAAATCGCCGATAATATTCCGATCGGTGTCAACGATTTCGCGGCTATCAAAATATTGGTGCTCAAAGAACAAGTCGATATGGTCATCGTCGGCCCAGAAGATCCATTGGTCAACGGTATCCATGACTTCTTCTTGAATGATGACGAACTGAATCACATTCCCGTCGTCGGCCCGCAAAAAGCGGCCGCCGAACTTGAGGGCAGTAAAGAGTTCGCCAAGAAGTTCATGATGCGCCACAACATTCCTACGGCGGCCTATGAAAGTTTCAATACCGACACGCTGAACGACGGATTTACTTTTTTGGAATCCTTAAATCCACCTTATGTTTTGAAAGCGGACGGATTAGCGGCGGGTAAAGGTGTGGTCATTCTAAACGACCTGCAAGCCGCCAAAGATGAACTGCAGTCCATGTTGGTCGATGCCAAGTTCGGCGACGCGAGTGCCACCGTCGTTATCGAAGAGTTTCTAGCAGGTATCGAATTGAGCGTTTTCGTATTGACCGATGGAAAGAACCATAAGGTGCTTCCCACCGCTAAAGATTACAAACGCATTGGCGAGGGCGATACGGGACTCAATACAGGCGGCATGGGCGCCATATCGCCAGTTCCTTTTGCCGATGAAGCCTTTATGGACAAGATTCACGAAAGTATTGTAAAGCCGACGGTAGAGGGCCTTAAAAAAGACAACCTTCCTTACAGAGGCTTTATTTTTATCGGATTGATTAAGGTAGGCGATGAGCCCAAGGTGATTGAATACAATGTGCGACTTGGGGATCCGGAGACCGAGGTGGTCATCCCACGTTTTAAAAACGACATGGTATCCCTTTTTAAAGCGGTGGCCCATCAAACTTTAGATACGATGGAGCTGGAAATAGACGAGCGCACCGCATGCACAGTAATGCTGGTATCGGGAGGCTATCCCGAAGCCTACGAAAAAGGAAAAATGATTTCGGGCCATCAAGAAATTGATGATTCTTTGGTATTTCACGCCGGTACAGCCCATAAAGAGGGCAAAACGGTTACAAACGGCGGAAGGGTAATGGCAATAACATCCTTTGGAAAAGATTTCAAGGAGGCACTGGACTTATCCTATAAGAATATCGATAAAATCAAGTTCGTGGGCATGAACTACAGAAAGGATTTAGGATTCGACCTTTAGCTTATAGATAGGAGTGCGAGGTTACCGTTTTATCTTCCTCGTCATTATCGTTGTAGGCTTTTAGCTGAAGCATCCAATAGATAAATCCTGCAAATCCGATAATGGCCAAGAGCCAATTGAAGGCGTTGGCGGCCCACCAGCTGTCCATAAACCGCAAGGCATCCAAGGGTGCGAAAAGATAGTTTACGAACAAATCCTCTATTCCTCTAAAAAATGAAGTCATCTTATTAAGTATATTTGCTTTGCAAAAGTATAAAAAGTTAAGATACTATCTACATCTGGCCGCAGGTAATTTAGATAGCTGATTTTGCTTGTCCGCCGTATGCGCACCTACTATCCAATGATGAATTTTAGATTGTATCTGATATGATATCCCTGATTTTTGGCAAAACAAAGCCGATCAATTACATCATTGTACTAACGTTTCTGTTTCTTTTTTATTGGTTCGTCCACTTTTTCCTTTTTGACAGGGTCTATGCCCCCGGGGCGTTGCTAGAACAAGCGGTGGTGCTCGGCGCGTTGTTTTTCAGCATTTTCGTGGTCAATTTTATCGTCAAGCGAAACAAGATTACCCGTAACAATTCATTTGCCATACTTTTTTACGCCATGTTGGCGGTAGTATTTCCGGAAACCCTTCTCGATGCCAACGCCATCTGGTGCAGTTTTTTCCTCCTGCTGGCCACGCGAAGGCTCATCAGCATGCGTTCTTCTCGGGACACCAAGTTCAAGATTTTCGATGCGACGCTGTGGGTGTTGGTCTCCAGCGTTTTCTACGATTGGGCCGCACTTTATATGATATTGGTCCTTGCCGCCATCTTCTTCTACGACCCAAAGGATATCCGTAACTGGCTCGTGCCCTTTGCGGGTCTTTTTGCGTTCTACATGATAGCCAAGAGCCTTCTGATCTTAGCGGATCAAGAAGGTTTTTTAAAAGCGCACTATCAGTTCAATTTTTCATTGGATGTCGCCTATTTTTCCTATTGGGGACACAGCACAAAGTTGGTGCTTTTCGCCGTAACCACCTTTCTTACCGGCCTGCTCGCCTTCCTGAAATTGGGCAAGGCAGGCTTCGGTAGGGTGGTGACCATGCGATTGATCGCCTTTTCGTTCGTCATCGGCCTCGTGGTAAACCTCCTGACATTATCGGATAATGTATATCCCGTAATGATTACTTTTTTCCCGGCCGTTGTCTTTACGACCAAATATATCGAGTCGATCCGCCGGGCACGCATCAAAGAGGTACTGCTTATCGCGACCATCGTCATTCCCTTTGCGGTGTTGCTTACGGGGATGGCGATTCAATAGCATGTTTATCGTATAACTGGAACCACCGTGCATCTTTTTTAAAGCTATCGCCAAATAAGGAGTAATAGGATGATGCTCGGGTACGGGTTAGAAGGATGGATTCTTACACGCCCCTAACTTCAATAATTATCGATAACTTTGGATAAAATAGGAAATATGGAATTCAGCGCTTTCGCAAACAAGATTTTCAAGGAAAGTATTGAGCGGTATCACATAAAAAACGATGTGTACCAGACCTTTGTCAACCCGTACGCGAATGACGATATCACCAAATTGCTCTATCGTAAAAATTGGATAGATACCGTACAATGGCATTATGAGGATATTATTCGAGATCCCGACATCGAACCAAAGGCGGCCTTGGAGTTGAAACGGAAAATTGACGCCAGTAACCAAGACAGAACCGATCTAGTGGAATACATCGACAGCTATTTCCTTAATAAATACCGATCGGTAGAAGTCAGGGAAGATGCCACCATCAACACGGAAAGCCCCGCTTGGGCCATTGACCGGCTATCCATTCTGGCCCTAAAGATTTATCATATGCAAGAGGAAGTAGAACGCACGGACGCCTCTGCCGAGCACCTTAGGAAATGCGGCGATAAGCTCGATGTCCTGCTAGAGCAGCGCAAAGATTTGTCCTCCGCCATTGACCAATTGCTGGCCGACATAGAGGCCGGTCGTAAGTATATGAAAGTCTACAAGCAGATGAAAATGTACAATGATGTTGATATGAACCCTGTTCTGCGTAAGGCTCCTGAAGCTTCTAAAGAATAACTAGCGGGGCTATGATTCAAAAATTGCGGTTGGGGACTCCTTGGATAAATAGTATCGGTTAAGGAACCTATGGACGCCCGGATAAAATATCATAACCATGAAATCCTCGGGGCCAGGGATCGGTTTGGGTCGCGAATCACAAAGCCCGAAAGCATGAAGACGGAAATCGTGGAAACAAAATCGGCACCCGCACAAAAGAACAATAGGCTTCTCGTAATTCGTTTGTCCGCCATGGGCGATGTTGCCATGACCGTTCCCGTGCTTACGGGATTGACGCGGCAATATCCGAACCTAAAAATAACCGTACTCACCAAACCTTTTTTCGCGCCGATATTCGCACAACTAGAAAATGTCTCGGTTTTCGAAGCCGACGTTAAAGGAAAACACAAGGGCGTATTCGGTTTATGGGCACTTTACAAAGAATTGCGTGCGCTGAATATCGACGGCGTGGCCGATTTGCACAACGTGCTCCGGAGCAAAGTATTGAAACGCTATTTTAAGTTCGGGGGCATCCCTTTTGAACAAATCGATAAAGCCCGAGGCGAAAAAAAAGCTTTGACCGCTGCTAAGAACAAAGTCTTTAAGCCGCTAAAAAGCACCCATGAGCGTTATGCCGATGTTTTTAAGGCATTGGGGTATCCCATAGATTTGTCCGTATCCGTTCCACTGGAGAAGGAAAGTCTATCCGATGCTACGCTAAACCTACTTGGTAAGAACTCTAAAAAATATCTCGCCATCGCCCCATTTGCCGCGTTCGAAGGGAAAAAGTATCCTTTGCATTTGATGGAAGAGGTCATTAGCAAAGTAGATGATACCGAAAAGTATAAAATTCTGCTTTTCGGAGGCGGTATCGAAGAGCAGGAAAAATTGAACGCGCTGCAAAGCCGTTTTCCATCCTGTATCAACATCGCCGGAAAATTATCCTTTACGGAAGAGCTCGCCTTGATTTCCAACCTCGATATCATGTTATCTATGGATAGTGGAAACGGGCACCTAGCGGCCATGTACGGTGTTCCCGTGGTAAGCTTATGGGGCGTAACACACCCGAATGCCGGTTTTTATCCCTTTGGTCAAATCGCCGGCAATGCTCTTTTGGCGGATAGGGAAAAATATCCGCTTATACCCACCTCCATTTATGGAAACAAAATGCCAGAGGGGTACGAAAAGGCTATGGAAACCATTTCGCCCGATACTGTGGTCATGAAGTTGATGGAAGTTTTGAATGACATTTGAATAACGATAGATGCATCTCGGTAAATAGAGAGTCACATCAATTAAGACTGAACCAATAATTTTATTGGATGATATTTTTGCAATGTATTCCTACAACTGGTACACCCACTCCTCGGGATTCAGCTTAGAGGTGTTTTGGTGTAGATAGAATTTTAAGCGGGTCTGCCCATTCGACCGATTGGTATAAATATCGCCTAGCTCAGTTTTGGCGTTGACGCGGTCGCCTTTTTTGACGTAGATTGTAGACAGATTGTAGTAGGTGCTAATAAAATTACCGTGCTTGAGCTGAACGGCCTTATTCCCTCCGGGGATGGACAAAATGGCGATAACCTCGCCCCTGAAGATGGCCCTCGCCTTGGCGCCCGCATCTGTAGTAATCACTACACCGTTACTCTCATGTTTGATACCGGGGTAGATGGCGTCGGCATACACCCCGTAGCCTTGACTTTTAAACCCTTTTTCTACCGGCCATATCATTTTACCCTTGTTGGCGGTAAAACTGTTCGCCACTATGGCGGCTTCAGGGGTCAATAAAAATTTACTGGGGTCGGAATCATCCTTTCCTGACGATGCATTATCCGCGGCAATCGCCGAGCGGATGAGTTCTTCGATCTGTGCATCGATTTCCTTCGCCTCCCGTTGCTTGTCGCGAATGGCGGATGCGAATTTGGTCTCGTCTTTACGAATAGAGCCCAAAAGGGCCTGTTGTGCATTCCGTTCTTGCTCCATTTCACGCTTGGCGCTACGGTTATCGGCGATGAGACGTTCCTTTTGTTTGCGTTGGGCACTGAGGTCTTTGTTCAACTGGGTAAGGGTATCGGTCTTGATTACAATTTCTTCGCCCTGTTGCCTTCTAAAATCCGTGTACTGTTTGATGTACTGTATGCGTTTAAAGGCCTGAAAGAAGTTATCGGAAGATAATAAGAACATCAGCTTGCTCTGCTGTATTTTGCTCTGGTAGCCCTTTTGAATCATGAGGGCATAATCTTCCTTAAGCTGGGCCAATTGTTCCCGTAGTTCGGTTATGGCGTTGATGTTAGCGTTGATTTTTCGGTCCAACAGATTCGATTGCTCGTTGGTCACGTTGATCAATCGCTGGCGCACCTTTATCTTTTGGTTCAGTGCTTCCATTTGCTCCAGAACGTTGCCCCGTTTTTCCTTTTGATCGAACAAGAGTAGATTGATCTGCTCGATTTCCTTTTGCAGCTGTTCGCGCTTGGCCTCCAAAGCTTCCTGCTCATCGACCTGCGCAAAAATAGCTTGATTGGCGTA
>JBATUY010000199.1:0-7570 GCA_049671465.1 Pricia sp. | reverse complement strand
TCGGATGCCGTTCTGGTAAGTAGTGGTAAAGATGGATATTTGGTGTCTTATAAAAAATCTGATTTATCTGTACAGAAAGAGGCACCGTTCGCCGATTTGCGTTCAATTGCCCTTGATTTTGGGGATTTCGCGATTTTAGACGGTAGTACAGGGGTTAGTTTCTTGGATTCGGAATTCAACATAATCAATAGTATTTCTATTGATTCGGATTTCGGGGATTTTGCGAAACGAACGATTGCCATCACCGATCAAGAGGTCATTGTTTCCGAGGGTTCAAAGGGTGCCGGTATTTATAGTAAAGCAGGAAACTTCAAAAAATATTTGCCGATATTAATCAATCCAGAAGGCACCGCACAAAGTGATATCGTTACCAATGCAGTTGCTGTAAACGAAAATGCTGTTTTTATGGCAAATGGTGGGGCAGGATTAAGTATTTCCGAAGATCAAGGCAACAACACAGATATGGTCGGAGTTTTAGATTTGAACGGCTCAATAAATTTTGTGGCTTCCGAGGGCGACTATGCTTTTGCAGCCTCAGGAAAGGCTGGTCTGCAAATCGTCAAATTAAATAGACCTAACCCTAGCCTTGAGGCGAGATGTTCTGAACTATTGGAATATAACGGAAATGCCAATCTCAGCGTTGCGCAAGGCGATACTGAAGAGTATAAAGGATCAAAACGATTCAATAAAATCACAGTTGACGGATCGTTGTTGCTTTGTGGAACATGGTCGGTAAATAATGGGATGACCGTTAACCCAGATGGACTTTTCGAGATGAACGGGAATATTTTTATAGGTCGTAATAATAAAAGAAAGAACGTGACCGTAAGTAAAAATGCAACACTGCGGATCGAAGGTACTTTGACCATTTATGGTGACTTGGTGCTAGAAGATGGTGCCACCTTACAATTCATCGGCGATAATTCGGTCGCCAACATTTTCGGTCAGGTCGTAAAATCGGATAGTGCCGAGGTAAAAGGTATATTTGACGACCTTCGCAACCAGTTCTAGAGTCAGAAATCTATTTCTAAACAAAACCCCGGAGAAGAACGTTCACCGGGGTTTGTTATGTTTTACCTCTTGAGGGCGGTGGTAACGCCCGTAAAAATCAAAAACCTGATTTAGAATTAGTTGAGCAATTCGGCTACCTTCTCCTCAAGGGCCGGACCCCGTAAGTTTTTTGCCACGATCACTCCGTTTTCATCCAAAAGAAAAGCGGCGGGTATGGCGTCTACGTTATACAATCTAGCAATCGGATCATTGAAATACGCCACATTGGAAACATGCTGCCAAGTCAGGCCATCGGCCTCGATGGCTTTTTTCCAGGCTTCCTCGGTACGGTCCAAAGAAACGCCCAATACGTTCAATCCCTTGTCATGATATTTCTCGTAGACCTTAACAATGTTCGGATTTTCGGCACGACAGGGCTTACACCACGCGGCCCAGAAATCGACCAAGGTCAATTTTCCGAGGGCATCTTTAAGGGCCAGTTCCCCACCATTGGGAGTGGGAGCGCTGAATTCGGGAGCTTTGGCGCCAACATCGGTATTCTTGGCGTTGACCTCGGACTGTTTTTGTTGTTCCAATCGCTCTTGAATAGCGGTAGCTACTTTAGTTTTTTTGATTTCAGGGGATAGCTTGTCGTACATTGCCTGTGCGTCTTCGGCGGTCACAGTTCCGGTCCCTAGCGCGCGATCTATTAAAAGCGCTGAAATAAGTGCGTCAGGATGGTTTTCGATATAGTCGAGTTCAAATTTTTTATACTCTTCCTGTAGCTCTATCATCTCATCTTGAAGTGATTTTGCGGTGGCCGTATCCTTTTTCACATTCGCCTGCTGCATATCTTGTCGAATGGATTCCGCCTGAAGCGAAAGCTCTTTGGATTTCTCCATGTAATCGCCGAAGATTTCGTTTTGCGGGGTACCTTTTATCTCAGCGGCGCCGAGACTATCTTTTTGAACATCGAGCTGAATATCGCCGTTTTCAAGAATGACCGCGAAATAGCCGGGCAGTTTATCGATAAAGACATAATTGAGCTCGGGCGTTTCTGCGGTGCCGGTAAAAGTGAATTTTCCGTTTTCTACCGTGGCGGTGTCCACATCGACCGGTTGGTTGTTCTCCCCGATGGTCTTTAGAAAAATCTGGGTTCCGTTCTCTACATCTCCCCTAAGATTTCCGTTTATGGTAAAACCCTGCGGTTTTTGGTTGCAAGCTGAAATACCTATAATGATGGCAATGGATACTACTATTTTCTTCATCGGAATATGTTTAAGCCGGCAAATGTAGGTATATATCCCAATAAAAAAAAGGTAGGCACCCAACTATATCCGAGGAGACCATGGGCCTAAGCGTTGATTGTACTTTCGTTGAAAATAGACGAAGTAGTTATACAGTTTATAGTTTACCTCGTAGCCATAGTCTATGTTGCTACTATAGTCAATTTGCATCTGGTACAGGTCGCCACCGTAACGCAAAGGTTGCAGCGCTCTTTGGTTCCAGTTGGTCACTAAGATTTGGTTGCGATTCTCAAGAAAGGATTGGGAATAATAGCCTTCTGGCCTAGCAATGCTCAAAAGCCAGGTATTGAAACCGGGGTCTATGATGATTATCTCGTACTCGGTACTGTCACTGGCTATTTTAACGGTATCCCCTTCTTGCTGCTGAAAGGCCATTTTTTCGTTATCGGTGATTTCGATCGCTTGCTTGGTGCTTGTACAGCTGCTTACCGCACAAACGATGATGAACGCAGATACGCTAACTTCTAAGAGCAGTTTTTTCATATTCTTTTTTTTCTAAATGTTTCAAAAACCGTTCCATTAAGATACAAAGAAACCACATGGAAATCATGTGGTTTATCAACTTTAAAGTTCAAAAACTGATGTTGCGCAAATCGCTATTTTCCAAAAAGACCTCCCAATAGACCGCCGATACCGCCTTTTTTGCCACCAAGGGCCAAAGAAGCTACATCGTCCAGGATGCTGCCATCGCCATCTGAATCTAAAAAGGATTCGATAAGGGACTGTTGTTTGTCGGCCTGCTTACCACCGCCCATCATACCGCCCAACAGACTTTGTAGACCATTGGCGTCGCTAACGTTTTGTTTCTGTTTTTGCTGACCGATCATTCCCATTAAAATCGGGGCGGCTACTTGAAGTATGGTAGCAATGGAACCGGTGTCCATTCCCGATTTTTGGCTCAACGCATTTTCTACTTGTGCCTGTTTACCGCCCAAGACATGGCCTAAAATTCCAGCACCGTCTTCTTTGACCGATGAGTCGACGCCTCCACCGAACAGGCCGCCGAGGTTATCTAGAATACTTCCATCGTGTTTGTTGGATAGGGCACTCATAAGGCCTTGTGCACCTTCCGGTGTTGACGCATTTTTCTTCATGGCGCCCATCAGTAGGGGTAAAGCCATGGTGAGTACGCTTCCTGTTTGATCCGTTGAGTTTCCGGTCTGGTCGGCCACCCCGCTGATCAATTGTTTACCCATAGGGCTACTTAGTAAATCTAATAATCCTGACATGTTCTATAGTGTTTATAATGAGGCAACAATGTACAAAAAAGAATAGTTTTAGGGCGTTTGGGAAGGATAAAAGTGCCCACTTCGAATTTGTATGAAAGATTAATCATAAAGTTGGTTGCTTCACTTAGGTTGTAACTAGATCAAGATAGTATTTCCGGTAGTTAAGAATCGTGCGCTATCCTTTCAAAAGCGCAATGATCTGCTCCGCCAGCTCCGTTCCAATGCGGCTTTGTGCTTCACCGGTCGCCGCACCGATATGTGGGGTAAGTGAAATTTTAGGATGCATCAAAATCCGTATTTCGGGGGATGGCTCGGATTCGAAAACATCAAGACCCGCAAAGGCAACCTTTCCAGTTTCTAAGGCTTCGACAAGTGCCACCTCATCTAAAACTCCACCGCGGGCCGCATTGACAATACTGACGCCGGGTTTCATCATATCAAATTCAGGCTTACCGATAACATATCCTTTCTGGGCGGGCACGTGCAAGGTGATGAATTCGGATGCTTTTAAGAGCTCCGCCTTGGGCAGTGACTCCAATTCGAAAACCATTGATCGACCATCGAAAAACGGTACTTTAAGCGCAACTTTTTCGATCAAAGGGTCGTGGTAGATGACTTTCATTCCGACCCCTATGGCCAATTTTGCGGTGGCTTTACCAATGCGTCCAAAACCGATAACGCCTAGCGTCTTGCCACGTAGCTCGGTTCCGGCGGCATATGATTTCTTCAGCTGCTTGAACTTGCTATCGCCTTCGAGCGGCATATTTCGGTTGGCATCGTGCAAATAACGAACGCCGCCAAAAAAATGGGCGAAAACCAACTCGGCAACCGATGCCGATGATGCGGCCGGGGTATTGATGACGTGTAATCCCTTTTCCCTTGCATAGTCCACATCGATATTATCCATACCTACGCCGCCGCGCCCGATAAGCTTTAGGGTTGGGCAGTTGTCGATCAGGTCTTTACGCACTTTTGTAGCGCTTCGTACCAACAGGCCGTCGATTCTATTTTCGTTGATATAGTCTGGCAGCCGCTCTTGCGCTACATTTACGGTAATCATTTCGAAACCTGCTTTTTCAAGGGTATCGATACCGGATTGTGCTATGCCGTCGTTTGCTAGAATTTTCATGCCTTTCGTTCCATTTCGCTCATAATATCTACCAGTACCCCAACGCTTTCAAGTGAAAGCGCATTGTACATCGAAGCACGGTAGCCCCCAACGGAACGGTGACCGTTTATGCCATTGATTCCGGCTTCCTTGCACAGTTTCTCAAAGGGCTCTTTCAGTTTTTCATCGGTCAAATTAAAGGTGGCGTTCATGGTCGAACGGTCGTCTTTGTTGGCAAAACCTTCAAAAACGGGATTCAAGTCGATCTCCGAATAGATCAGTTGTGCTTTTTTGTCGTTGATTTCTTCGATGGCGGCAATTCCTCCCAGATTTTTCAGCCACTCCAAGGTCAACATTGAGGTATAGACCGGAAACACGGCCGGCGTATTGAACATGCTATCTTTGGCAATATGTACCTGATAATCTAACATGGAAGGGATTTTACGGCTTACTTTACCTAAAATATCCTCTTTGACCACCACCAATGTCGTACCTGCGGGACCCATGTTTTTTTGGGCCCCGGCGTAGATGAGTCCAAATTGGGAAAAATCCATTTGCCGCGAAAAAATATCCGAACTCATGTCACAGACCAAGGGGGCATCCGTCTTTGGGAAGTTTTTTATCTGTGTACCAAAGATGGTGTTGTTGGAGGTGACGTGAAGATAGTCCAGACCGGAGGGTACGGAATACCCTCTGGGAATATATTTGAAATTTTCATCCTTCGAGGAGCCTACTTCAACAATTTCCCCGAAGAGTTTCGCTTCCTTAATCGCCTTATCGCTCCATGTGCCCGTATTGAGGTATCCGGCTTTGTTTTCCAACAGGTTATAGGCTACCATCAGGAATTCCAAGCTAGCGCCACCATGTAAAAACAGGGCCTTGTAGCCTTTATCTTCTAGCCCCAAGAGTTCAAGGGCCAGTCTTCGCGCCTTTTCCATTATTTCGACAAAAGCGGCACTTCGGTGTGAGATTTCGATGAGTGACAATCCTGAACTATCCAAATCCATCACTGCCGCCGAGGCTTTCAAAAGTACTTCTTGAGGCAGGATACAGGGGCCTGCGCTAAAATTGTGTTTCTTCATATTTGAATTGCTGTACGATTATATGACGGGCCATGGTCTGGATAAACCCTTGCGTCGGCCTTTACATTCCCGTTTTGTTAAAAACAATGCTAAAGGTCATGAATTTATTGGGAAAGCACTGCATCGACCGCGACTTATTCCATTAGTTTTTCAACAGAAAATCAACAGTATCGAGACCATCGGCATAGTCTGACAACGACGGGTTTTGGGTTTCCCCAAAGCTTGTCTCCGTATCGAGAATACCCTCACCGACCACGCATTGCAAATTATGTCGATCATTTTTTAGACGATCCCTAAGCGTCTCAAGGGATGTATAATTTTCATAAAACAAAGATGCGATAGGGGAGGCATAGCTTTCATCCTCTTTGAGAATCAAGAAGCCATTATCAAGAATCTTGAATTCCGACATCAAATATACTGCTTTGTTGTAATCATAATTATTGGCGTATTTATTTTGTTGTACTAGAGGATGATATTCATAAATGGCTGTAAAAAATGCGTCAAAATCATAGCCTTGGGGAACGAATAGCTTGGATACGCTTCGACAACCGAGCCCGAAATAGCGAAAAATATCCTCACCCAGTGCTTTGAGTTGATTTGGAAACTCTTTTCCGGTGAGGACGGCAACCGAATTCCGGTTCTTTCTTATGATGTTGGGCACCTTGCTGAAATAGTGCTCGAAATAACGGGCGGTATTGTTGCTTCCGGTCGCAATGACCGCGTCAAAGCCTTCCATCTTCCCATCCGAAAATATAATCCTATCTTCAAGTATAGGTTCTTTTTGAATAAGGTAATCTCTTATAAAATAAACCAATACATTATCGCTAGACGAAAGTTTTACGAAAGCTTTGTTTCCCGTAATTAAAACGGAGAGCAGGTCGTGAAAGCCGACTAAAGGAATGTTTCCGGCCATGATTACGGCAACCGTCTTGGTGTTGTTTTTCGTAAGATCGTAGCCTTCGAGCCAACACTTGAGGCTATCTTCTTTCAATACTTCGCCCCAACTTTTCAGCGCAAAAAGCACGTTGTCTTCGGTGAACCATCCATTTTTGTGTTTCGCCAAGGTGATAGTTTCCTGCAACTTTTGCGACCATTTTTCCGTATGGACTTCAGCGCTGTGGTACGTTCGAAGGAATTCGCCCAGTTTTACAAAAGCAATAAAGATTCGCTGGTGTTCGTTCATAGAATAGATTTGCGATACAAAGGTCTAGTCTTTACCTTTGCGACTAGAATTTGCAAAAATAAGCATACTTAAAATAATAGCTTTTCAGGGCCGATCAGTATATGCCCAAAAAAGATTCCGCAGGCAGTGCGGCACAAAAATAAAATATGGCTATAGTTATAACGGACGAATGTATCAATTGCGGGGCTTGCGAGCCGGAGTGCCCGAACACCGCAATCTATGAAGGGGCAGATGAATGGCGTTACGCTGACGGCACGTCTTTAGAGGGCGATGTGGTCTTGCCCGACGGCAAAGCGGTCAACGCCGACGAGGTGCAAGAACCCATAAGTGATGAAATCTACTATATCTCACCCGATAAATGCACCGAATGTATGGGTTTCCACGAAGAACCTCAGTGTGCGGCCGTATGTCCCGTAGATTGTTGTGTGCCTGACGAGGACCATGTCGAAAGTGAGGAGACCTTGTTGGCGAAACAGGCGTTTATGCATCCCGAAGGTTAAACTTGATCAGACAGGATCGAATTATAGCATTTTAGCGGCCATTTCTTTAAGCAACTTAGCAGCGACCATGGTAGTCATATTGATGGTCGTTCAGTGTTCGGATGCCGTGTTGTATCATCTTGCTCGGCAATTTATTTTCCATTATCCTGGCAAAAGGGCAGGCATGTGAAT
>JBATUY010000198.1:0-5247 GCA_049671465.1 Pricia sp. | reverse complement strand
TCTACAATCTTTTACACGACCTCAAAGCGAAGGTGGTGGTGAACGATTATAAGAAATATTTATCTGCTTAAACAATTTTTTGAACTTCCAATCCTCCAATGGTCTCTGCGTTCTACTTGAATTATGTCGAGAAAGATGCGGTGGATAACTCCTTTCAAAATCCAGATGCCATTAAATTTTATCCATAGCTGCGATGTCCATCAAATTCACTACTTTAGTTTCTAGCCAATAGACGAAATCAATAAAACTCAAGCACTACCACAATGTACAACTCAAAGATTACCGGATTAGGGTATTATGTACCCGACAACGTCGTTACCAACGACGATCTATCCAAACTGATGGATACCAACGATGCTTGGATCCAAGAGCGAACCGGCATACAAGAAAGGCGGCATGTGGTAACGGGTGAGGATACCACGACTTCCATGGGGGTTAAAGCGGCCAAAACAGCTATTGAGCGCGCCGGCCTCGATAAAGACGATATCGATTTTATAGTTTTTGCTACCTTGAGCCCGGACTATTATTTTCCCGGACCCGGGGTTCTCGTTCAGCGTGACCTGGGCATCAAGACCGTAGGTGCGCTCGACGTTCGAAATCAATGCTCGGGCTTCATCTATGCCTTGTCCGTTGCCGATCAATATATCAAGAGCGGCATGTACAAGAATATATTGGTCATCGGTTCCGAACTGCATTCCCATGGTTTGGATATGACCACGCGGGGCAGGGGCGTTTCCGTCATATTCGGCGATGGGGCGGGTGCTGCCATTTTGTCGCGTGAAGAAGAAACATCCAAAGGCGTACTATCGACACACTTACATTCCGAAGGCCAACATGCCGAAGAGCTTTCCCTTATCGCTCCGGGTATGGGCAAACGTTGGGTGACGGACATCATCGCCGATAATGACCCTACGGACGAATCGTATTATCCTTATATGAACGGTCAGTTCGTATTCAAAAACGCGGTCGTCCGCTTCAGCGAAGTGATTATGGAAGGCCTGAAGGCCAACGGACTCGCACCGACCGATATCGACCTTTTGGTGCCACATCAGGCCAATCTTCGTATTTCACAGTTCATTCAAAAGAAATTCGGACTGAACGATGACCAGGTTTTCAATAATATCATGAAGTATGGCAACACTACGGCCGCTTCCATACCCATTGCCTTGACCGAGGCTTGGGAAGCGGGCAAAGTGAACGAAGGCGATTTGGTGGTCTTGGCCGCGTTCGGCAGTGGGTTCACCTGGGGCAGTGTTATTATTAGATGGTAATGTTCCCGATAGATTTGGAACCTATACGATTACCCGATAAAGTTTTGGTCATTAGCCGTCTATCATGCAAATCAAAATATGAAAAAAACATTGGTTCTCGGAGCTTCCCTAAAACCGCAGCGGTACAGTAACCTTGCCGTGAACCGCCTGCTGGACAATGGGATAGAGACCGAAGCTTTCGGCCTGCGGGAAGGAAAGATACGCGACGTAAAAATCAGGACAGATTTCCAAGATTTTCAGGATATCGACACGATTACCTTATATATAGGAGCAGACCATCAATCGGAATATATCGATACTATCTTGGCGCTTGAACCTGAACGGGTCATCTTCAATCCCGGAACGGAAAATCCGGAATTCTATGACATCCTCAAGGAAAATGGGATAGAAGTGGAGATTGCTTGTACTTTGGTGCTATTAGGTATGGGTCAGTATTGAAAAGATTATATAGGGATGTTCCACGGCATGGGGCCACGTCCTTATACCAATGCCTCCCGAGAAAAAAATTCACGAATTTCTATCCTTTTTCAAGCTAACAAACAGCAATCCGACTACCGTTAAAGCCGCATTGACGGCAATATTGATAAATCCGAAATTGAAATCGAATTCCGTGGCGCTGTACCAACTTAGGGCATAGGTGAGTAGGGGGGCGGCAAGACATATGACGGGAACAAACTTATCGTTGACTTCAATCTTCGTGAACATCCCTAGTAGAAACAGTCCCAACAACGGACCGTAGGTATATCCGGCAACATTAAAAATCAAGGAAATCACATCGCCGCGGCTTTCCGAAAAGGCCATAATGATGATGAATACTACAACCGAAAAGCCGACAAGCACCCAATTCTTATACTTTCTCTTTTCGTCGCCGGTCTTTTTCGAAACGTCTAAAAAATCATAGGTAAACGAGGTGGTAAGGGCCGTAAGGGCAGAATCTACGCTTGAAAACGACGCAGCGATTATACCCAGTAAAAAACTGACACCGGCAATCAGCCCCAAGTGGTTCAGGGCAAGTTCAGGGAAAAGGGTATCGGTATCCAAAAATTGGCCTTCCGCGCCTCTGGGCAAGGTGATGCCTTTATTTTCGGTGTAGATGAACAGTAAAACCCCCAACCCGAGAAACAAAAACTGTGTCGCCGCCAATATCATGCTATAGGTCAAGGTGTTCTTCTGGGCATCCCATTGATTTTTGCAGGTCAAGGTCTTTTGCATCATATTCTGGTCGAGGCCCATCATGGCGATGGCAATCAATATCCCGGCAATAAACTGTTTGTAGAAATTGTTGCCCGACTGGCCATCCCAATTAAATACCTGAAAATATTCGTGCTCTGTCACCGCTTGAATCGATCCCGCCAACGACAGGTCGAGCGATTGGGTGATACTGTATATGGTCACCACCGCTCCGGTAATGAGAAATAGGGTCTGCATGGTATCCGTCCAAACAATAGTCTTGATACCGGTTTTATTGGTGTAGAGCCAGACCAGTAACAAAATGATAATGACCGTAACGAAAAAGGGAATCCCCACTTTCTCAAAAAAAGCGAACTGGAGAATCTTGGCCGCCAATAGCAACCGCAACGCCGCGCCGAAGGACTGTGAAATCAAGAAAATAAGGGAGCCGGTCTTATAGGTATACCTACCAAAGCGATTGTTCAGGTACGAATAAATGGAGACCAGTCGCATACGGTAGTACAGGGGCACCAATACAAAGGTGATGAAGAGATAACCGACCACGTTACCCAGTACAAATTGAAAGAAAAACAGGTAATTATTGCCCACCATGCCCGGAACGGACACAAAGGTAACCCCCGACAATCCCGCCCCGACCATACCGAAGGCGACCAAAAACCAAGGCGATTCACGGTCGCCGGTAAAAAAGGAATCATCGCTACTATTTCGGGAGGTGAAATAGGATATGACCATTAATAGGATGAAATAAGCCGCGATAACGGCGAAAACCAAGTATAGGCTCACAAGTTCGATTTTTGGTAGGTCGAAGTTAAGGAAATGTTAGCAGATGGAATTGGATATGTTGTTCTTCCTTAGTCCTACTTCGGGTCAGTATTCATGGGTACGATATGATTTGATGTAGCTGTATTTTAAGACTTTACAATTTTTTCGAATACGCCATGCCCAAACTCTAAAATAAACCTTGAATTTTTCCGTTCTACTAGCTCCAAATTTTAATCTAAAACAACCCGAATTATGCGAAAATCAAAGTATATGCTATTAGGCTCAATGGCACTGGCCTTGGGCGCAAGCTGTGACAAATCATCGTCCGACGAATTTGACGAAGTGAACCAAAATGCCAAAGTAAAACTGATATCATCGGTCTCCTTGGCATCAGCACAGGACACCAATGAAAATGAAAAAGTGAATTTTTCGTATGATGATAAGCTAAGATTGAGCAGCATCAACACCGGGGCGGATAGCAGCGAATTTGTGTATGACGAACAAGGGCTGACCGATGTTACGGGCGACGAAGCCGAAGATAATTTTGATGTCGAAGCCCTTTACAAGTCTCCCTACGATGCCTTTGAGTCCGGCGATGTGGTCGAGTACGATGACAACAAAAATCCCAGTAAGATTTTATTTTTCGAAGAAGCATATGATTATGAATCCGGCGAAGTCTTAAACATGCAATATTCTGCCGAGTTGACGTACGAAGATACGCCCAGTGTCTATTTTCATACGCTCAAGGCAGCCGGTGTCATCGATGTTTTAGATAAGGTGAGATTGAACTTCGCTATGGAGCCCCAAGCTCAGGAAATACTGAAGGCCCGCACCTTGTTGCCCAACAATAACATTTCAAAAATCACCTACAAAGACGAAGAAGGTGCGGTGATGTTCGAAATCACAACGGCCTATACCTATGATGCGGATGATTATCCGACACAGGTCAAAGTAACCTCGAAGTCCTTTGAAGATACCCAAGAAAGCGAGACCTTTACGATGAACTACACTTATCTGTAAATTGTAGTAGTTCTTTCCGAAGAAATAGAACAATGATTCAGAGACCCCGAGGCATCGCTTCGGGGTTTTGTTTTGGCAGCCCTTGCGCGAAGTACTTCGGATGGATATTTTCTTTTCGCCATTTTTAAATCCGATGAAAAAAGGCTTCTATACCTGCCACAAAATCGTAAATTTGCGGGATATGGACTTTTCATCAAAACTGCTCGAAAACGCCGTTTACGAAGTGTCGCAGCTGCCCGGTATCGGCAAGCGAACGGCCTTGCGCCTGGTGCTGCATTTATTGAAGCAGCCCGAAGACCGGACCACGAAGTTAGCGGCCGCTCTGGAAACCCTGAGGAAGGATATCAAGTTTTGCAGCAGTTGTCATAATATTTCGGATGTCGAAATCTGCGAAATCTGTGCCAGTCCCAAACGGGACCGCAGCTTGGTCTGCGTGGTAGAGGATATCCGCGACGTAATGGCGATAGAAAGCACAAGCCAATATCAAGGTCTATATCATGTGCTTGGAGGCAAAATTTCGCCGATGGAAGGTATAGGTCCGCACGACCTGACGATTGCTTCCCTAGTTCAAAAGGCGAAGCAGGGAGAAATAAAGGAGCTAATTTTTGCATTGAGTTCCACCATGGAAGGCGATACCACCAATTTCTATATCTTTAAGCAGTTGGAGGGCCTCGAAGTAAGCACCTCGACCATCGCCAGAGGTATTGCCGTTGGCGACGAATTGGAATACGCCGATGAGGTCACATTGGGAAGGAGTATTTTAAACCGGATTCCCTTTGAAGGGTCGTTGAAGGCAAACTGAGATTGAAATAGAAAGAATAGGATACGAACGAATGGATTTGGAAAGTCGATCATTGGAATAGACTTGCCAGTATAACATTGCAACTGTTACATTTAATATACAAAATGTCAAAATTCGAACTGAAATTACCGCGAATGGGAGAGAGTGTTGCCGAGGCGACCTTGACGACCTGGCTGAAAGAAATCGGGGATACCGTAGAAC
>JBATUY010000197.1:0-3435 GCA_049671465.1 Pricia sp. | reverse complement strand
TGCCCTATGCAACGGCAACGACCCCATCTTGAAAGAGCGGTTATTCGGGCTGACCGGACCGGAGGGCAACCACGGGGAAGATGTAAAGGAACTGTACTACTACCTCGAAAACAGCCCTTCCCATTCGTACATGAAACACCTGTACAAATACCCTCAAAACGAATTTCCCTATACGTCGATATCCGAAGAAAATCGCAAAAGGGGAAAGAAAGAGGGTGAGTTTGAGCTTCTTGACACCGGAATTTTCGACAATAATGAATATTTTGATGTCTACACGGAATATGCCAAAGCGAGCGAAGAGGATATCCTTATTAAGATATCCGTTGCCAACCGTGGTCCAAAATCGGCTCCGATTACCTTGCTTCCGACCCTCTGGATACGAAATTTCTGGAGCTTTGTCGGTATGCCCGAGAAACCGATTATCAAAAAAGAAGATGAAAATGATGCCCCCCATGTATCCATCGACCACGTTTACGTAGGAAAGTACAACCTGTACTTCGACCCGCCGGAAAGGATGCTCTTTACCCAAAACGAGACCAACGTAGAAAAGGTCTTCAACGGAAGTAACGATCATCCTTTTAAAAAAGATTTGTTTCATCATGCCGTAATCGAAGGTGACTACTCCCTGGCCGAACAGAACAACGAAGGCACCAAGTTCGCCCCGCTATATCAAATGGATATCGAAGCAGGCGAAACCAAGACCATACGATTGCGGTTGACCATGGCGTCGATGGCATCCCCCTTCGACACATCTTTTGAATCGACCTTTTCGGAACGAATTGATGAATCTCGCTTGTTTCTTGAATCACTCACCGTGAAATCATCCGAAGAAGAGCGGGAAATACAGAAACAGGCCTTTGCCGGGCTGCTATGGACCAAGCAGTACTACAATTACGAGGTGGAACAATGGCTGCAAGGTGACCGGGGCACCTCTCCACCCGAAGCCCGATGGTACGGACGCAACAGCAGCTGGAAAACCCTTCGCAACCACGACATTCTATCGATGCCCGACGCGTGGGAATACCCGTGGTTCGCCGCATGGGATTCCGCTTTTCACTGCGTTACCTTCTCCATGGTCGACCATGAGTTCGCCAAAAAGCAGCTCTTACTATTCACTAAGGAATGGTACATGGCGGCGAACGGACAGATTCCCGCCTACGAGTGGAACTTCAGCGATGTGAATCCGCCTGTCCAGGCTTGGGCAGCCATCCAGATCTATCAGATGGAGCAGCGAAAAACCGGCAAGGGAGATATCAAATTCCTGAAGCGTATGTTCAACAAACTGGCACTGAACTTTACCTGGTGGGTAAACCGGGAGGACAGCCGGAACAACAATGTCTTCGAAGGCGGTTTTTTGGGCCTCGACAACATTGGGGTGTTTGACCGCAGCAATGAAATTCCCGGTGGAGGCGTTCTGGAACAAGTAGATGGCACCTCTTGGATGGCCCTATATTGCCTCAATATGTTAGAAATCGCCCTTGAAATCTCGTTAGACGATGACACTTTTGAGGATATGTGCTTAAAGTATTTTGGCCACTTCGTCTTTATCGCTGAAGCACTGAACAAAATCAGTCGCGATTCGGACAGTTCGTGGGACGAGCAAGAGGGGTTCTTCTACGATAAGCTCATTATGCCCGATGGACATTCGATTCCCATCAAAGTGCGCTCTATTTCCGGATTACTGTCGTTGGCGGCCGTACTGAATATCAGGAAGGAATATTTGGACCGTCTGCCCCGTTTTAAATCCAGTCTCGAATGGTACCGGAAGTACCGCTACGAAACCCATAAGTATCAAGTCATCGAAGAGTATGGGCCAGATAAAGATTTGCTTTTATCACTGGTACCTCGCAAACGGATGGAAATTCTAATGCACAGTATGTTGAGCCAAAGTGAGTTTCTTGGCGACCATGGTATCCGCTCGTTGTCGAAGGCGCATGAAAACCCCTATAACATCGAGATAAACGGTGCCAATTACTGTATTGAATACGAACCAGCCGAATCTTCTACCAGAATGTTCGGTGGCAACTCCAATTGGCGAGGCCCCATTTGGTTGCCCATGAACTATCTGTTCATCAGTACGCTAAAAGAATACCATAATTATTTCGGGGATAACCTAAAATTCCCATTTCCCACAGGAGCGGAAACGCATATGAACCTAAGGGAAATTGCCTTGGAGTTAAGCAAAAGATTGATCGGTATTTTTAAAAAGGATAGGGATGGTCGCCGTCCGGTGAACAGACTGCACCAAGACAAATATACCGATAAGCATTTTGAAGATTTAATCTTGTTCTATGAATATTTCGATGGCAATAATGGCCGTGGTGTAGGAGCCTCGCATCAAACCGGATGGACCGCGTTGGTGGCGAACCTGATTGAGGAAATCAATCGGTAGTTTAAAAAAAGCGTGCCCATTTTTCGTGTTCCCAGGCCATGCTGAAGTATCTGTTCTATTTAAAATGGCGTACTGAAATTGTGGCAGGCGAGCTATCTGTGGGCCCGTTCAACCGGAAAGATTAAAATCAGTTGTAAAACAATTCCCAGTACAACTACAAAAACAAGCTCTACGGTCAAGAGCAATTTATTTATGTCTTTTGATTTAGCTATTCCTTTTGGTGACTCCAAACCATTTTCAAATATATTTTGTTCCAAATCATCAATGGTCGTCAAAATTTCCTCTAATTGGTGTTTTAAAGTTAGTTTATAGTCTGCCAAGGCCTTGTCAGTGCCGTCGGTAAGAAATTTTTCGGTATCAATAAACCTATTGTGGTACACTTTCAAATTCTTGATAGTCGCCAAATTCGTTGACGATAGTCCAGCGTTTTCCATAGTGCCGAACAACTCTTGAATGCTTGATTCCCTTTGAATATCGGGCAGAGCATAGGTACGATCGACGGACAGCAATTTCAAGTTAAAATGCCTATTCAGTTTGAAAAGGCTATGCTGAACCTTAATCTGCTCTTCAAATACCGTATTGGCAATCTCTTGGGTTCTGGATGAATGTCTTTTATTGAACCAATCGGCACATATGACCAAAGCCAATACCAAAAGCATTGAGAAAACTACTTTCGCAAATGGAAAACCGGCTTTTTTCATACGTTCATCGTATCTGACATAGAAATCAACATTTGCTTTTTCCATCCCTTAAAGGTGTTTAGGCTCATATATGAGCCTGAGAAAGGTGCTGAACCTTTCGTTTTCCCTGGTAACCGGAATACCGGTGACAATACCTATAAGCAGGTTATCCATTATTCCTAGCCTCATCTGGGGTCTTAAAGTCATATCAAAATAACCACTACCCAAATTTTTATTCAGTTCAATGCCAATGAAATTTCTGGTTCCACTTATCATATAATGAAAATTGGAGTTTATTTGCCAATTTGTTTCAGTCGATCCGCTGGAAAAATGATGAATAATTTGTGGCCCCGTATATAGACG
>JBATUY010000196.1:0-3153 GCA_049671465.1 Pricia sp. | reverse complement strand
GCAAGCTCCTGACGTTTGGCGGTCATATTACCGGCATTTTCACGCAAATCAGGACGGCCTACATCACCGATAAAGAGCGTATCGCCCGTAAAAAGGACGGTTTCATCCCCTTGCGTCGCCACCACGGTTATACTATCGGGGGAATGTCCGGGCGTGTCGATTGCCTTGAGGGTAACGTTCCCGATTTCGATAGAAATACCCCCGTCAAAAGCGGAATGAGGATAGTCCGCCCCCGTTTTTTGACTGCTGTAGATCGTCGCTCCCGTTTCTTTATGGATCTGCAAGTGGGAACTTACAAAATCCGCGTGGGGATGTGTTTCGATAACTGCTGTGATTTTTGCATTGTTCGCTTCCGCGAAGTCATAGTACTGCATCGGATTACGCTCCGGGTCGATAACGACCATTTTCCCGTCACTTATAATGGCGTAGGAATAATGCGCCAAAGGTTTGTATTCAAATTGTTTGATGTCCATGTTCATTTTTTTGATTCTTTTGCCAAAATATAGGCCGTTCCCTATATGAACGGTAACCTAAGTTACACAACTATCTCTTTTTTGAATTTTTTAACTTGTTTTATCGTAAAACCCTACTGGATTACAAAGAGGCTTCGTTATCTACATCCTTTTGCCGTCGAAACGGGTACAAAAGTTGCTGCCCAAAACTCTTGGGAAATGTATCGTCACCGGGAAAACCGATTTCCAACTCGCGACCGCTTTTGGGAACGTAGGCAGTCCCGAATAGATAATCCCAGATACTCAAGGTCAGACCAAAGTTCATTCCGTACCGATGCTGTTTTGGCAGCTGTTTGGCGTGGTGCCAAATGTGCATTTTCGGGTTATTGAAGATGTAGCCCAGATATCCATAGCTCCAGCCCAGATTGGCGTGATTCAGGTGCCCGACGAAAACGGCGAACATATGTACCACAAAGAACTCTTGAATGCCAAAACCGATCATCGCCAGCGGTATGTATTGAATGGTTTTATACACTATAGTTTCCAGGAAATGAAAACGGAACTGCGCTGCGAACCCCATTTCCTTGACGCTATGGTGAACTTTGTGGAATTTCCACATCCAAGGTACCCGATGAAGCATTCTATGCACGTTCCATTGGACAAAATCTGCGACAAGGAACATGATAAACAGTTGTGCCCAAGCCGGGAAACTATCTATTTTTACGGCTACTATATTCTCTAATCCGAAAAGGGCAAGGAAGTCATCAAAAAGTTGAACTCCGACATTTGACAGTGCATTGTAACCTATTAGCGAAAAGAGAAAAAAGTTAAAGAGGATATAGAAGGCATCAAGCCAAAATCCTTTCCGGAAAAGGGGCTGTTTCTCACGCCAGGGAATAATGATCTCCAGAAGAAAAACTAAGAGCGAAAGTGCGATGAGCCAATAAAAGTAATTGGTCCAAGATGGGTTTGCCATTTCGTACTTCAAGTAGTTCCAATAACCACTGAATGAATTCAAAACGATATCACCGTATTTTTCCATATATGCCGTTTTCTTGGATTGGCAACTCAAAAAAAAACTCAATACCCAATGTTCCGTGAGCTTTTAGTCAAAAGTACAATTGGGACATTAGGATTTTGGTAACCTATGTTACACAACTTCGATAAAACTCCGGTGAAGTTTCACTTGATGGTTGTTTTCCATTTTTTTCAATAATCTTGATATTACAACACGGCTGGTATGAAGGTCTCGTGCTATCTCTTTATGCGTTGTATAGACATGTTTGCTATTTAGAATCGCTACCTTGTTTTGCAGATATTCCCACAGTCTTACCTCCAAATTGCTAAATGCAATAGTGTCTATACTTTCCAACATTTCCATCATCCGATTATGATAACTTTCAAAAACAAAGTGCCTCCACGTTTTATGGGAACTGGACCATTCTTCCATTTTGGCCACGGGCACCTTTAGAATTTTGACGTCGGTCTCCGCTACGGCGTGTATCTCGCTTTTTGTACTCCCCAAGCAGCAACTCATAGACATTGCACAGGTTCCCCCCTGTTCCAAGTGATAAAGTAACAGCTCATTACCATCACCATCGGAACGCATAATTTTAACGCTGCCTTCAATTACTAAGGGTATGGAACGGATGTACTGGCCTACCCTAATTAAGTCCTCACCTTCTGGAATTTCTATGATATTTCCAACCTCAGCTATCTCAGTGAGAAGGTCTTTTTCAAAACTTTCTTGGAATATTTTTTTAAGATTTTCTGACAACATCTATATTTTATAATTGGATTAATATCATTTTAAAATGGCCGCATTCGGTGTGGCATGAGTATGGTAGAGGCTACCTCGACAATCTCAAAATTCTAATGGCACCGCGCATTACAAAGGTAAAAACGATTGCACCGATTACAAGATCGGGCCATTTGCTGTCCAGAAAATAGACTAGTACACCAGCCAATATAATCCCACCGTTAACAATGATATCATTAGATGTAAAAATGGCGCTTGCCTGCATATGGGCCTCCTTGCTCTTGGTTTTGTTGATTAGCCAGAGCGATATCAGATTACCCGCCAATGCAAAAATTGAAACGATAATCATCCATTGGAACAGGGGTGTTCCTGTATTGCTGAAAAACCTTCTCAACACCTCGACAAACCCAAGTGTTGCCAATGCCATCTGAAAGTATCCGCTGAATCTGGCCACTTTCTTTTTTCTGGAAATGGCACCGCCAACTGCAAAGAGACTAAGTGCGTACACGATGGAATCTGCCAGCATATCCAACGAATCTGCAATAAGTCCCATTGAGCCGGATATCCAGCCGGTGGTCATTTCGATAACGAAAAAACCGAAGTTGATGCCCAAGACCCACCATAGAATCTTTTTTTGTTTGGATTGGTCTTCCATTATAGGAGGTTCAGCTTCTATCGTTCCCTGAAACGTATCCCCAAGTTTTAAACCGGCAATCGCTGTTTGTATGTCTTCGATGCCATCTAAGTGATATACTTCCAGTTTCCTATTTGGGATATCAAAATCCAGATATTTTACCTGAGTGTAAGCCTCCAACTTCATCCGAATCATCTGTTCTTCGGAAGGGCAGTCCATCTTACTGATTACAAAAGTACTTTTGACCATTTTTATTTGCTGCCGAATTACTCGACCATTAATGCTTCATTTGTTTATGCGATTCTATA
>JBATUY010000195.1:0-10523 GCA_049671465.1 Pricia sp. | reverse complement strand
ATAAGCGGCAGTGCCTTTGTGGAAACCTTCACCCTGAATGGTGTAGAATTCTTCCATCAAGGGCAATAGCAACCCTCGGCCTACCAAAGCCGACACTTCGTTCGCGGATACTTCGTTTTCTACCATGCGGCAAAGATAGGGGTTGCAACATCCATATCATAAATTACAAATCGCAAATTCAAAAAAAGATAAGGGTTTCCTAACCCCGATTTTTAGCCTATTTTTGAGCTAAATTCCAGTAACATGCCCACTCAAGTAGAATTCCGAAAACACATCGACGAAGGTTACGCCACCAAAGGCGATTACATTACCATGGGAGCCGCCATGCTCAATGGCGAGGCGGTCACCGATGCACTGGTCAAGATTCCGCTAAAGACCTTGAACCGACATGGGCTGATCGCCGGGGCGACGGGAACCGGTAAAACGAAAACCTTACAGGTGCTGGCCGAAAATCTATCGGAGAAAGGGGTTCCGGTGCTGTTGATGGATTTGAAAGGGGATTTAAGCGGACTGGCACAACCGAGTCCCGGGCATGCCAAAATCGATGAGCGCCACGCGCAGATTGGCATCCCTTTTGAGGCCAAAAGTTTTCCGGTCGAGATTCTTTCCCTTTCCGAGCAAGACGGTGTCAAGCTACGGGCCACGGTCTCTGAATTCGGACCGGTGCTTTTATCGCGCATTCTAGACCTATCGGAAACCCAACAAGGTATCGTGGCCGTGGTCTTCAAATATTGCGACGACCATAAATTACCGCTCTTGGACCTAAAGGATTTCAAAAAAGTTTTACAGTACGCCACGGGCGATGGAAAAGCGGAATTCACAAAAGCCTACGGACGGATTTCCACAAGCTCTACGGGAACCATCCTCAGAAAAATTATCGAACTGGAACAGCAGGGAGCGGACCTTTTTTTCGGTGAAAAATCTTTCGAGGTAAACGACCTGACCCGAATCGATGATAGGGGCCGAGGCTTCATCAACATTTTACGGTTGACCGATATACAAGACCGTCCTAAACTTTTCTCGACATTTATGTTGAGCCTACTGGCCGAAATCTATGACACTTTTCCTGAGCAAGGGGATAGTGACCGACCGGAGCTTATCCTCTTTATTGATGAAGCCCACCTTATTTTTAACGAGGCCTCAAAGGCTTTGCTAGACCAAATCGAGAGTATCGTAAAATTGATTCGATCTAAGGGTATCGGACTCTATTTCGTGACCCAGAATCCAACCGATGTACCTAACGAGGTACTGGCACAGCTGGGTCTTAAAGTGCAACACGCCCTTCGTGCATTTACCGCACGAGACCGGAAAGCTATAAAGTTGACCGCGGAAAATTATCCTGAATCCGAATACTACGACACCAAGGAGGTTTTGACATCGTTGGGAATCGGCGAGGCCCTTATTTCCGCATTGGACGAAAAAGGAAGGCCCACACCTTTGGCCGCCTCTCTACTCCGCGCGCCCATGAGCCGTATGGATATTTTGACAGATAGCGAACTTGCCCAGGTCGTCAACAGCTCGAAATTGGTCAAAAAATACGGGGAAGTCATCGACCGGGAAAGCGCCTATGAAATCTTGAACGAAAAGATAGAAAAAGCGGAAGCTGTTGCCGCAGCCCAAAAAGAAAAGCCGAAGGCTACAACCCGAAGAAGGGCCAGCACCCGGCAAAATCCTATTATTAAGGTACTGACAAGCGCCACTTTTATCCGGGGCGTTCTGGGCGTTTTGAAAAAAGTTATGAGGTAATGAAAGCAGTTGCAGTTTTAAAAATAAAAAAGCACCAAAACCAATGAGAGCCATTTTACCCGTTTTGTTTTTTATCCTATTGATAATCGGATGCGAAAAAGAAGTCGACACTACGTTTTTGATTACCAAAGACGCTATCGGCAAACTCGACAAAATTAGCCTGGCCCGAGATCTCGAAGTTATCTATGCCAATGATTCGATTGTTAAAGATACTACCTACATCAACGCATCGAACAATAGCAAAAAGATTAAAATTTTTGAAAAAGGCGGAAAACAACTATTGACGTTGACCCCTAACTCCGATAGTATACCGACCATTGAGAATATACGTATCGAAGATGCCCGGTTCGTGACCGAAAAAGGTGTAGGCCTAAAAAGTACCTTTAAGGATATTAAAGAGAATTATTCAATCCGTAAGGTCATCACCTCGATGAACAACGTAGTGTTACTGTTAAAAGATAGCGATATCTACTTTACCATCAGCAAAGACCAGCTACCATCGAGCCTACGCTATGCCTCGAGCGTAAATATCGAGGCGGTGCAGATACCCGATGATGCGAAAATCAAGTATATGATGGTCGGATGGGATTGATCCAATCGGTGAGAAGTTATACAATACACTATGAACCGAATTTTGCAATATATCGCCGTTCGGCGTGCGAAGCGGAGACTGACGAACTCAAAAGGTCCGCGGAAAGCGCGCAAACGACAATTGGTCAAAGAAATACGCGAAAGTCAGGTAGAACTGGTGCATGCCATCAAAGAAGTTCTGTTCATCGCCGTTGGCGTGTCCGCAGCGGGGTTCGGACTCAAAGGCTTTTTACTGCCCAATCAGTTTATTGACGGTGGCGCCACCGGGGTTTCGCTTTTGATACAAGTGAAATCGAACATCTCGCTGGGCATTCTTTTAATCTTTGTCAACCTTCCGTTTATACTGTTGGGCGCGCGTACCATTGGTAAGTCGTTCGCCCTAAAGAGTATTTTAGCTATTGCGGCTCTTGCCCTTGTCGTACATTTTGTTCCGTATCCGATCATTACCGACGACAAACTTTTGATTGCCGTTTTCGGCGGATTCTTTCTCGGTCTGGGCATCGGTATGGCCATGCGCGGCGGTAGCGTTATCGACGGCACCGAAGTTTTGGCCATCTTCCTCAGCCGCAAATGGCATCTGACCATCGGCGACGTTTTACTCCTGATAAACATTCTGATTTTTTCCGCGGGCGCCTATCTGCTTTCTATTGAAGTAGCCCTTTACGCCATTCTCACCTATTTGGTCGCCGCCAAGACGGTCAACTACGTGGTAGATGGGGTCGAGGAATATATCGGTGTTACCATTATTTCTCCAAAAAACGAAGAAATACGCGTCATGCTAACCAAAAAAATGGGAAGGGCCTGTACAATTTATCAAGGGAAACAGGGGTATAACCCAAATGGCGGTGAGCGCAAAGACACCGTAATCGTCTACACGGTAATGACCCGATTGGAGTTGGCCAAGCTCAGTACCGAAATTGACAAAATCGATAAAAATGCCTTTATCGTGATGGGGGTCGTCAAAGACATTAAAGGGGGCATGATAAAGAGGAAGCCGATGAAATAAGCATAAGCTTCGGAGGTCAATTCTCAGATAACTAAATAGCGACGAAAACACAATGAGTAAATTACTGCCAAAAATCTACGGTTTGTACTTAAACGCACTCAGCCAATTCTCAGAGAAAAAAGCGGCAGTAAAAGCATTTGGCATCTTTGCTACCGTTAGAAAAGGTAGGGTATTAGAACCTCAAAGAGAGTATCTCGATAGTGCCAAAAAAGATATTCTGAGCATTGCAGACCACACCATTCAAACCTATGAATGGCCCGGGACGGGCGATACGGTCGTTCTGGTTCACGGGTGGGAAAGCAACACCTTCAGATGGCGAAACCTCGTTGCCAAACTAAAGGAGGAAAATATCAACGTTATTGCCTTTGATGCCCCGGGCCACGGCAACTCTTCTGGAAATAGGTTGCATGTTCCCTTATATGCTAAGGTATTGCAACATATAATAGAACGACACCGACCAAAATATATAGTTGGTCATTCCGTGGGGGGAATGGCTATTTTATATCAAGAATATCTTAAATCAAGCCCATCCGTCGAAAAAATCGTTACGGTTGCCTCACCTTCGGAACTCATCGAGATCTTGAACCATTTTCAGCAACTGTTGAGCTTCAACAGTACCGTAATGCAAGCACTAAAGTCTTATATTTTCAATACACTAGGATTTCATATCGATACCTTTTCGAGCTCCGCCTTTGTTCGCACCAACTCTAAAAAGGGCTTACTTTTTCACGATAAATTAGATACGGTTACCCCGTATCACGCATCGCAAAAAGTCCATGCCAATTGGAAAGATAGCCGATTGGTTTCCACGGAAGGCTTGGGGCATTCGATGCATCAAGATGAAGTTAATGATGCCATTGTCAGATTTTTTTCTAGATGAAACGCGCAAATTCAGAAGTATGAAATGTCAGAGAAGACCTTATTGAATAAGTATATTTTAAATCAGATTACCTTTTGATAAACGTAAACATTGAAGAAATGTCAGATATATCTCCATTCCACATCGCAATTCCTGTTCACAATCTAGCGGAATGCCGCAGCTTTTATCGTGATACCTTGAACTGTGAAGAAGGCCGAAGCAGCGACCATTGGGTCGATTTCAATCTGTTCGGGCACCAATTGGTGATTCATTATAAACCTAAAGCAGAAACCGAAGATGCCCATATCAATCCCGTTGATGGCCAAAACGTTCCCGTACCACATTACGGCGTTGTCTTGCCTTGGGATACGTTTCAAAACTTCTCCGAAGAACTCAGGGCCAAGGGGGTTGAATTCGTAATCGAACCTTACATCCGTTTCAAAGGAAAGGTTGGTGAACAGGCTACGATGTTCTTTCTAGACCCGGCGGGAAATGCGTTAGAGTTTAAGGCATTTAGAGATATTGACCAATTGTTTGCAAAGTAAGAGGCTCCCTAAAAAATCGTCACCACGATCATTTAATCCCTTTCGACTTATTCAAGACAAACTGCAGCCGAGCATCTCAAACTATTGATTATCAAAATATCTCGACTGCACATGTGCATAGCGTAGTCGTGACGCTCTATTTGACAAAACCATAAAAGCGTATTTAAGGGACTGCCTCCTACTGCGACCAAGCCGTCGGTGTTCTGTCCCACCGATGTTTTTTCAATTCTTGATACAGTGTTTCAGGAAGTCCGTTGCCGTCACTGGTGGCCGTGTTGGCTTTGACATGAGGAGCTTTTCGCATTCCAGGTATCATGGTGCCTACCGTCTTGTTCATAGCGATGAAGCGCAGGGCCATTTCGGCCATGGTCATACCTTCGGGAACCAAAGGGCGAAGGGCATCTGCATGCTCTACGCTGGAATTCAAGTTTTCAGGTACGAAATACGTGCCCCGCCAATCGCCTTCGGGAAAGGTGGTCTCTTTTGTGATTTTACCTGTCAGAGTGCCCTCATCGAAAGGAACACGAGCGATTACGGCTATATCTTTTTCCTCGCAAAGCGGGAATAATTTGTCTTCGGGGTTTTGATCAAAAATATTGTAGATGACCTGCACCGCATCGAGCAGTCCGGTGTTCAAAGCCTTGATTCCGTTTTCGGGCTCCCAGCGATTAACGCTGATTCCCATTGCAGCGATCTTTCCGGCGTTCTTCAGGTCTTCTATTGCACGTTGCCATTCTTCGCGGTGCGACCAACCATCGTCCCAAGTGTGGAACTGCATCAAATCGATGCGTTCCATTCCCAGATTTTTTAAGGTCTTCTCGGTGTATTCGATTATGTGGTTCGTAGGATATGATTCTTCGAAAGTGTATTCGGGTTTTGCCGGCCATTCAAAGTTTTTCGGTGGAATCTTACTGGCCGTATATAGTTTTTTATCGGGATGCCGCCGCACCAATTCGCCCAGCAGTTCTTCACTGTGCCCCTCGCCGTAGCCCCAGGCCGTATCAAAAAAATTGACCCCATTTTCTACGGCCAAATCCAAAGATTTGGCGGACTGCTCGTCGTCGGATTGCGTCCACCCTGCCATGCCCCACATCCCGTATCCTATTTCACTCACTGCCCAATCGGTTCTTCCGAATCTTCTGTACTGCATTTGAATTGTTGATTTTTAATTATGGATTACTAAACTAGGTCTAATTTTAATACTGGTGAAAGGCATCCGAAACAAAACTTAGTACGTTGGGAAGTGACTCTCGCCAATACGTCCAACTATGTCGTCCGTCGCGCACGCGATATTCATGGGGAATCTCCTTTTTGGTCATGGCAATGTGTACCAAACTATTTCCTTCGAACAGAAAATCGTCGTCCCCACAATCGATATACCACCGTACTGATTTAACGTCCTTCGTTGGAACTATTTTGAGGAGTTCCAGAGCATTATGCCGCTGAAAATAGGCTTTCATTTCCGCCTGGCTGTACTTGACATCGCTACTCTTCAAGCGTTCTTTAAAATCTTCCATGGTCAAAGGACCAATATAGGCACTCAGTGGACAAGCCGAGGAAAATAACTCTGGATGATGAAGCGCATACATGAAACTACCGCCACCGCCCATGGACAGGCCAGCTATCGCCCTATAGCGTTTTTCGCCTTTGATGCGGTACTTTTTCTCAATGGCGGGCATAAATTCCTCAAAAAAGAAATCCTCGTAACGCCAGTCGTCTCCTTGATTGAAATAACCGCGCTTGCCCGTATTCGCATCGGGCATCACGATAACCATCGCAGTGGCCGTACCTTTTTTGATTGCAGCATCAGTAATGCGAAGTACCTCTCCGAATTGCACCCAACCAGTCTGATCATCACCTGCACCATGTAGCAAATACAAAACAGGGTAAGAGCGTTCGGATGTTTCATAATCGGGAGGAAGATATACGGCATATTTACGTTCATCTTTCAGGATATCACTCGCAATTGACAAATTATCGAATACCTTTCCCGTTTGCGAATTGGCGGAGGTTACTATAAAAAGTAGCATTGAAAATATCAGTATCGCGCGTTTCATATTGCTTCTATTTGGTATCTGTCACTCTTACTTAAAACTCCCGATATTCAGCATTCAAATAAGAGTTGGCCTCTTCCTCTTCGAACTGGGCCTTTTCCGCATCCCAATGCAAGGTTTTGTTGGGAAAACGACCGGCAATCGTTCCTAAGAGTATGGTTTCCGTCAATTTGGCGGCATAGGAAAACGGTGCTGTGGTTTCTCCCTTTCCCAAGCAGGCATCGACAAACTGGTGGTAATGCTTTGGCCCCTCCGATTCATAGTTGCGAATGATTTCACCCAGATTGTTGGCTTTTGAAACTTCGGCGATTTCCGCTGAGATATCCACATACTTTCCTTTTACTATTTTTTGTGGAAGTTGCATAAAATGGGGTAGCAAAAGGCGGCCCTTCTTTCCAATGAACATAGCGCCCTGTTCCGGTAACTGCCCCGCGGAGGCGGTCTTCGCATCCAAAGACATTTTTTCTTCAACGCTTTGCTCCTTTCCTTCGTTTTGGTCCACGGGTTCAGCGGCGTCTGGCAATTCAAGGTCTTCGTGCTGTGGGGGCATTCCGGGACCATCATACCACACCCATTTTAAGGTTTTGGCCGTATAAGGGGTCTTTGGAAATTCATAGGTGACCGTATTATTTTCGGGATATCCAAAGCCGTTGGGTTCGCGACATTCGTTTTTAACGGTCAGCGGAACATCCAATTCGAGCGCGTTATAAGGCGTATCGAATATATGCACGCCCATATCGCCGAGGGTACCACAACCGTAGTCTAAAAGCTTTCTCCAATTGCCGGGATGATAGAAGCCTTCTTTGTAAGGACGTTCTTTGGAGGTGCCCAACCAAAGGTTCCAGTCCAGTTCATCCGGAACGGGGTCTTTACCGGTGGGTTCGGGACCGTTATATCCCCAAGATTTGGGCGACCATGCCCGTACGGTACGTACTTTGCCAATGATACCCGACTGTATCAATAACGTAGCCAATTTGTAGTCGTAGAAGGAGTGGACTTGAATACCCATTTGGGTCACCAAGTTTTTTTCCTTCGCCATGTTCATCATGTTTCGGGATTCTTCTACATAATGGGTCAATGGCTTTTGGCAGTACACCGGCTTATTTTTTTCCATGGCCATCAAAGAAGCGGGAGCATGGGTATGGTCCGGCGTAGAAACGATTACCGCATCTATCTCATCGCTCATCTCCTCTAGCATGACGCGATAGTCAAAAAAGACCCTGGCATTGGGGTGTAGCTTATGCGCTTTGGCGAGGTTGATCGAATCGACATCGCACAAGGCAACTACATCGACCGATGTATGTGACGAAATAGCTTTTAAATCTTCACCGCCCATATTTCCGACCCCGACATGTGCGGTGCGCAGACGTGTATCTTGTGTAAAGGCCCAAGCCCCTGAGGGTAAAAGGGCAAATGATGATGCGGCGGCGGCCCGTTTTAGAAATTCTCTTTTGTTCATTATCGCGTGGTTAAGGTTGAGTCATTTTAATTATTCTTTCCATCCGGAAAATGAAAGATAACACCTTTTTTGCACTACGCCCGTATTATTTGTAACGCCAACTGGTCAAATCGGCACCTTCGGGCGCGCTCTCGGCAATCCGCTTCATAATCTTTGGAACGTACATCGTATTGTAGCGCAATCTGCTAATGGCATTGGGCAGATCGGGATCACCGTTCCAGCAGTGTTCGGCGCGGTCGCCGTACAGTACTTCACCCTCGTAGTACGGGTCGGTCGTGCTTTCGAGAAAATCTTCCATCAAATACACGGCATTGTTCAAATAGTAGTTATCCATATCGCCGCAATAGATATGAATTTTTCCTTTCAAATCGTCGCCGAGCTTGGCCCAGTCCCTCTCCAAAATATGGCGAAGGTCATAATTCTCTTTCCAGTATTTAGCAACGTTTGGGTCGATATCGCCGGTCATTTTATCCCAGATGCGCGCAGGATAGCCATCTTGGCCCTGTGGGGAATAGGTCGCCTCCCAAATGTCCCACTGCTGGCCTGAGCGGCTTTTGTCGCCCAAGACCAGTTCTAGATGATTGCCCTGTCGTAAGGTGGACTGAATTTGGCCCAGATAATTGCGATGACTGGGGACCTCCAATTTCTTATGCTCACTTTCATAAAAATAGGCATTCTTATCGGAATAAATATCCGTCAGACAGTAGGCCCTAAAATCGATAGGATCGGGACAAGCGGCAAAGCAGCCGTTATATTCCTTTGGATATTTGACTTGTACCGCTAAGGCTTCCCAACCGCCCGTGGATCCGCCATACAGAAAACGGGACCAACCTTCGCCGATGCCGCGAAATTCCTTTTCGATATACGGAATAAGTTCGTAGGTAATCGCATCGCCCCAAGGGCCTTGACTTGCCGAATTTACCGCATAAGAATCGTCGTAATAGGGAGTGGGATGCTGGATTTCGATAATCAACATCCTCGGAAAATCGGGTTCGTTCCAACGCTTATAAAAATCATAGGCTTCCTGTTGTTCGATGCTATTATAGCCCTCGAGGTCGAAACGTTTGGAATACTCAGGTTTTAGATCGGGGTCGGGCGGAGTGGTTCTGAATCCCCCAAAATCCGAAGGGAAATGCCCTTGAAAAACCATAAGCGGATATTTGGCCTCTGGATGTTCCTTAAATCCCTTGGGCAACAGAACGTGGGCGCCCAAATACATATCCCTACCCCAAAATTCAGATAACTTTTCAGATTTTATTTTGATGTGTTTTATCCATTCCGTATCCTCGGATTCGTCAATGGGCGGAATGATCTGGTCCATGGCTACGGTGACATTTTCAATACCCTTTTCGGTGACCTTGATCTTAAAAGGTTTGCTGTACAGATTTCCAGGGGATTTGTTCCATTGCTGTCCTTCGCCATTATCCATAGGAAGTTTGACGGTCTGACCGGTGGATAAATTAAAGGTCTCATACACATGCAGCAGCGCTTGCACACTATACTCGCCAACGGGTATTTCGGACATACTGGGATAGGGGTAACCGAATACGGACTCGTCAAAGACCTTGGTCTCACCGGATGCCATCTGGTCGACGTTCATTCCAAAAATCAGTTGGGTCTCCAATCCGTCGCCAATTTGAAAGCGCGGTTCTTTGGTATCGTCGGTAGATAGCATGAGCAGGAGACGACCATCCATTTTTTCTGAGCTGGTGGCTTCCGTAAAGAATACTTTGATGGCAAACTCCGGGGTGTCTTGTGCCATGATTATCCCACTAAAAAATAGGGTCGCTAGGCTACAAAATAGTTTTTTCATGGTTCGGTTATTTCAGGAAAAGGTATGCATTTTCCTGCAATTGACAAACCATAGTTTCGTACTTTAAAAGTCCGTCGCACGACAAATGCTACTGCGGATTATTGGCGCGGACGGACGCCAAGGCCAAGAACGTCAAAAATGCTAGCCCCAAATACCCCAAGAGGCGATACGAACCAAAAATCGAGAAGCAAAAACTAAAAATCGGAGGGGCGAGCGCACTGGCCAAAATCAGAAACGACATGACCTTACCGGTGATGGCACCCAAATGGTTTCGGCCAAAGAAACGGGGCCACGCGATGGCGTTGAGCACGGCGAAAAATCCGCTCATGATGCCGAATCCGCCCACGAGAAGCGGAACACCGAATGGCGATGATAAAAATAAAAATCCGACGGAAGACATGATTCCCCCTACAATCATGAGGTATAGATACAGTTTGAGCTGTAAGTAAT
>JBATUY010000194.1:0-16333 GCA_049671465.1 Pricia sp. | reverse complement strand
CGAAAATCCACTTGATGTCGATGAAGACGGTATTATCGATGCGCTAGATTCCAATGTACTGGATACGGACGAAGACGGTGTCGTTGACCAAATCGATCCAGCGAACGAGAATGCCTGTATACCTGATAATACAAATGCCCTCTGTGATACCGATGGCGACGGAATCACCGATGGGCAAGAAGAGGCCGACGGTACGAATCCGCTTGATGCCTGTGATCCCAATATTGAAAATGGCAACTGTGACCCTACACCTATTGATCTTGAGGTATTGAAGGTGGTAGATATTCCCAATGCCGTGGCCGGCGATGCCGTAGTCTTTACCGTGACGGTCAATAACCTTTCCGATAGACAGGGCATAGGTATTACCATAGGCGATATGCTGGAAACCGGATTTGAGCTAAACGAAAATCCTGTTGCAGCTTCCATCGGAAGCTATGATGCCGAAGCCGGTGTATGGACTATCCCAGAATTGCCCGCTATGGGCTCTGCTACGCTAGAAGTACCTGTAACCCTATTAGAAGGTGGTCCTTACAACAATGTAGCCGAGCTGTTGGAATCCTTTCCAGTCGACGATAATCCTGCCAATGATAGTGCCGAGGTTACCGTAACTGTTGAATTACCAGTGGGAATCGAATTAATCCTTGAGAAATCCGCACGAATTGTCAATGCGGTAGACACCTTAAAGATAAATGACTTTCAAAATGAGGAGGTCAATCCATTAGTGGGTCAAGACTTAGTTTTCAAGCTGAAAGTTACCAACGAATCGGAAAATGATACAATTTCTAACATTGTTGTGGTAGATAGTATTTCTGGTGTGTTTTCCAACCCAAGGTTCACGCCCCCTTTAGGAGAAGGCTCCGTTTATAACGCAGAAACAGGTTTTCTGGAATGGAATGCGGGAAATCTCAATCGAAATGGTGTAGCTGAATTGGAGATTAGGGTAACCGCAGATAGCGTTGGAACATTTGTCAACTTTGCCAGAATTCGGTCTTCCTCGCCACTTGATAGCGATCAGGAGGGAATTTCAGACGATGTTACGATCAACGTATCCGAACGTTCCGAAGCGGAATTCGGTATCATTTTCAACCAATTTTCCCCGAACAACGATGGGGTCAACGATGAACTCAAACTAAACAAAAGGCGCACCAACGAAGATGGTACTTTAAGTGATGAGGTCGATGTGCAATATTCCATTAAAATTTTCAATAGATACGGTAGTTTGGTGTTCGAAGGCGAACAGCTTGAAGATGAGGTCATTTGGGATGGTACCCGCGAAGGTAAAGACGTTCCCGACGGTACCTATTTTTACGTGCTGGACCTGACGGTATTGGAGGAAATAGAAGGTATCGATTCGAACTCGATAAAAAAAGGATGGATCCAACTGATACGATAATCTAGCCTTGATAATAAGATACTACGGATAATGCAGCATAGAACACTACGATCCTTATATACTTCTTTCTTTTTATTGATGGGCGCTCTGCTTTTCTTTACGGAAAGTTTTGCCCAAAAAGAACCACAGTATACGCAGTACATGTACAATATCGGGAGTTTTAATCCCGGTTATGTAGGAACGGTACAGACTCCGGAACTATCCGGACTTTATCGTGCGCAATGGTTAGATGTAGACGGGTCGCCGAGAACCCTTCGGTTGGGCGCCAACGTACCCTTGTCCAACGAGACCATGGGCCTCGGACTTAATATCATCAGTGACCAGATCGGCCCCTCGACCCAAACCTATGTCGAGCTGGCCTATTCGTACCAGCTCAACGTTACGGACGATACCAAGCTATCTTTCGGTATGGACGTTGGCGGATCCTTTTTGAACGTCGATTTTTCGAAAGGAACCTTTGAAAACCCGGGCGAGCCGATTTTGGGCGGTGAAACCATTAGCAAGTTCTATCCCACCATCGGAGCCGGATTCTTTTTGTACGAAGATGATATCTGGTATTTAGGTGCCTCAATACCCAATTTTTTGACCGACGGCATCTACAATGATGACGTAGCGACCATAATCGATGATAAACTACAGTTTAATTTTATCGGCGGCTATGTGTTCGACCTATCCGAAACCCTGAAATTCAAACCGGCGTTTTTGGTCAATCTGGTCAGTGGGGCGCCCGTTAATACAAACCTATCGACCAATTTTCTGTACGATGACCGTTTTACCTTGGGCGCATCCTACCGCTTCGGTAACGCCATCAGTGGCCTGGCCGGTTTCCAGATTACCAATGCTACCTATATCGGGTATTCCTATGACTACAATACCAATCCCCTCGGTGAATTCAGTAGTGGTTCGCACGAGGTCATCCTGAAATTTTATCTGGGTAGGGGAGACGGTACCAACAGTAGTAACAAAGAGTTGAAAGGAAAACCAAAACAGATCGATACACCTAGATTTTTCTAAATGAAGTCAAGACTCGTAATAGCGTTCTTTTTTGTAAGCACTGCAGTTTGTCTCTCGCAAAATATTAAGTCCGATGCAGATCGGTATTTTTACAGCTATGCCTATGAAGATGCCATCAAGGCCTATCAAAAGCAGATGCAGCAGGGTAAATTAATGACGGAGCACCAGCGCCTGAACCTTGCGGACTCCTATTTTAGAACAGGGGAGTACAACAAGGCGGCCAAAATTTATCTTGAGAGCAACCGAAACGACAGTATCATGTCGGATAACCGGTTCAACAGCATGCTGCAAAGCTTGGCGATGACCTCCGAAAAGGAAAGGGTAAAAGCCTTTATGAAGTCAAAGGCGAACCGATTGGCGGGCGAACTGATAGAAAATGCGGAATTCAATTACGAACTGTTGGATACCGATGAGACAAATTCCTCAGGTTTCTTCATATTCCCTTTCAACGGAAATAGCGCCCAAGCCGACATAGCACCTACTTTCTATAAAGATAATCTGCTCTTCAGTAGCAGTCGAAAAACCCGCTCGAAAAAAATATACGGGCCTTCTGGAGACTCATATTTCGATATTTATGAGGCCTCGACCGGTCAAAACGGCAGCGCCACCGATGTGAGTCCGTTCACACGCATACCCAATTCCGAGTTTCATAAGACAACACCTTATTATTCCGAAAGTACCGCCAATATGTATTATGTGCTGTCGAATACCGAGGATAAGAGCCTTGCTTTTGACGAAAAGGGAAAGAACGCCCTATCCATAGGTATGGCAAATGATAATGGAACGTTTCGCTTTCTATTAAAAGACCTGAGCACCTCGTTTTACTATCCTTTCTACGATGAAATTGGAGGCAGACTTTACTTTTCAGCGAATTTTAAGGATAGTTACGGCGGCACCGACATCTATTACGTAGACACCAACAATGGTCAGGTGATGTCGCAACCCATCAATTTGGGGCCGCGGATTAATTCCCCGGGAAACGAAATTGCGCCTTACGTCTTCGAGAACAGTCTTTACTTTTCTTCGGATGTTTTTTACGGATTGGGCGGTATGGATATCTATCGTTCCAACATTCTTGCGGATAAAAATTTTAGTATCCCCGTTAATCTGGGTAAGGGCATCAACACCAAATACGACGAATTCGGTTTTATAATCAAAGAAAATCCGGGGGACGGCCTTATGGGCTATTTCTCATCGAACCGACCGGGCGGAAAAGGCGGGGACGATATTTACGGCTTTAAAATCAGTGAAAAACCAGGTCTTCGTACGCTTATTTTCAAGGGAAAAGTGGTCAAGACCCCTTACGATCAATTAATCCCAGACGCATCTATCGTTCTTCGCGATGCCAATGACAAGATATTAAAACAAGCGGTCACTGGTCTTAATGGTGTATTTCAATTAGAAATTCCCTATAGCGATGTCGTAACCTTGGAAGTTTTTAAAGAAGCTTATTCAACCTTCAAGGAAACGTATAACCCAAAGAGTTTACAGGAGCTGGAAAAGACTTCCATGAAAGTAGAACTATCTTCTATCAATGATATCGTCGAAGAAAAAGAAGGTAAATTGGTATTGGACCTAAAAGATTTCTTTTTTGCCAGCGGACAGAGTGACCTTACCCCTGAAATTACCGCAGAATTGGATAAAGTGGTCAATGTGGTCGACCAGTTTCCAAAATTAAAATTTTCAATCGAGACCCATACGGATAGTCGCGGCAGTAGAAGTTCGAATCAAACCCTCTCGCAACGGCGGTCGAATACCATAAAGGACTATCTTTTGAAAAACGGTGTATCTTCCGATAATATCACTGATTCAAAAGGGTATGGCGAGGATAGAATCGTGAACAACTGTTCCGATGGCGTGTATTGCCTTGATTTTTTACATCAACAGAACCTTCGCACGCTCTTCGTAGTAGAGAACTTTGAAGAATTGAGCGAGTAGTTTTTCCCATCTACGAACTGTAATCACTGCGACTAACGACTTCGATAGAATGGCTGTATTTTATTCTTGACATCGGATATACCCAATAGGTAACGACAAAAAAATCGGCCGAAAACCGAAGTTTCCGACCGACCAATGTGTGGGGATTTTGGGGCAAAAAAATTCGGTCGCCCTAGGACCGATTATTGTTGAAAGGCGGGGAGTTCGACCACATATGAGTCGACGGATTTGCCATCTTCGGCACCGCTCCAATCCGAACCGAACAACACGCGTGTACCCGTGGGACTGATAACGGCATGGGGCTCGCCCCAATAATCGAATTCACGTTCATCGGATCGGTGATGACCAATTCGGTATACGTCAACATTCCCTTTCTCGACACGTGCCAAAACTAGCTCTTGATCCAGTAGTTTTTGACCATCTTCTTCAAAACCGATCATCGAAGCGGCGATCCATCCCGGATTTTTATGGGAAACCGCGGAGATATGGGTGCCGCTCTTTGAATAATCGTAACCCTGCCCTTCACTAATCACATTAAAGCACTCTCCCGTTATAAGGTCGTGCGCCACGATGTTGCCGATACATCCTCCGTTGGGACCTTCGGCAAAGGCCACAGCAAAATGGGCATCGCTACCGTCGATCAATTTACCGATACATGAGTGTTCGCCCTTGGCTTCGTTCAAACTGTTAGAAAGCCTGCCGTCTGCGCCGTAAACATCCGTATTATGGTAAAAGAGGTTACCGCTTGGTGCCGGCATGGGCGCAATATAATTGAGGTCATCGATACTAAATTCCGTTACCTCATCAGTTGATATTTTGTAGTAATAGGCAGTATCGTTGTCACATCGAAAACCGATGATATCGGAATCCCAAGACATCATCTGCACATCGTTTCCAGAGGCTATGTTACCAGTGCACCCGGAGGCATCCGCAAGGTTGACAAGAACTTCCTTGCTTTGCGAGCCAACTGAATATCTAATGAGGTCGGCATTTGTTCTATCCACGTAAAACAGAATATCCGGATTATCGAAATCCCAAAAAATCTGTTCGATATCGTCGGGATTTATTTCCATATATCTGATAAAGCTATAATTCATTCCATCCAATAACTGGTGGCCTTTACCCCTTTCATATAAAATCATTAGACTTTCGTCCGCATTCCAAGCTTGGATGGTACTGTACATGGGTTTTACGATATTGCCGTCGCCCGCATCCGAAATGCGTCGAATGGTCGTACCGAAAGAAGGATCGACGATGGTTTCGAGATACGCGGGTTTTGCAATGTCTTGCATGGGATGGGCCTCAAGATCGTTCGCCGTAAGTTCAAAACTCAGGTCCGGGCCATCGGTATCCGTATCCTCTTCCTTCTCTTCTTCTTGTTCTGCATCGGTGTCGGTTTGTTCCTCATCCTCTTTATCCGGTATGATATCGATGATGTCATCGCGTTTGCAATCAGTAAATACAATCAAGGGCAGCACAATGGCCACCCAAATCTTTAACTTTTTCATAGTACTAAAATTCAGGGTCCTTATAAGTACGGGCAAATCGAAAGTTTTATATGAACGGCGAGGGTCGTTTTAACAAAAAATTCGTTAAAATACCTTATTTGTTAAGTTTTTATTGTGAAAACGAAGGTACAGGCTATGAAATTTTGGTAATCTAGGTATAAGGTTAATCTCTAAAATTTGAGATGAAGAAAGATAGATATTACAAAATAACGATCGAGAAGTAGTATAGGGAGAAGAAAGAAAGAAATAGGATGCCTGCATAGGTAAGCCATTGTAAACCCTTACCGGGCCGTTGATCTATAGGCAGCTCTGCACTCATAACGTTCTTCAGGTTCATGTAGCCGATAATCGGTGCAACAACGAATGATACGAATGTGGCCAGGGCGACCAATTGCCCCATATTGGCGCTATACGCGGTTACCACCACAAAATTTATAACGGCCAAAAGAACAATGGCCAGCGTAAAATATCCCTTTTTTCCGCTAAGTCGTTTTTTCGGCAAAAGCAAATCGATGGTCTCCAAACTTACACGGGCAATGGCATCGTGGGCGGTCATACAACTACTGAAAAGGGTCGCAAAGGCAGAAACGGCTATGAAAATATAGGCCCATGGCCCGATGTGCACCGTAAAAAGCTGTACAACTTGATCGGCGAACGTAACGGCGTTACCGCTGAGTTCGGTGTTGGTGCCGTATAAGGTAAACCATCCGATTACCATAAAGAAAATAGCCAACAAGGCGGTCGAAAAATATCCAAAATTAAATTCTTGCAGCGATTCCTTTAGGGGAGGTTTGTGTTTGTCGCCCTTCCACTTTTCGACACTCCAAAGACTGACCCAGCTGGAGGCTTCAACGGTAGTGGGCATCCATCCCATAAGACTGATCAGAAACAATATGCCCGCGTCGTTAAAGATAGGGGGCGGACTAAAATCGGGTACCGCTTCGACCCGGCCCTTAAAAATCACTAAAAACGTGGTCACTATAAGGGCCGCGAACAGAATGCCTACCACATACTTCAAAGACATTTCTAAAAATGAGTAGCGGCCGATGATCAATAGCGCGCTGATGCATACAAAAAGACCCAGCGCGATGTAGGCCGTTGATACGTTTGACAAGTCGAAAAGGGTACTGAACAATCCCGCCGTGACCGTATACAGGGCGGCCAATATGGTAAATGTGGACACCAAAGTGATAATGGCGTAGAACCACAAATAGGTCTTGCCACGATTGAGGTAACCCTCGATTAATGTTTTTTCGGTGACATTGGTATAGCGCACCCCAAATTCAAAAAAGGGGTATTTGAATATGTTCGCAAGAATTATGGGTACGATCATAATCCAGCCAAATTGCGCACCCGCCTTGGTAGATAGCACCAAATGGGAAGTACCTATGGCCATGCTGGCGAAAAGTAAGCCGGGGCCGAGGTTTTTCAGGAAGGTTTTGGCTTTGGACATAATCGGTCGATGATGAATTACGCGACAAGTCTAAAATAAACTATTTTGGAGTTCTCCCGACGAGGTAGTGTACATTCGTTGAAAGGGTACACGGCTACGCTTTTGGAGTTTTAACTTGCTGGAGATCCGCAAAAAAAAAGAAACCCTCGAAACCTAATGGTCAAGAGGGTTGAAAGTACTCGAGGCGGGACTTGAACCCGCACGGCCCAAAGGCCACAGGATTTTAAGTCCGGCGTGTCTACCAATTCCACCACTCGAGCTTGACTGCCAGATGGCATGTCTAGGTAGGCGAAGGATTGCCTTCGCGGACTTTAAATAAAAAAACGCCGGCAGGCGACGTTTTCTTTGAGCGAAAAACGGGATTCGAACCCGCGACCTCCACCTTGGCAAGGTGGCGCTCTACCAGCTGAGCTATTTTCGCGTTTTTCTATACATCCAAGAACTTCGCACTTATAACCAATGCGGTTGCAAATTTAATACAATTCTCTAAATTGCAAAGAAAAGCAAGGGAAAATAATGGGGATATTAATTCCAAAAAATTTAAGTCGCGTAGGTTGCTTAAGAAGGTGCCGCATCGCAACTTATGGAATTTTTATTTGGCCAAATTGAGAACTACTCGGCAAAACCAAAAAATGGCACCGACCACTACGGGCATTAAGAGCTTGCTTTCTTGTCACGTGTCAACAAACGTTTGATCTCGTTCAATTTCATCAGTGCTTCGACCGGCGTTAGGGTATTGATGTCTAAATGGGTAATCTCTTCCTTAATTTGTTCTAACAGCGGGTCGTCTAGATTGAAGAAGCTGAGCTGCATTTCGTTCTGCGCAGATTTCAAGGTGTCGGTCAGCTCTTCGTTGGAATGTGATTTCTCTAGCTTCTTTAAAATTTTATTGGCCTTGTGTATGACCTGTTGCGGCATGCCCGCCATTTTTGCGACGTGAATGCCGAAGCTATGCTCACTGCCACCGGCGGTAAGTTTCCGCAAAAAAAGCACATTATCTTTGAGCTCTTTCACCGAAACATTAAAATTTTTGATGCGGCCGAAGGTCTCGTTCATTTCGTTCAGCTCGTGATAATGGGTGGCGAACAGCGTTTTGGCCCTGGCAGGGTGTTCATGAAGATACTCAGAAATGGCCCAGGCTATAGAAATACCGTCGTAGGTACTGGTACCACGACCGATTTCGTCTAGCAATACCAAGCTGCGTTCGCTGAGGTTGTTTAAGATAGAGGCCGTTTCGTTCATCTCTACCATAAACGTAGACTCGCCCATAGAAATGTTATCGCTCGCGCCGACTCGGGTGAAAATTTTATCGACATAACCGATGCGAGCCGATTCGGCGGGAACAAAACTACCCATCTGTGCCAAAAGCACAATGAGGGCGGTTTGCCGTAAAATCGCCGATTTACCGCTCATGTTCGGTCCGGTGATCATAATGATCTGCTGCTCGTCACGGTTCAGTATCACATCATTGGCGATGTAGACTTCACCCAAAGGCAGCTGTTTTTCAATGACTGGATGCCGCCCGTTCTTGATGGTGATATCGGTAGAATCGTCGATATCGGGTTCGACATACTTATTATCCTTGGCCAATTGGGCAAACCCGCAGAGGCAATCGAGTCTTGCGATATGCTGGGCGTTGATCTGTACGGGCGCAATATATTCTTGCATCCAAACGCACAATTGCGCGAACAGTTGCTGCTCAAGATTCTGAATACGCTCTTCGGCACCCAAAATCTTTACTTCGTATTCTTTGAGTTCCTCGGTGATGTAGCGTTCGGCATTGACCAAGGTCTGTTTGCGCGTCCATGCTTCGGGCACTTTGTCTTTATGGGTGTTTCTGACCTCGATATAATATCCGAACACGTTGTTCGAGGCTATCTTTAACGAGGTAATACCGGTACGCTCGGTCTCGCGCTCGAGCATTTTGTTCAAATAGGTCTTTCCCGAAAAAGCAAGACCACGCAGTTCGTCGAGTTCGGCAGAATACCCATCTGCGATAGTTTTGCCTTTCAATAGATTGACCGGTGCTTCTTCACAAAGCATTTCCTTGATTTTACCCCGCAATGCATCGCATGGGTTCAATTGGTCGGCAATCGCTTGCAAGGCCCTATTTTTGCTCTGGGAAGTCAACTGTTTTATGGGAACAATGGCTTCAAGCGAATTTTTTAATTGGATGGTTTCCTTCGGATTGATTTTACCGGTAGCTACTTTGGAAATCAAGCGTTCAAGGTCGCCCATCTGCTTCATGGCATGCTGTATTTTCTGTAAGATGGCCTCGTCTTCGAACAAATGGGATACAACCTGATGCCGCATCCTAATTTTTTCGACGTTCTTTAACGGAAGGGCCAGCCATCTTTTGAGCATCCGCCCGCCCATGGGCGATATCGTGCGGTCTATGATTTCAAGCAGGGTAACCGCATTTTCGTTGTGCGAATGGTACAGTTCAAGGTTTCTGATGGTAAAGCGGTCCATCCAAATGTAATCTTCTTCGGCGATGCGTTGCAAACTGCTGATGTGCTGTAGCCGCCGGTGCTGGGTTTCGGATAAATAATGCAGCACGACCCCGGATGCGATTACCCCGTGGTTCAAATGGTCGACCCCGAACCCTTTGAGGGTGCTGGTCTTGAAATGGTGGGTCAGCGTTTCACGGGCATAATCGTTCTGAAACACCCAGTCTTCAAGGTAGAAAGCGTGAAATTGCTTCCCGAAGGTCTCTGTAAAGTCTTTTTTATGGGTCTTGGCGACCAGCACTTCATTGGGTGCAAAATTCTGTAACAGTTTATCGATCTGTTCTTCGGTGCCTTCGGAGGTCAAAAATTCTCCGGTGGAGATATCGACGAAAGAAACCCCCAATAATTTCCGGCCAAAATGGACGGCGCATAGAAAATTGTTCGATTTGGTCTCGAGAATATCGTCGTTCATGGCAACGCCCGGAGTAACCAGTTCGGTGACCCCGCGCTTTACGATGGTCTTGGTCGCCTTGGGGTCTTCAAGCTGGTCACAGATGGCCACCCGTTGCCCGGCCTTTACTAACTTGGGCAAATAGGTGTTCAACGAATGGTGTGGAAAACCGGCCAGTTCGGTGCGGTCGCCCCCATTGTTGCGATGGGTAAGAATGATGCCCAGAATACGGGAAGCTTTAATGGCATCTTCCCCGAAGGTCTCATAAAAGTCGCCCACCCGAAATAACAATAGCGCATCAGGATATTTGGTCTTGATGGTATTGTATTGCTTCATCAAAGGGGTCACCTTCTTGATTTTTTTCGATGCGGCCAAGCTATTTTTTTAAGAGGATTAAATTTCTGCTACCTAATAAACGAATGTACTATTTTTGTTTTCGAATTTGAATTCTTGTTGATATTTGCTAATAACTTTGGCCCTGAACAACGGCATAAGAATTTGCCGCTCACCGTTGTCGTATCTGCTTCGGCCCGTAGGCCTGGAATATTTTGTTGCTTGCGGAAGCGGTATTTTAAGATCGGGTAGAAACGCCGACAGACATGAATCTTGCCTATCGATACCGCTCTCGCAACGGAAGCCGACGATAGTTCGATTTGATTTTGTAGTTCGGCAACACCATATCGATTGCTTTCGGTTAAAAAACCTCCTAAATGCGAAAACTAAAAAACGAAGAACTCGAGCGGTTGGATGTCGACGGCTTTAAACAGGCCCGAAAAACACCGATGGTATTGGTGTTGGATAATATCCGCAGCCTGAACAACATCGGTTCGGTGTTTCGAACGGCGGATGCTTTTTTGGTCGAAAAGATATTTCTCTGCGGCATCACCGCAACCCCCCCGCACAAAGACATCAGAAAGACCGCCCTGGGCGCTACGGAAAGTGTGGCTTGGGAACATAGCGAGAGCACCGTTCAGCTTTTACCGCGGCTCAAGGCGGAAGGCTACATCGTTTTGGCCGTGGAACAAGCCGAAAATGCACAACTACTGCAGGAATTCAATGTGGCGCCCACCAAAAAATACGCCCTGATTTTCGGCAACGAGGTGAAGGGCGTGAGCCAAGAAGTCGTGTCAGCCTGTAACGGTGTATTGGAAATTCCCCAGTTCGGCACCAAGCATTCCCTGAACATTTCGGTCAGCGTCGGGGTAATAGTATGGGATTTTTGGGCCAAACTTCAGGCTTCTAGATAGGTCATTACCTTGCGAATTCACTTCATTTAAACGGCAACTTAGATTACAACCGCGACCGAAACGATCACCCCGATTCCGGAACTAGCCGAATAGCTAACCGAAACTGCGTTCGTAACGATGGTCACGCCGACAGCCCCACCGCAAACTTCACGATTTTACTGAGAACCGTCTCATAATCCGCTTCGCTTTCAACAAAATCAAGGTCCCCCAGTTCAATGACCAGATTGTTCTGCTCCGGGTATCCTTTTATAAATTCAAAATATCCCTGGTTGATGTTGTCAAGATATTCGGGCGTAATATTTTGCTCGTAATCCCGTCCGCGTTTTTTGATGTTGTCTAACAGTCGCTCCGTAGTCTGATACAGGTAGACATAGATTTTGGGCTTTTTCACCTCTTTGTACATCAATCGGAACAGTTTATTGTATAAGGCGAACTCCTCCTTCTGTAAGGTTACCCGGGCGAAAATCAGCGATTTGTAAATATCGTAATCGCTGACCATAAAACTTTTAAAGAGGTCATATTGTGAGGTGTCGTCGGTAAACTGTTGGTACCGGTCGGCTAGAAACGACATTTCCAAGGGAAACGCGAATCGGTTCCGGTCTTCGTAAAATTTGGGAAGAAAAGGGTTGTCGGCAAAACGCTCCAAAACAAGCTTGGCGTTGAAATCTTCGGCGATTTTATGGGCGAGGGTGGTTTTTCCGGCGCCGATATTGCCTTCGATCGCGATAAAATTCGCGTTCGCAAATAGATCTGAGCGATTTTTGAAAAGCCGATGTGGCGTCTTTTCGAGCCTGCCTCTGTCCCTACATTCCTGAATCAGGTTTCGGGTATCCTTGTTCAAAACAGGATGGTAAAATTGGGGTGCAATATCCGCCAAAGGCTTCAATACGAACTTGCGGAAAGGAAGTTCCGGATGGGGAATAATCAATTTCTCCGATACCAAGGTTTCCTTTTCGTAATACAGGATGTCTATATCGATTTTACGATCTTGGTATCCATCCTCTTGAAAACGTATCCTGCCCAGATCGGTTTCGATTTGTAATACCTTTTCCAGTAACTCTTGGGGAGTAAGACTTGTCTTCAGCGAAAGGCAGACATTTAAAAAGTCGTTGGAATCAAAGCCCCACGAACTGCTTTGGTACACGGGCGAAATACGCTGTATATCCCCGGCTTGCTTTTGAATGGCGAATACGGCATTTTGTAGATTGCCCAAAGGGTCGCCAAGATTGCTTCCCAAAGAAAGATATGCAGTTTTAGGGTCGGTCATAATAAGGTACAAAGTAACAAAAAGTAGGTATGAGTTTGTCGGTCTATACCGGACTTTTTGTTGACAATCCGCTTAGGGGTCATGGAAAAGGGGCTTCAACGTGAAGGTAAGTCAAGGCTGGTGGTAAAGCCACATCAGCGCGAATGTCATGGGTAATCGCAAAAGTCGGGTCGAGTTCATTATCTTTGGCAAAAAATTGAACGTTTTCAATATCGGATAGCTATGAAATTCTTAAGAAACCTGTTGGCCGCCATTATCGGTACGCTCATCGCCTTGGGCATTATTTTCGTCATGTTCTTCATATTTGTTGGTCTGCTGAGCAGTACGGAAGATTCCGTGACCATCAAAAAAAACTCGGTATTGGAGCTGCAATTGCAGCAGCCGATCAGCGATTATATCGGTGACAACGAGCTTGACCCTTTCACTGGTATTTTCGGGCAATCGCAAGGGCTCGATGAAATTTTGAACGCGATTCTCGTAGCCAAGGATGATGATGACATCAAGGGCATCAGCTTGAACAACAACTTTATGATTGCCGGTCTGGCACAGACCCAGGCCATACGACGGGCTTTGAACGACTTTAAAAGTAGCGGAAAATTCATCTCTGCCTACGGTGATTTTTATACCCAAAAGGATTACTACCTCGCCAGTGTGGCCGATTCTATTTTTTTAAATCCCGTTGGTGGACTCGATTTTAAGGGATTGTCTTCGGAAGTGCTTTTCTTCAAGGAACTGCAGGAAAAGACCGGTATCAAAATGGAAGTCATCCGACATGGAAAATACAAAAGCGCGGTGGAACCTTTTTTGGCCAACGAGATGAGCGATGCCAACCGGACGCAGATCAAAGAACTTATAGGCTCGCTGTGGAATTCCATGCTGGAGGATATTTCCGATACGCGAAATATCATGCCTGAAGACTTGAACCGCATTGCGGATACTCTCGGGGGCAGAACGCCGGAATTTGCCACGCAGTCCGGGCTCATAGATGGTGTCGCCTTCTACGACGAATACGAGAACACCCTTAAAAGATCCGTCGATTCGGTGCTGGACAAAGATTTGAACATAGTGCTATTGGCTGATTATGTAACCCGTTCCAATAAGAAAGTGGTCAAATCAGGTGAGAACAAAGTAGCCGTAGTGTTCGCTCAGGGGGAAATTATTTATGGAGAGGGCGGCCCCGATGTTATCGGTCAGGGTATCATCACCGAAGCGATACGCGATGCGCGGGACGATGAAAAGGTTAAAGCCATTGTGCTTCGGGTAAATTCTCCCGGGGGAAGTGCCCTGACCTCCGATATTATCTGGCGCGAGATCGAACTGGCCAAAGAGAAGAAACCCGTGGTGGTGTCTATGGGCAATGTGGCCGCTTCAGGTGGCTATTATATCGCTGTGGGTGCCGATAAAATATTCGCGGAACCTACGACAATTACCGGTTCGATAGGGGTTTTCGGGGCGGTACCGAACATTACCGAACTGGCCGATGATATTGGTATCAATGCCGAGCAGGTGGGTACCAATGCAAATTCCGTTGACTATTCGGTGTTCGAGCCAATGACCGATAAATTTAGAAACGTCGTTCAGGAGAGTATTGAAGATACGTATGAAACTTTTCTCGACCGTGTCGCCCAAGGCCGTGGCATATCGGTAGCGGAGGCCGACAGTATGGCGCAAGGCCGGGTGTGGAGCGGTGTCGATGCCCAACGTTTAGGACTCGTAGATACCTTGGGCAACTTGGAGGATGCCATTGCGGAAGCGGCAAATATGGCCGAAGTGAAGGAGTACGGTATCAAAAAGTTTCCGAAATATAAGTCCGGCTTCGAACGCTTGATGGAAGATTTGGGCGGTGCCGGGGCCAAAGCGAAACAAAAGCTGATCGAAGAAGAGATCGGTACCGAGGCCTATGCTATCTTAAAACAGGTAAAAGCCGCAATGGACCAAGAAGGCGTGCAGGCGCGAATGCCATTCGTTCTGGACATAAAATGATACCAATTTCCATAGCTAACTTGGTATAAATGACCCTGAAAGACCAAAAACTGGCCTACCGTATTTATTTGTACATGGGCGCGCTGTTCATTACCTCGTTGGTAGTGTCAAACCTGATTTTCCAAAAATTCTTTTACTGGAATCCGTTTGGCAAAATCGAGATATTCGGGGCTTCGCTTTTCGAGGTATCCGTTGGTATTCTACCCTATCCCATTACCTTTTTGATTACCGACCTCATTTCTGAAGTTTATGGACGAAAAAAGGCGAACCAAATCGTTACAGCCGGTATTTTTGCATCCATTTTCTCTATGGGAATTATCTTAGTTGCGGAAGTAGCGCCGGCCATTGCGTCTTCCCCGATTGACGATGCGACGTTCACTAAGGTCTTTGCCCTTTCTCCGGTCGCGGTCTTGGCATCGATGATCGCCTATTTGATTGCCCAGTATATCGATATCGGTATCTATCACTTTTGGAAGAAGTTGACCAAGGGCAAGTATCTGTGGCTCCGAAACAACTTTTCGACCTTTCTTTCCCAGTTTATAGACACCTTCACAGTAGTCGGCCTGCTCTGTATTTTTGGTGTTTTACCGTGGGGCATGTTTCTCGGCCTGGTCGTCAGCGGCTTCTTTTTTAAGATATTTATAGCACTTATCGACACGCCTTTCCTCTATTTATTCGTATATATCTTACGAAAGCGGTTTAATTTGGCCGTTAATGAAGAAATCGAACTCGCGGTATAATATTTGCAACGGATGCGAGTTGTAATCGGGTAAAGCGTTATAGGGAAATTCCATATGGACGCAATGGTACGTGAATTTGAAATTTTACAAGGATAAATTTTTATGAAAAAGAAAGCGCTAAAAATTATAGGAGTTATAGTTGTGATTATCATTGCTATTTTAATCGCCATCCCCTTCTTTCTGGAAGGTAAGATCGGGGATATCATCAAGGCCAATGTCAATAAGAACGTAAACGCCACTTTCGATTTTGAGGATGCCGACTTGAGCCTGCTCGCTAGCTTCCCGAACGCGGAGGTCAGTCTTAGCAAGGTCAGTCTGATCAATAAGGCCCCATTCGAGGGCGATACGCTTTTTGCCTCTAACGAAGTATCCCTGAAAATGGGAATTACGGAGCTTTTTAAAGGTGCTAACGACCCCATCGGAATCAAAAGTTTGATTGTCGATGGCGCAACTTTGAACATCACGATCGACGCCGAAGAAAATGCGAGCTACGATGTGGCCTTGGACACCGGCGCGGAAGCACCGGCTGAAGAAGATTCTTCCGAAGGCTTTATGCTCGACCTACAATTTTATGAAATTTCGGATGCGCGAATCGTATATGACGATCGTGCGGCCGGCATGCGCTTCGAAATTTCGGAAATGCAGCACACCGGTAGCGGCGATCTTTCGCTCGACAAATCGGAACTGCAGACCATGACCGACGGCTTGGTATCCTTTGAAATGGACGGTACCAATTATCTAAATAAAAACAAGATCAAACTCGATGCCCTGATCGGGGTCGATTTGACCGAGAACAAGTACTCCTTTTTGAAAAACGAGGCTTTGATCAATCAGCTGCCCTTGGTTTTTGAGGGCTTCGTAAAGTTGAACGATGACGAGACCCAAGAGG
>JBATUY010000193.1:0-12331 GCA_049671465.1 Pricia sp. | reverse complement strand
GTGTAAATGCTTTATTTACGATTTCTGTAAATTCCTCGAGTACATTTGATGTTAATCTACCGCTGTACGCTCGATTGGCAAATAAGCGCACGAAGTCCTGAGATGGCGACTGAAGCTCTTGATCAATCAGGTTTTTGATTTCTCTAGTGTATTTTAAATTGCTGGCGTTATCAACTATTTTGGATACATCAAATTTTGATTTGTGGAATTTTTCAATTTCTTTGACGGTACTTTCTTTTAAATTCGTGATGTCAAATTCCAGAAACGGCTTTTCGTCCATTTTGTTGGTTTCTTCCAAGTCCGTATAAAATCTGTAGATAATTCCGTTGGTAAGAAGTGCAAACCTTGTTTTTGTTACATGAAAGTATCTGAATAATTGGGATGAGTTGTGGACGTTTAAATCTTGTTTCCAGTGTTTGCACTCTACGATTAAAATCGGTGCGCCATTTTGAAAAATCGCGTAATCAACTTTCTCGCCTTTTTTAAGTCCTAGATCGGCCGTGAATTCCGGTACAACTTCTATTGGGTTGAAGGCATCGTAACCTAAGATGTTTATGAAAGGCAATGTAAATGCATGTTTTGTGCTTTCCTCGGTTCCGATTTGGTCTTTTAGTTGTTCTACTTTGTCGGCAAGTCCTTTGAGTTGGTTGTGTAATTCCATTTTTAATCTTTGGTTTTTTTGGTTCAAAAAATTTTTACAGCTTGATTATTGGTTTTTATCTTAAAATTCCTACAAAAATAACTAAATAGCTTAAATGTTCGAAAGTGTTTCTTTCAAGGCAAATGGTGGGCAACGGCTTCGGCTATGGCAAGTAGGGCGGTCGGGCAGCACCGGCCATTCCGTCTCGGCCCTTAGCCGAATCTTTTGCGTTCGTATTTATCTTTTCTAGCGTAAATGCCGAATCCAAAAGATTCGGCGGTGTTAGCAGATACGTCCAGACCAATGGGAATAGGACTTTACGCCCTATTTGCTATAGCCATTGTTGTCATACGTACTTATTCCAAGGTTGTTATTTCCTTCCATTTTTCCGATTCTGCAAACTTTTTAATAATCCGATTTCTTCCTTCGAGCAGTTCCACCATATAGGTTTTAAGAAATATTTTGTCCGCTAGTTTTCCTAGAATTCCAAATGGCGATTTATAATCGAATAAATCTGTCATCAAAGTCCCTCCGTTCAATTCCGAAAAGTGGTGTTCGTGTTTAAATTTCTTGAACGCTCCGCTTACCATTTCGTCCGTGAAATAATTCGGTCGGTCGAACTCTGTTATTTTTGATGTCAGGTTTTGATAAACTCCGAAATGCTTAGCTCGCCAAGTTACGCTTTCGTTTAGTCCGATCAGTCCGCTTGTTTTTCCCGCGATTGCGGTTTCATTTGTTTGTTCGGTCGATATTTTGTGCAAGTCGATACTTCGGGAAAGGTCGAATACTATTTCTTTCTCCGCTTTGATTTCAGTTCTTAGTTCGATTCTTGGCATCGTTTTGTGTTAAAAGAATTGCAGGTTTTCGAGCGAGGATTTTCATGCGGAAAATTAGACGTGGTAAGACTTGCAACTACCTTTGATTTAGCCTGAGATTGAGCAATTGTTTTATGCATTATTGGCATTAGTTTTTTCTATTCGTTCATATACATTTGGGTTATGTTTCTCCATATAAAATTCAGGATTAGGTATTTCCGTAAACCCAAACTTTTTATAAAGCCATTCAGCTGTATCAGTTAACAAAATCCATCGTCTTAACCCTTGAAGATTGGGATGTTCCATAATTTCATTTATCAACCATTTACTTAATCCCTTTCCTCTATGTTCCTTAAGGATATAAACATCTCCTAAATATGCAATAGTTGAATAGTCTGAAATTATTCTAGCAAAGCCAATTTGCTTGTTTTCGTCATAATGTCCAAAAGTCAAAGAGTTTTCAATTGATGTTTTGAAAGTATTGATTGGAATTCCATTGGCCCAATCAGTTTCGTTTGCAAGGAATTTGTGGATGCCCAAAATATCCAATTTATCCTTGTCAGTTGAAATGGTATAACTATCTCTATGGGCTTCTCTAATTTTCATTTCAGATTTCTTAATCAATGCCAACAGGTTTCATCGTATGTATGACAACTCGCTATATCAAAATAAAAATAACCCTTTACCCCTTAAAATTACCGGATAACATGAAGTTTTCTTGATATTATCCAAACAGCACGAATCGAAATCGGCTGTAACTAGTGCATCGAACTTAATGATCTTATGTGTACAGCTATCTTGTTGTAATACTCCAATTTTTCCGATATTAAAAGATATTTGCAGTGTTCACCGTTTTGGGTTGCTATCCAATAGGGTTTGGCCCTTGAAAAGCTTTTGAATATTAATAGATCAACATAAAGTAACGATAAAATCTGGTGTTTTGACCGCGTAACTTCCGACGAAGTTTTTCAGCGGTACAATCTGGGATGTTACAGGTAAGCGATAAATGGTTTACGCGAAAAAGAATAAATTGAAGTAGACGCTATGAAAACGTCAAAGAAGTGCTTGAAAATAATGCGAAGCCTCAGAGAATCAGGTTATCTTCCGCTTGCCCCACTATAGGTCTTCCAGTCTTTTTCTTTGTAAATATTATCACCGAAGTATTTGGCGATATTCAGAAAGGGTTTTGGTTTTTGATATCCGGGTACCGGCGATAGCATGTTCATTTCTTCATCCAAAAATATAGTAGTAGGGTAGCTCAAACGGCCTTGCATCAACGTCGCGGCAAATTCGTGGTAACCTTTTCGCCCCTGAGGCTTGAACGTGTAGGTCTTTCCTTTGTATTCAATGGGTTCTTTGCCTTCACCATCCAATTTGACCATATAGAAATTTTTGGACATGTAAGCAGCGACCTCGGCATTTTGAAAGGTGTCCTTATCCATTTTCTTGCACCACCCGCACCAATCCGTATACACATCGATAAAAATTTTCTTTGGTTTTTTTTCGGTGGATGCGAGTTCCGCGGCTTCCGCCCAGGTGAGCCATTCGACTTCTTGGGCCTGAGCGTTGAACGAAAGTGTTCCGACGCAAACGAAGAGAACGACTTTAAATATATGGGATAGATGAGTTTTCATGGCAAGAGTTTACTGATTTAGACCAATAACTATACCAAGGTAACGAAAATATGCCTGCTTTATTTCACTCCGACCTGCTCCTTTTTTGAGGATGTCTTGGTGACGAACAGATCTTTCACATCGACTTGGTGCTTGATCAAATCGTCAAAGGTTTCCCTTTCGCGGATTAAAATGGCCTTGCCTTCGTGCCAGAGCACTTCGGCCGGTCGAAAACGGGAATTGTAATTGCTCGCCATCGTAAAGCAATAGGCACCGGCGTTGTTAAAGGATAGAATATCCCCTTCCGAAATTTCGTTGATGCGTTTATTGCTGGCGAAGGTGTCGGTCTCGCAAATATATCCGACGACGGAATAATAGCGCTCGCGTCCATCCGGATTTGAAATATTATGAATTTGATGGGTAGCGCCGTACAGCATCGGACGGATCAAATGATTGAATCCGGAATCGATACTGGCGAATACCGTTGACGTGGTTTGTTTTACTACGTTCACCCGGGCCAAAAACCGTCCCGCCTCGCTGACCAGAAATTTCCCGGGCTCAAAGGCCAAGGTGAGTTCTTTTCCGTAGGCCTCACAGAATTCATTGAATCGGGCACTCAGTTTTTTGCCGAGCTCCTCTACGTTGGTTTGTATATCCCCTTCTTTATAAGGTACTTTGAAACCACTTCCAAAGTCAATAAAATCGAGGTTCTTGAAATTTTGAGCGGTTTCGAAAAGAATTTCAGAGGCGTAGAGAAAGACATCGATATCCAAAATATCGCTGCCGGTGTGCATGTGAATGCCGTTTACGTTCATTTTCGTAAGCTCGACGATACGGAGCAGATGGGGTATCTGATGGATGCTGATACCGAATTTGGAATCGATATGGCCCACGGAGATTTTTGAGTTTCCGCCCGCCATTACATGTGGGTTGATACGCACGCATACGGGAATATCGGGATGCCGAGTGCCGAACTGCTCCAAAATCGAAAGGTTGTCAATGTTGATGCGGACACCCAACTTGGCAGCTTCCTCGATTTCCTCCAAAGAGACCCCGTTCGGGGTGAAAATAATGCTCTCGGGACTGAAACCGGCCAAAAGTCCGAGCTGTACCTCTTGTATGGAGACGGTATCGAGACCGCTGCCCAAACTGTTCATCAACTTGAGAATCGCGATGTTCGAAAGCGCCTTGGCCGCATAGTTCAACTGCAAATTTTTAACGCCGCTAAAAGCATTCGTCAGGCGTTGGAACTGGGAGATGATTTTTTCCGAATCATACACGTAGACGGGATCCCCGTAGGTGTTGGCAATCTGAACTAAATCGGCATTTCTCATAAAACTTTATTTTTGGCAAAGCTAACCCGTTCCGTCCAATCCTACAAAAAATAGCGCAGTTAATCAAAAAATACAACAAAATGTTTTATTCGTAACAAAGTATGAATCGATATTCATTTGACAATAGGTTCCAGAATTGTAATTTTAGCGAAAATTAAGTCGTTATGAAATTACCCATGTTTCCCTTACAATCTATTTTCTTCCCCGGAGAGACCGTTCCGCTCCATATTTTTGAGGAACGTTACAAGCAATTGATACATGATTGCAGAAGGGAGGCGATAACCTTCGGTATTCCCGTTTACATCAACAATAGCGTTGCTTATGGAACTGAAGTCCAACTTGTCGAGGTGGTCAACACTTATGATTCCGGTGAGATGGACGTAACCTGCGTGGCCCGGCAGGTTTTTAGGATATTGAGTTTTGACAATGAGATGGAAGGAAAGCTTTACTCGGGTGGCGAAATCGAATTTTTGGATAATATCAACGACGCCGATAAGGCCATGAAAAGCGAGGTACTTGACAACCTGCACCAGCTCTACGACCTTATGGATGTGCCCTTCACGCCTTTGCCCGTTGAAAAATTCAACAGCTACGTTTTGGTACATAAAATGGGACTTTCGTTCGAGCAGGAATACCACTTGTTGCAATTGCGCAAAGAAAGTGAGCGCTTGGCCTTTATACAATCACATTTGGTCGCTACTATCGCCGTTTTACAGGAGGTCGACCGTACGAAAAGAACCATAGAAATGAACGGTGACTTTAGAAATTTCGATCCGCTCGATTTTAAGGATTTTAAAATCTAGCATACGGTTTATAACCTAATAGCTGGCTTCTTTGCCTAGATAAGCGCTGTCTTCCGCCAATAAGAAATCCGACCCCTAACCAACAAGTAGCTCGGCACCCCGCGCAGAAATAGCTCAGTCTTTCGCCCTGTGGAATTTAGCGTAAACTGCCAATGCCACTGCCAACTAATTTCCCTATTTTTGTAGCTGAACCTAAATACACCTAATTATATGGATCTTCACGAATACCAAGGAAAAGAGATATTAGATAGCTTCGGCGTCCGCATTCAAAGGGGAATCGTTGCCCATAACGCAAAAGAGGCCGTAGATGCTGCCAAGCAGTTGACCGCGGAAACCGGCACAGGCTGGCACGTTATCAAAGCGCAAGTACACGCGGGCGGTCGCGGAAAAGGTGGTGGGGTCAAATTGGCCAAAAACTTAAAAGAGGTCGAGCAGATTGCCGGTGAGATTATCGGAATGAATCTCGTTACGCCACAAACTTCTGCCGAAGGTAAAAAGGTGCATCAGGTACTGGTCACCGAAGATGTATATTATCCCGGTGATAGCGAAACCAGTGAATTTTACATGTCCGTTCTCTTGAACAGGGCCACCGGAAGAAATATGATCATGTATTCTACGGAGGGTGGTATCGATATTGAAGAAGTGGCCGACAAAACACCGCATCTCATATATAATGAGGAAATCGATCCTTCAACGGGACTGATGCCGTTTCAAGCGCGAAAAATTGCGTTCAATTTGGGCCTATCGGGTGTCGCGTTCAAAGAAATGACCAAATTTGTTACCGCACTTTACAAGGCCTATTCCGAAAGTGATTCCAGCATGTTCGAAATCAATCCGGTCTTGAAGACTTCCGATGATAAGATTATGGCGGTGGATGCCAAAGTCTCTATCGATGACAATGCCCTTTTCCGAAGGAAGAAGTACGCCGAGATGCGCGATTTAAGGGAAGAAAATCCCATTGAAGTGGAAGCCCGCGCAGTCGGTTTGAACTACGTCGATCTCGACGGCAATGTAGGCTGTATGGTCAACGGCGCCGGATTGGCCATGGCGACAATGGACCTTATAAAAATGGCCGGCGGCGAACCCGCCAACTTTTTGGACGTGGGCGGTACCGCCGATGCCAAAAGGGTAGAGGAAGCATTTAGAATTATTTTAAAAGATGATGGCGTAAAAGCGATACTGATCAATATTTTTGGAGGTATCGTGCGTTGTGACCGTGTTGCACAAGGTGTCGTAGATGCTTATAAAAACATGGGCGACGCCATGAAAGTGCCGATTATCGTACGCTTACAGGGTACGAATGCCGAATTGGCCAAAGAAATTATCGATAACTCCGGTCTAGCTGTACATTCAGCTGTTCAGTTTAAAGAAGCCGCAGATAAAGTTAAAGAGGTTTTGAGCTAAGGTTAGTTTGCTTATAATTTATTAGGATGTCCACCGAACGGGCATCCTTTTTTTTTGTGATGTATTCATAAAATAAAAACAGTACCGATACTTTGTTCTTAACGTGTGATGAGAGGGTATTTTTTAGGCGGTACCTTTGTGTTTCTTTAGGTCGATTGTGAAGCGCGTTTCATCTGAAAGCTATCAAATCGGTAGCTTTTTACCTTGTTTTCTGATATTCCTATTTTAACATGTTAATTTTTAGTAAATATATAATTAAGCATCCTTAAATTATCATATATTTAATGAAGATTAAAGAAACACGTAAACATAAGTCCTTTTGATATGAGAAAATTAGTATTGTTGATTATGGTCGTAGGTACTTTCGTGGTCGGTAATGCCGCCGACGGCAACCTTGACCGTCACGAACCGAAAGCGGCCAAAATTATTGCCGCGCAGATTTATTCAATGTTGGGCGAATTCGCCATACCTGATGATATTCGAGGCGCCAAAGCGGAAGTGCGCATCGCTGTTGACACCGGTAACTATATACGGGTGTTATCGATCGAAACGGAAAATGAAGGTTTGGCCAACTTTATTCGCAGCAGCATTGACTTCGAAAAATTGAATAAGGGGAAATTCGAAAAGGGAATCGTCTATCGGATTCCCATAGAGGTAAAAAATTAGCGAACAGACGTTTAGAAGATAATACAAAAAGCTCCCAAACAGATGGGAGCTTTTTTTATGGTCTCAATTTGATTTTGAACTTTTTCGTTTTTTGAACTTTTTCGTTGGGTCGATCCGGTAGGTGTTGCTAGTTTTGAAATTTGACTAAAGACCTTTTAATTCCATCCAAAAGTTTCGATAATTTCATGGTAAACCACCTCTCCCTTAGAAATGTTCAGGCCTTTTTCTAAGGTCTTATCCGTTGCGATAGCTTTTTCCCAGCCTAGTTCGGCAAGTTTAATTACGTAGGGCAGCGTAACGTTCGTAAGGGCCATAGTAGAGGTATAGGGCACCGCGCCCGGCATATTGGCTACGGAATAGTGAACGATATCGTCGATAATATATACCGGATCTTCATGCGTGGTCGGTCTCGTGGTCTCTACACATCCGCCTTGGTCTACGGCGACGTCTACGATAACGGTACCAGGGCGCATATCTTTGAGCATATCCCTAGTAATCAGGTTGGGTGCCTTGGCTCCTTTTAGCAATACGCCACCCACGATAAGATCATGGGTCTTGATATGTTTTCTGATGTTGAACTCATTTGAAAATTCGGTCACGACGTGGGGCGGCATGACGTCGTTGACGTAGCGTAGGCGCTTTAAGTTGATGTCCATTATGGTGACATGGGCCCCTAACCCAGCCGCCATTTTCGCGGCCTGTATGCCAACGACTCCGGCACCGAGCACTAAAACCCTACCGGGTGCGACGCCGGGAACACCGCCTAACAGCACGCCCCTACCTTTCACCGGTTTCTCCAAATATTTAGCACCTTGTTGAATCGCCATTCTGCCCGCAACTTCCGACATAGGGGTCAACAGGGGTAAGGTTCCCTCATCATCTTCGACCGTTTCATAAGCGATACAAACCGATTTGCTGGCGATCATGGCCTTGGTCAGCGGTTGACTCGAAGCAAAATGAAAATAGGTGAACACGATTTGACCTTCCCGAATCAAAGGGTATTCCCTTTCGATGGGCTCCTTGACTTTTACGATCATTTCGCCGACCGCATAGACTTCTTCCAGCGTTTCAAGAATCTGGGCGCCCACCGCTTCATAGTCCGCATTAAAGAAGCCGCTGCCTTCGCCGCAGCCAGATTGTACATACACGGTATGTCCTTTCTTGGTAAGCTCAAAAACCCCTCCGGGGGTCATGCCTACGCGGCTTTCATTATTCTTGATTTCTGATGGAACGCCGATTTTCATGTATATCAAATTTTATGTGGGGCAAAAATGGGACAAATCCGTCAAGATTTTTATTCGGGAATGTTAATTGTGTGTGAAGTTTTATTTGTCTTCCGATGTTTGAGACTGTGGGTTTAGACTTGCATACGTGCTGTATTGTCCCGACGGTTCTTCCTGCCGGTTACTTTTCCAGCGTAGTATGGCATCCGGAATAAAAGAAAAGCCAACAAACGCCCCTCCAAAGGCCAATAATACTAAGGGGTCTATAAAAAATTGGTCGAAGGAAAAAATACCGATGATCAATACGGTCGAAAAGGGAAGGGAACAGGCCAAAACGTTGACGGCAAAGTCGATATCAAAGGTCGGTTTCTTCTGATCATCGGTTTCTTCCAAGGTACTGATAGCGCTCATATGGGCAAAAGGCCAAAAACTACAGGCGCTTTGCGGAAAGACCACCAAGAGCAAGATAAGTGCGGGACTCAATGCCGGAAATAGCAAGACAAAAATGGCCGAGAGTACAAAAGAAATCCCGGCCCTTCGGGCCAATAGGGAAAGAATGGTGCCAAATTCGCCGGAATTTATGCGTACCGCCATTCCGATGAACAATAAGATGAGCGGCGTCATAATCATCTTCAGGTCCCCAATGGTATGTTGTAGAAAGACAGGAAGTGATTCTAGGTTTAGACCAAAGGCCAATAGCGCCAATCCGACGATGATGACCATATTGATCGGTTCTTTCAATAAGGCCAGACCAAGGTCACGTAACTTGCTTTTCGACGAGGTCTTGACAGTTTTAAGGGAGCGTAAATGATACCAGTGCATGGCCAACATGTACAGTAGGATCAAGACGAAAATTTTATTGCCTACATCTGCCAGGGCCGCCAAGGCCAGCGAGTCGTCGCCGAGGTAGACCACGATAAATGGAAAACATGACAATCCCGGTGCAAGTGAGGGAAGCAGCATCATCAGGGTCCGTTTTTTGGCACCCTCTTCCTTGGGGAGGGAAGCGGAAAGTACATATTTTGAGGCCAAGAACATGATCAAATTGAAGGCAAGGGCCAACAAGGGAAAGATCAATAAAGAACTTTCCAATTTTATTTTGAGAAGTGCGACAAATATAACGGCGGGCAGTGCCACACTGAGAATTATGGTTTTAACGCCTTTAAGATCTTGTTTCGCTATTTTTTTTTGAAGAAGTAGCCCAAGGCCGATGACCAAAACAAGTTCTAGAGTATTTTGAAGGGCGAAGTTCATGTCATTTTCAAGTTTAAAGGTTTGTAAATATGTTCGGGACTCAAGAAGTAACCCGTCAAAGCCGGATATGCTGCGCATCGAGGCAAATCGTTTACAGCAATCCGACTTTTTGGGTCAACTCAACTTAAACCAATACTTTCTGCAGGGCGGTGGCGAAAATTTTCATCTCGTCCATAGTGCCCATACTCACACGACACCAGTTTTTGTCCATAATGTCAAAGGCGCGTACCCCTACTTGTTGCGCTGTCATTTTTTCCAAAAAGGCTTCCCCTTCCATTTCGATGGGAAATAGGATGAAACTGGTAGATGAGGGCACATACTCATAGCCCATATCGTTCAAGGTCTTGTACACAAATTCCCTACAATCTGCATTCAATTTTCTGGATGTATCCTGGAATTCGATATCGTCCATACTCGCAGATGCCGCAAATATCGAGGGGTAGGTGATACCCATTCCGCCGCGGGTTACTTCCTGGATCTTATCCAATGTGGCTTCTTGGGCGATGATATAGCCTACGCGAAGGCCTGCCATGCCATGTATTTTTGAGAAGGTTCGCGCGATGATGACGTCTTTGCCCTCATTGACCAACGATACCATGCTCTTCTTGGCGCCATCCTCTAAAAAGCCCATATACGCCTCATCGACAAACACAGGGACTTTCTCCGATACCCGTGAGCAGAAATCAACCAGTTCGGTATGGTCGGTCATGCTGCCGGTTGGGTTGTTCGGATTGCAGATATAGACTAACTTGGTGTCGGCGTCGATGGCCGCTTCCATAGCCTTTAGGTCATGCGACCAATCGTCTTTCAACGGAATAGGTTTCCAGGAAGCTCCGGTCGCCTCGGCGACTTTGATCAATGACATGTATGCGGGGTCGGCCGATACGATATTACCTCCTTCGGCGAACATGACCATGGCAGTCTTTTCCAAGAGGTCGGAAGAGCCGGGGCCCATCATGACGTTTTTGGCATCGACGTTCTCGAGATTGGCTATTTTGTCCATCAGGTCGAACAGCTCCCTCCAAGCGTAGCGATTGCCCATATGTGCTTTTTCCTTGAAAGCTTCAATAGCCTTAGGCGATGGACCATACGGGTTTTCGTTGGCGTTCAGTTTGGCCAGTAATTTGGTCTCGTCAGGAAACACGGTGGCATTATACTCCTTAAAAAACGGACTGTACAAGGTTCTGCCCCGACTGTCGAATCTGTGCGGTGCCCGGGGTGCTTCGCCAAAACTTAGGTGTGGCATCACCAATGCGCCTGCGGCCGTCAAAGCGCCTCGCTTCAACCATGCCCTTCTGTCTAATGTACTCATAGTGTTATAGATTTAAGTTAAAAGTTCTAGTTTGTTCTGACCGACCTAATCTGTGGCGACCGGCATGGCATTAATGCCTATATCACCCGATGCGACTATCGTATCATCATTAGCGCTGAGGTAGATACTGACATGAGCATCTAATGACGCCGTCTCGCCTTCCAGCGAATCGTAAAACGCGGTATCGGTTATAATGAAAAATTTACTGCTCGAAAATTCCCCAGTGCTTCCGTCGATATCATCAAGGGCAACAATGGTAGACATTGATGTGCCCGCAGCACCCTCTAAGACCAACGCCGGATGCATCAAACCGTCGATGGTATTGTATAGGGATACCTGAACCAAAGTCTGGTCAAGTGTAGTTTTATAAAAAACTATTCTTCCGTAAACATTTGAACCGGTAGGGTCCGTAGACGGAATCTCGTAGGCTACGTATTCGTTCAAGGTACCCCCGCCATCGGCTGTGGTGAGAATAGGTTCCAATCTTTCTTGCTCGCAAGAAAACATGGTGAATGCCAGTACGAAGAGTAGGGTGCTTTGTATATATTTTTTCATATGATTTTCTTGTTTAGGGTTCAACGAGTTCATTACAGGGTAAAGGTCAATCGCGCAAAATAATTGGCACCGGTCGACCCTTGCTGATATTGCGAGTATAGATTGAATGTTCTTAGTTCATATCTTATAATTTCTGGGTATTCGTTGAAAATGTTGTTACCTCCCACGGTAAGGCTGACGGTATCGGTGAAGCTATATGTAAGACCAAGGTCTACCGTAAATTCAGGTGTGAAATATTGATCTGCAAAGCCGAATCCGCCACCTAAAAGATCGCGCTCCCGACTGTCTCTGGTCTGTACGGAACCGAATCGTGTTCCTCGGAGCATGGAAGAAAACTTGCCTATCGAATAATTCAAGGTACCGATGATTTTACTGCCGGGCGTGCCGGTCTCATATTGTCCTATTAAATCGCGACTTACATAGAGCTCGGTAAGTTCTTCATCGGTAAGGGCCGTGTTGAGGTCGGGAACATTGGCACCCTCAAAGGTGTTTTCCCGAAAAATTCCGGCAAGGTCAAATCCTAATTTTCCGTCGGCGAAATTTGTGGTATAGCTGAGCACGGCTTCAACCCCTTGTGTGCTAATATCACCACCGTTGATTCTGAAGTTAGCTAAGCCAGAACCGATGACGGGCTCTAGTACCGGTGCCTGACTTGCATCGAATTCACTGGTTTGAAAGATTCTGTCGAAAATATCGATCTTATAGGCGTCGA
>JBATUY010000192.1:0-5627 GCA_049671465.1 Pricia sp. | reverse complement strand
GTACAAAGACGATGACCGTACGGCCGCTTTGGTCGAAAAGGCCGAAAAGATGAAAGAAAAATTCGGGGAGGTCGAAAAGGCACTCTACCAGACAAAAAACAAAAGCAATCAAGACCCCTTGAACTTTCCGATTCGCCTGACCAATAAATTGGGGCACTTGAACAGTTTGGTCACGTTAGACGATTTTCCGCCCACGGAACAGGATATGGCGGTTAAAGCAGAACTGACCACAAAGATCAATGCGCAATTGAAAACGTTCGATGCGCTTATCGACGAAGAGATTGCGGCGTTCAATGATGAGTTCAATACGTTGCAATTGAAGTATTTGTCCGTGACGGAGTAGCGGGGCGGCGGGTAGCATTTAGCACGGAAATCCTATAATGGCGGCATCGGCATGGCAAAACGCTTGACCCGGAACGTATTACTTCAAAAGATGCCAAAAATCCACTTTAACATCCAACTATATGTATTTGCATATATTCTATCTAATTTTTTTAAAAATATACGTAAAAACATATAATTTAGTATATTTACATCACTTTATATTTAAATACATATAATGGAAAGCATATCCGAATTTGTAAAGACCCGAAGAAAGGATGTGAATCTCACGCAAAAGGAATTTGCGGAGCGCGCCGGGGTGGCCTTGACCGTCGTCCGGAAGATAGAACAGGGAAAAACAAATCTCAACATGGAAAAGGTGAACCTTATTCTCGGTATGTTCGGGCATACCTTGGCGGCCATCCCAATGAAAAAAAGGGAAAACCCAAACGACCCTAAACGATGAGAGCGGCCAACATTTTTTATGATGACGTAAAGGCCGGATTGCTTACCGAAACGGACGACGGCGAATATAGCTTTCAGTATGATGAAGTCTACATCCAGACTTGCCCCGAAGATTTTATCACCTTCACGATGCCCGTTCGGTCGGCGCCTTACATAGACAAACGCTTATTTCCGTTTTTTGAAGGACTCATACCCGAGGGTTGGCTATTACAGATCGCTACCAAAAATTGGAAGCTCAACCCCAATGACCGCATGGGGTTGTTATTGGCCTGCTGCCAGAATTGTATCGGTGCCGTAAGCGTTCAACCTATAAACGCCGATGATGAGGAATAAATGTTTGTATTGCTATGATGATCTAGAGGGCGAGACGGACTATCACCCGACCTGTAGCCTCGCGTTTTTTGGAGCTAAACAAGCCCCGAAATTGGATTACTCCTTGGGCCAAATGTCCGAACTCGCAAAAAAGGTGGTCGAACGCAGCGTGTCCGTCCCCGGGGTGCAGCCAAAGTTATCGATGACCCTCGTCGATAAAGTTAAAGATGAGGGCGACTTTAGGCTGACCGTGGTCGGAGCGCTCGGAGGGAACTATATTTTCAAGCCGCCATCGAGCGAATATCCCGAAATGCCCCAAAATGAACACGTAACCATGAGCATCGCGGAATCTTTCGGCATACGAACGGTACCCTCGAGCCTTATCAGACTAAGCTCCGGCGAGTTATCGTATATCACCAAACGCGTCGATAGAACCGAAAACGGCAGAAAGATTCACATGCTCGACATGTTTCAGATAACGGAAGCCTTCGATAAATATAAAAGTTCTATGGAAAAAGTAGGCAGGGCCATTGGAAACCATTCTGCCAATACCTTTTTAGACAAGGTCTTCTTTTTTGAGCTAAGCCTTTTCAGCTTTTTGACGGGAAACAATGACATGCACCTAAAGAATTTTTCAATGCTGAAATCCGCTTCGGGCTGGCTTTTGGCCCCGGCCTACGATCTACTCAATGTAAGCATCGTAAATCGCGAGGATAAGGAAGAGTTGGCCTTGACACTCCTGGGTAAAAAGAGCAAATTACAGCGCACACACTTCGAGCAGTTAGGTGTTAGATTGGAACTCTCGGAGCGACAAATATCCGGCGTGTTCGATCGCTTTGACAAGAAAAAAGTAGATGCCATAGCTTGGGTACATCGTTCGTTTCTATCCACCAAAATGAAGTCCGACTATCTCACCTTACTGGACGAACGCTATGACAGGATGTATGGCTAGCGCTTGCTCAGCATCGTTGAGGCCGCAACGTATTTGACCCTTCGCATTCCATATGTTTTGTGTACAAAATGCAATGATTTTGTATATTATTCCACCCGTTCTCCATCAACATCAAGTTCCACCACCGGCCGCCCCAGCTTTTTCACTTCTCCCCACTGCGTAGCTTTATCGCCCACGACCACGTAGACCATATCCTCTTCCTGCATATATTGGTCGATGATCGATCTGAAATCTTGAAGATCCATCGCCATGAGTTCTTCTTGGTCTTGCTCGAGATAATCTTCCGGTAGACCGTATTTACTGATATTTTTCAAGATACCGAGCTTGGCGCCCAGGCTTTCGTAGGCCCGCGTATTGTTCTTGACGACCTTGTTCTGGGTCAGGGCCACGTCATCTTCCGAAAATGAATCTCCGTAATCCGAGAGCATGTTTTTGATGATTTTTAAGGATGGTAGGGTCGCATTCGCACGCACACTGCCATTTACGTAGAGCGGCGAGACGGCCTCCCTTTCGTAGATGCGGGAATATACGCCGTAGGTGTAGCCCTTCTCGATGCGTAATGTTTGAAATAGTCGGCCACTGCTACCACCGCCTAAAATTTCGTTGGCAAACTGCAGGTTGTTATAGTTCGGGTTGGTGGCGGAGAGGGCCAGTTTCCCGATGAGTAAAACGGACTGCTTGGCGTCGGGCACGTCGATAAAATAAAGCGTATCGGCCTTGCTGGTTTTAGGAAGTTCGTATTTCGGTTTTTCAAGGGTTCTTTGGATGTTCCATTGTTTGGATACTTCCGCCATCGCCTCGACCGTTTTGGCTTGGTCGAGCGATCCGGCGATGTGCAGTACTGCATTTGTGGGACTCATATTGGCGTAATACTCCTTCAAGTCTTCCATCAAAATATTCTTTATGGTCGCCAGCGTTCCTTGGATGGGTTTGCCGAGAATATGGGCATCGCCGTACATGAGCTTGTTGAAATTCAAAAAGGCTATTGCGGACGGATTCGCCTCGCGGCCCTTCAACTCGGTTTCCAAAGCCTTTTTCAACCGCTGAAACTCCGCTTCGTCCCACCGCGGTTCTGCCAAAACCTCTGCGGTCAGGTCCATCAGCTTAGAAAAATTCGCGCTTAGGCAAGAGCCGGTAATATGCAGATCTTCCGCATCGACGTAGATATTCAGGCTTGCGCCCAAAAGTCCAATGGCCTCTTCCAGTTCGGCGGATGTTCTATTCTTAGTGCCCTGTAGCAACATATCGCCCGTCAGAGCGGCCAGGCCGGCCTTGTCCATCGGATTGATGAAATGCCCCCCGGGAATGGTCAAATCGAATTCTACCGACGGCAGCTCGGTGTTTTCGATGCCGTATACCTTCATTTTGTTAGAGAGTTCGGTGTTCCAGATGGTGGGAGATTCAAATAGCGGCAGCTCCCCGAATTCCGGTTCCGAGCGGTCGTATTTGCTCGGCGTTTTTTCGTATTCGGCCTCCTCACCTTGGCCGACCTCTTCATCGGTGACGCCTTGTTTGACCTCCTCGATCCAAACTTCCGCCTCTTCCGATTCCGCTACAGCTAAATCGACCGCTCCTTTGGGCACCACACTGGTCATGACGTAATGCTGTCCTTTGATATACTTTTCATAGACCCGCTGCACATCGGCCGCGGTCACGGCATTGGTCAACTGTGCGGTTTTGGCAATATACCCGGGGTCGCCGATAAACTCGTTGTCCTTCACCAGTTGAAAGGCCTTGTCCAAAATCGTTTCGATGCCTTGGTAGAGATCCGTTTCCAGCCCGGCCTGTATCCGTTTTAGGTCGCGGGGGTCTACCCCGTTCTTCTCGAAACGGGCCAGCGCCTTGTCGATGGCCGCTTTAACGGTATCCAAATCAACGCCTTCGTTGCCGCGCACCCTAAAAACGAACTCCCCGGCGATTTCACTACCGCTTTGATAGCTGCCCGCTTCGGGCGCCAATTGCTCTTCCTCAACGATAACCTGATAAAAAGGAGACGTCTTCCCGTCACTCAACAACTGTCCCAATATATTCAGGGCATACGAATCTTCGTGATATTCTTCCACAGAAGGAAAAACCATCCGCAGTTCCGGCAGTTTCGCAAAATTGTCCTCAAAATACAGCGATTTACTTTTCGATAGGGTCACCGGCATCGGCTTCATCTCGGCAACCTCGGGGCCCTTCGAAATCTCGCCGAACCATTGCTCGACCAATCGTTTGGTCTCCGCAACATCTATATCCCCGGCAATCACAAGAGATGCATTCCCCGCACCATAATATTGCGCATAAAACTCCTTCACGTCATCAATGGTGGCGGATTGCAGGTCGGGCAACTGCCCAATGACCGTCCAGTTATACGGATGCCCTTCGGGATACAGATTCTTGCGAATGATTTCGTTGGTATACCCATACGGCGCGTTGTCGACCCGCTGCCGTTTCTCGTTCTTCACCACCTGTTTCTCCCGCTCCAGCGCCGCCTCGGTCACCGTATTGATCATATAGCCGAAACGATCGGAATCAATCCACAAAATCTTCTCAAACGCATCTTTCGGCACCACCTCGTAATACACGGTTCCATCGCTCCAAGTGCCCCCGTTACGGCTACCGCCCCATTCGGGAATCATCTTCCGGTTGGCCCCCACCGGCACGTTTTCGGAATCATTAAAGCTCATGTGCTCAAAGAAATGTGCGAAACCTGTCTTGCCCGGTTTCTCCCGGTTCGAACCTACGTGCATCATCGTCGCCAAGGCGACTATGGGGTCGCTGTGGTCTTCATGGAGAATGACTTCTAGGCCATTGTCTAGGGTGAACTTTTCGTAGGGGATTTTGAATTCTGTGGGGGTTTGGGCGTTGGCCGAGAAGAACGATAGTAATACTAATGCGGTTGTGAGTGCGCGGAACGTATTGATTTTCATGGTGTAGCTTTTCTTAGTGTACCACCAAAAATAGCCAAAAGTTTTGCAAGGAATGGCCATCACTAATCCTGAGTTGCTCAAATTTTAGACTCCAACACATCCAAAGCGGTCGCTTTGTAAAAGCTATTTGAAACAGGAATTAGCAGGATGAAAAGATTAAATTAAGTCATTTATTGGGTCAAATGCTCAACTAACGACCATTCTCCTTTCTTATTCGAACCCTTTATGAAAACAGTAGTGTAGTTAATACTGGAAAAACTTGCAAGAATTCAAGTAATGTAATAACTTTGTAAGTACAATAAAAATTATGGAAACTTCAATTATCAAAATCGGAAATTCCAAAGGTTTGCGACTGAGCAAAACAATTTTGGAAAAATATAACATCAAGGACAAGGTAGAAATGATCTTGGAAAAAGGCCATATCATTCTGAAACCGATAGAAAGTCCAAGAAAGGGTTGGGACAAGGCGTTCGAAAAAATGCGGAATAACAACGATGACCGCCTATTGTTCAATGACGTGTTCGAAGACGAAAACTTTGAGGAATGGAATTAAGACAATATTCCATCGTCCTCGTAAATCTTGACCCGACCATCGGCAGTGAAATCAAGAAAACCCGTCCTTGCGTAATCTTATCTCCAAACGAAATAAATCGATTTCTTAATAC
>JBATUY010000191.1:0-12218 GCA_049671465.1 Pricia sp. | reverse complement strand
GCACTTACCCCCGAAGACCTTACCTCCAGGAGCAAAGCGGATGACGCGTTGAAAAAACATATCACCACGTTGGGCATTCGCCAATTTTTATTGAAAAACCTGTACTGGATCGAAAAGGGAAAACTGGCCTTTAGATTCAATCTTGAGATACTCCGTGATAAAATGGAAGAAGTCGGTGAAAATATCGGCAGTTTAGACACCTATGACGGCCCGACCCTATTCCTCCGTGGCGATCGATCGGAATACATATCCGAAAGCGACCTACCGGAATTTCAAAAACATTTTCCGCAAGCGCGTATGGAGACCGTTACCAATGCTGGACATTGGCTGCATGCTGAAAATCCGGAGCAGTTTTTTGAGAAATCGATTTCCTTTTTGAAAGCATAATCCTTTTGGCCATTTAAATAGCAAGAAAATTTCTATACGCTGCCCAAATCTAAATAATCTACCTATCTCGCGTGCAACTTCTAGAAAAATACTATGCACGCATAATTTTTTTCTATAAATTAGCGAATGTGTATTAATTTTAGCTAATTTTGGGTGAATTCCAAATTAACATACCTTTAACGCCCCCTAACTCAAAACAATACGATGAAAAAGATTTTAGCTTTATTGGCCTTTTTCGGCCTTTTTCTGATGTCATGTAGTGATGATGACAACGCTCCGGCCGTTGATCCGGGACCGACCGAACCGACACCCGAAAATTTTTCGGCCGGGTCGGCCGATTTTTCAAACTATGTGGCCGTGGGCAACTCACTGACCGCCGGATATTCAGACGGTGCATTGTTTCTTGATGGACAGATTGCCTCATATCCGAACATGCTGGCCAGTAGTTTTGCGCAGGTCGGTGGCGGTGCGTTTACCCAACCTTTGGTTCCGGATAATTTAGGTGGGCTGCTCTTGGGCGGCATGCCCCTCCCCGACTTTCAAAACCGGTTCATACTATCTTTCGCATCCGGTTCTCCTGCGCCAACGCGATTGGAAGGTTCCGGTTCAACAGAGGTCACCAACATATTATCAGGGCCTTTTAACAATATGGGCGTTCCCGGCGCCAAGGTTTATCATCTTGTAGCACCAGGATACGGTAGTCTTGAGGCGCTTACTTTGGGGGCTGCGAATCCGTACTACGTGCGTTTCGCCTCATCACCCGGGGCAACGATTATTGGCGATGCGGTTGCGCAAGACCCTACTTTCTTTTCATTGTGGATCGGCAATAACGATATTTTGTCTTATGCTACATCTGGGGGGACCGGTGTCGACCAAGCCGGCAATCTCGACCCATCTTCATACGGTTCTGAAGATATCACCGACCCTATGGTCTTTGGCGGCATTTACGATCAGCTGCTACAAGGTCTTACGGCCAATGGTGCGGGAGGCGTAGTCGCCAACTTGCCCGATGTCACGACGATACCGTATTTTACGACCGTACCTTTTGCTCCATTAGATCCTACAAATCCTGATTTCGGACCTCAGATTCCCACTTTAAATGGCACCTTTGCCGGACTGAACCAGGTCTTCGCCGCCCTGGGCGTACCGGAAAGATCTATCGTATTTGCCGAGGATGCCGCCAGCGCGTTGGTCATCAAAGACGAATCGCTTACCGATATATCGCAGCAGATTACGGGCGCTTTGATTCAAGGAGGTCTGGATGCCGGTACCGCGACCGTTTTCGGAATCTTATACGGACAGGCCCGTCAAGCCACCGCGGATGATCTGATCGTACTCCCCGCCAGCAGTGAAATTGCAACGCTCAACGAGACCGCGTTCGCTACACTGCAAGAATTAGGAGTGCCCGCGGCCACGGCCGGACAGCTATCCGTCAACGGCGTGACCTATCCGATGGAAGACCAATGGGTGTTGACACCAACGGAACAAGTGGCCGTCGTAAACGCTACCAACACCTTCAATGCAACGATTGCACAGCTGGCCGATGTATACGGTCTAGGCTTTGTAGATGCGAACGCCGTGCTTCAGCAGTCGGCATCCGAGGGGGGCATTCCACTTTCCGATGGCAGTACCGTTACCGCAGACTTTGCCACAGGCGGCGGATTTTCACTTGACGGCGTGCACCTTTCGCCAAGAGGTTACGCTTTGATGGCCAATGCTTTCATAAAATCCATCGAAGACACTTACGGTGCTGCACTGCCCGAAATCGATCCTTTGGAATATAAGGGGTTATACATCAACTAATTCCCAATTAATTTTTACATTTGAAGGCACCGAACGTATCGGTGCCTTTCTTGTATTCACATCCGAAAACATCCCTATGAAACTTATACTACGTATTTTATTAAGTGCCCTGGCAGTCGTAATTCTCTCGAAGATATTGCCACACGTTTCGGTAGACACCTACTTTACGGCCATCATCGTGGCCATCGTGCTTAGTCTACTGAACTTTCTGGTAAAGCCCCTTATCATAATTTTGACCTTACCGGTCACCATCTTGACCTTTGGCCTATTTCTTTTGATCATCAATGCGGCCATCATACTGCTTGCCGATAAACTGGTCGACGGTTTCGTGGTCGACGGTATTTGGTGGGCCCTGCTGTTCAGCTTATTACTATCCTTTTTGCAATCGATACTGTTCTCGTTGCTGGGCGAAAAGGAAAAACCGAACGGCAATTGAGTTTTTTATGGATGTCATAGTATTTGCGAGCTTAGACCATGCTATAAAATCCAAGGTGCATCCAACGAAAGGCGGTAACTAGACCAGCTCGATTTCCAAAAGCCATCCCATTAGAACATCCTATTTATTATTTCGGCAGAGCATCCTCATACCACTAGAAAGCTTTAACAATTACCGTAGGTCTTCAAGCCCGCCAAAACTTGTCGGAATACGTAAATTGTGCTATTTTTGCGTCCCGTTTCGGGAATATTTAAAAAGAAGATTAGATGAACATTACCAAAGAGCAAATTGATGAACTCAATGCGGTCGTAAAAGTCGCTATCACCAAGGAGGATTATCAGGACAAAGTGGACACCATCCTTAAAGATTACAGAAAACAGGCCAATATACCGGGCTTTAGAAAGGGGCAGGTACCTATCGGCCTCATCAAGAAGCAATACGGGAAATCCGTCATGGTCGACGAAGTCAACAAGCTCTTGCAGGATAATCTGAACAAGTACCTAACCGAGGAAAAATTGGATGTTCTCGGCAATCCCCTGCCCAAACAGCAAGACAATTTCGATTGGGACAATGAGGAACTGGCCTTTGAATTTGAGTTGGGACTCGCCCCGAACTTTGAGCTATCGCTAAAGACCAAAAAACCGATTACCCGATATAAAATCGTAGCCGATAAGAAGATGATCGAGGAACAAGTCGATCGCCTTCAAAAACAATACGGTAAACTGGCCAGTAAAAAAGAAGTCGGTAAAAAGGACGAAGTTTCGGGAACTTTTACCAACAAGGCCGAGGAAATCGACAACAAGACCAATGTCGAAATCGAGAAAATAAAGAGTAAAAAAGCGTTGGAGGCCTTAAAGGGAAAGAAAGTCGGCGATACGGTGACCTTGAACACCAAAGGGCTTTTTAAGGAAGACTACCTGCTTTCAAGCGTTCTTGGCGTTTCTCAAGAAAAGGCCAAGGCCCTGAAAATCGATGTACAGTTTACCATCGAAGAAATCAACGAACGGGAGCCCGCGGAACTCAACCAAGAGCTTTTCGATAAACTTTTCGGCAAAGACAACATCACCTCCGAAAAGGAAATGAAAGAGCGTATCAAAGAAGATTCGGAAAAGCAGTTCGAACAGCAGTCCGATCAGAAATTGCTCAACGATGTTACCGAATACTTTATAGAAAACACCAAATTCGAGCTGCCTTCGGAGTTTTTGACCAAATGGATCCGTATGACCGGGGAAGAGCCGCTAACGGAAGAGCAGGCTGTCGAAGAATATAAAAAATCGGAAAAAGGCCTTCGCTATCAATTGATCGAAGGAAAAATCATTCAAGACAACGGCATTCAATTAGAGTTCGACGAGCTTAAGGAATTCGCCAAAGGCTTTATTCGCCAACAAATGGCGCAATACGGTCAAATGGATCCGAAAGAGGAAGAACTCGACAATATAGCCGCAAGGGTGCTGGGCAATCAAGAAGAGGCCAAGCGCTTATCGGAACAATTGATGAGCCAAAAATTGCTCAATCTGTACAAGGAAAAGGCCAATCTGAAGACTAAAGAGGTAACGTATGACAACTTCATCAAAGAGGTATACGGTTAGCACCGGTTCACTCATTTTGACGAACCTCTGATAATTAACGGTATCTTAGTATACCAAAATAGCACGGTTCACCAACTTTCAAAAGCATCGGTTTAATCTATATCGAACAAAACAACATGGAGTACGGAAAAGAATTTAAGAATTACGCAATCAAACATCAGGGCATCAGCAGCATGTACTACGATAAGATTGTCGACAGCATGCACCCTGTCGGTCTTACCCCGAACATTATCGAAGAACGGCAAATGAACGCAGTCGCTATGGATGTGTTCTCGCGTTTGATGATGGATCGCATTATATTTTTGGGTACGGGCATCAACGACCAAGTGGCGAATATCGTACAGGCACAGTTATTGTTTTTAGAAAGTACCGACGCCAGTAAAGACATTCAGATCTATATCAACTCTCCGGGGGGTAGCGTCTATGCCGGTCTGGGCATCTATGATACCATGCAGTTCATTAAGCCAGACGTAGCCACTATTTGTACCGGTATGGCAGCCTCTATGGGAGCCGTACTGCTCTGCGCCGGCGAAAAAGGCAAACGCAGTGGATTGACCCACTCCCGGGTCATGATTCATCAGCCCATGGGCGGTGCACAGGGCCAGGCCAGTGATATAGAGATTACGGCCCGGGAAATATTGAAGCTAAAGGACGAATTGTATAAGATCATCGCCAAACATTCGGGGCAGACCATTGAAAAGGTACATGAAGATAGTGATCGTGACTATTGGATGAAGGCCGACAAAGCCAAGGATTATGGTATGATCGATGAGATTTTAACACGGGATAATAAGTAAGTATTTCGGTAGAACACCGAAGGACTTGGCAGTACGGGTTATTCACATTTCGATGAACGGTAGACCAAAAGACGTAAATCTGCGTTTAGGTGTATCGAGAATAGATAGATTGATTTATGGCAAAAGAAAATTTAGAGTGTTCGTTCTGTGGTAGAAAAAAGCCGGAAACCAATCTGTTGATTGCCGGACTCGATGCGCACATCTGTGATCGCTGTATCGAACAGGCGCACGGTATCGTGGCCGAAGAATCAAGACAGACGAAGACCAATGATCTATCTTCAGAACTGGTGCTCAAAAAGCCCCGGGAAATCAAAGATTTTTTAGATACGTATATCATAGGGCAAGAGCGTACCAAAAAGGTGATGTCCGTTGCCGTATACAACCACTATAAAAGATTGCTCCAGACCAAGAGCAAAGAAGACGATATAGAAATCCAAAAGAGCAATATCATCATGGTCGGGCAAACCGGAACGGGCAAGACCCTTATGGCCAAGACCATTGCCCGAATGCTGAACGTACCCTTGGCCATTGTCGACGCCACTATTTTGACCGAGGCGGGCTACGTGGGCGAAGATGTCGAAAGCATACTCACCCGACTGTTGCAAGCGGCGGATTACAATCTTGAAAAAGCGGAACGCGGTATCGTGTTTATCGACGAAATCGATAAAATCGCCCGAAAGAGTGACAATCCTTCAATTACCCGAGATGTTTCCGGGGAAGGTGTTCAACAAGGCCTTCTAAAATTGTTGGAAGGTACCAGTGTAAACGTGCCGCCCAAAGGAGGCCGGAAACATCCGGATCAAAAGTTTATCGAAGTCAATACAGAAAATATCCTTTTTATAGCGGGCGGTGCCTTTGACGGTATAGAACGGGCCATAACCAAGCGTTTGAACATGCAAGCGGTCGGATACAGTGCTTCAAAGGCAGATGAAAACCTCGATGAGACCAACATCCTACAATATATTATTCCAAAGGATTTAAAGGAATTCGGACTGATTCCTGAAATTATCGGAAGGCTTCCCGTGTTGACCCATATGAATCCGTTAGACGATAAAACACTTCGTGCCATTTTAACCGAGCCTAAAAATGCCATAATCAAACAATATGAAAAGCTGTTCTCGATGGACGATATCAGCTTTACCATTACCGATCAGGCACTGGACTATATTGTAATGAAGGCAATCGAATATAAATTGGGTGCGAGGGGTCTACGATCTTTATGCGAAGCAATTTTCACGGACGCCATGTTCGAAATGCCCAGCACCGACGACTCCGAATTTAAGGTCACCAAGGCCTATGCCGAAGAGAAGTTGTCCTACGAGACGATTAAAAAATTGAAGGCAGTTTCTTGATTGCGGTTGCGGTTGCGGATTGTAACGGAAAATCTCTTAGAATATCAAAATCAACTAAAAAAAAGCGGTCACTTAGACCGCTTTTTCCTTTTTGCTGTTTTTTGCTACTTGCGTTACCGACTGCAACAAGTCTAAACATACTTTTTGTATGACTTTTTCATCGGTATACATGTTGTGGCCAAAACCTTTGATCAGTTCGCCCTTTACGCCGGCCTCTTCGTACCAACTCGATTTAGGTCGGTAAATATCATTGTCACCGAACAGTACCGTAGTAGGGCAATCGGGACTTTTATTCTCGGTACGAATTCGTGTCGACGAAACCGTATACAACGATTTCATGGGCAAACCCATAAGATTGGCCTTCCAGGCAATAGCGCCGCCTGTGCTGAATCCTAGATAGTGAACGGGCTCCTTTTCTTTCTTCAAAAGATGCGCCGCTGCGGTATCGATTCCGCCATCGACGAAGGCCTTATAAATATTTTCTTCGGAATGTACAATGACATCCAAATGGGCTAATTGTTGACAGTCGTAAAAGGTAATATCGAAGTATTGTTGTAAATATCCCAAGTATGAGGTAATCCAGAGTCCTTTCTTTACACCCCACATATCGGATACGATTACAAGTCTTTCTGCCATAATGTTAAGTTTAGTACTAAGTTCGGTTAGGTTCGAGCAGCTAATCTCTACATTTAAGGGCAAATATCAGCAATTAATTGTTCATATGAAGCAATTCTTCGATGTAGTCCCTCTTATTCGATAATCTCGGGATCTTATGTTGGCCTCCCAGCTTATTGTTCGATTTTAGCCAATCATAAAAAAGTTGCTGACGTGCTACGTGAACCTTCGGCATTTTAAGGGTGATATTATTGTAACGTTTGGCTTCGTAATCAGAGTTCAACGCCTTGAGGGCATTATCGAACATCTCGATAAAGTAATCGAGATTTTCCGGCGGCTTGCGGAATTCAATAATCCATTCGTGGGCGCCCTTATCATTGCCTTTCATAAATATCGGTCCCGCTGTATAATCCTTGATTTCGGCTCCTGTTTTATGGCAGACGGTCTTTAGGGCCTCTTCGGCGTTTTCGATAATCAGCTCCTCGCCGAACACATTTATATGGTGTTTGGTTCGCCCCGTAACCTTTATGCGATAGGGGTCTATGGATGTGAACCGTACGGTATCGCCGATTTGGTACCGCCAGAGTCCGGCATTGGTCGTGATGATGATGGCGTAGTTGATATTTATGCGTACCTCCCAAAGCGGAATCGCTTGCTGGCCTTGGGTACCGAAGTCGGTCATGGGTATGAATTCGTAGAAAATACCATAGTCGAGCATCAATAGCAGCTCATCGGAGTTGTTCCTGTCCTGAATGGCAAAAAAGCCTTCGGAGGCATTGTATATTTCGTAGTACCTGAAATTTTTTCTGGGGAAGAGCTTACGGTACTGCTCCTTATAGGGATTAAAACTGACGCCCCCGTGAAAATAGACCTCCAGGTTTTCCCAGACCTGAAAGATATTATCCTTTCCGGTTTCCTCGATAATTTGGTTGAGCAGCACCAACATCCACGAAGGAACGCCTGCCAAACTGGTTACATTTTCTTGGGTGCTCTCATGAATGATCGCCTTCAGCTTACTTTCCCATTCGCTCATCAATGACACCTTACTGCTCGGGGTACTGCTGAACTCCGCCCAAAGCGGCATGTTGTCGATTAAGATAGCGGAGAGGTCGCCGAAGAATGAACCATTATCTTCATAAAGTTCCTTGCTTCCCCCAAGCCGAAGGCTTTTTCCCAAGAAAAGCTGTGAATTTTCGTTGTTGTTCAGATAAAGGCACAATAAGTCCTTCGCCGATTTATAATGACAGTCTTCCAACGACTCGGCACTCACGGGAATGAATTTACTTTTAGCGTTCGTGGTACCACTGCTCTTGGCGAACCATTTTATAGCAGTCGGCCAAAACAGGTTCTGCTCGCCACGACGTGTACGTTCGATAAGAGGCTGCATCTCTTCGTACGAAACGATGGGCACCCGTTCGCGGAAAGTGCTATAGTTCGCTATACTTTCAAATTCGTAGCGTTTTCCCATTTCGGTATCCCTGGCGATATCTAGCAGCTGCTGCAGTACTTCTTCCTGCACTTCCGATGGATATTTCAGAAAAAGCTCTATTTGATGATAGCGCTTTTTGAGAAGCCACGATGCTATGGAATTAACAATGGGTATCGGCATTTTTTTGGATATCTTTATCCGCCTAAAATAGGTTTAAAAAATAGCATTCTCAAATTTGAAATCATGCAATACGAAGGTGTACTACAAAAGATGCGGACGGAAATAGGCCATCCCATTCAATATTATATGCTTTTTGAGGATGATTTTCTGAATGTCAATCAAGTACTTGACAAGCATTTGACCATCCGCTTTATAAAATATCAATGTCTGAACTGCGGCGAAGACCGGCCTATTTACCGACAGGGATTTTGCAAGAACTGCTTTTTCGATATTCCCTCGGCCGGCGATTGGATCATGAGGCCTGAACTCAGCACCGCACATCTAAACGTGGAAGACAGGGACCTTGAATACGAAAAAAAGGTGCAGCTAAAACCCCATATCGTGTATCTGGCGAACTCGAGCAACATTAAGGTCGGGGTTACCCGCAAGACCCAAATACCCACGCGATGGATCGACCAGGGTGCCCATGAGGCCATCGAAATCTTGGAGGCCCCCAACCGCTACTTGGCAGGTATCACCGAAGTTGCGCTAAAAGACCACGTGGGGGACAAGACCAACTGGCGAAAAATGTTGACCAATGATGTAGACGACGAGAATCTGGTCGATTGGCGAAAAAAATTAAAGCAATACATCCCTGAAGAGGCCATTGAACATTTTATAGGCTCGAGTGAGGAGACCCATATGGAGTTTCCGGTACTTCGGTATCCCAAAAAGGTCAAAAGTCTCAATTTGGGCAAGACGCCCGAATACTCCGGGGTTTTGAAAGGTATTAAAGGTCAGTATTTTATTTTCGAAGACAACACCGTTTTCAACGTGCGGGGCAGTGAGGGCTTCTACGTGGGGTTGGCCATAAAATAGGTGGATTTACACTTCATAATGCTGACGATTGAATTAAACAGGGCAACGGATTACTTGTAAAAAAGTCTCCTGTAAAATAGGGCTCCTCTTCCTACACATTTTCGAGGTAGAATTCGCTCGTTTTGCATCAACGATTAAAACGGCCTCGCGTTACTTTGTAGCATACTTAAAAACACGATATGAACAGCATTATACATCTTAAAAACAGACCCAAAGGAACACCTCAACTTGACGACTTTGAATTTCTTGAGAAAGATAAACCAACGGCAGGCGATGGCGAGGTACTTTTAAAAACCGTCTATGTTTCGGTAGACCCGTATTTGAGAGGGAGGATGCGTGATCAAAAAAGCTACGTCGAGCCTTTTAAGCTGAATGAGCCGATCGAATCGGGAATCATTGCCGAAGTGGTCGCATCTCACCACAAAGACTTTAAAGAAGGGGATTTTGTCAATGGGATGTTGCAATGGAAGGAGTTTCAAACATCTAGCGGTAAAGGCTTGAACAAAGTCGATCCGAACAAGGCGCCCTTATCGGCCTATCTCGGCGTGCTAGGGCTCACCGGACTTACGGCCTATATCAGTTTGGAACATATTGGCAAACTGAAGGAAGGAGAAACTTTGCTGGTTTCGGGAGCCTCGGGTGCCGTAGGCAGTACCGTAGGCCAAATTGGAAAAATAAAGGGATGCCATGTAGTGGGTATCGCCGGTACCGATGAAAAATTGCAGCTGATGAAAGATAAATTCGGTTTCGACGAGGGTATTAATTACAAGACGACCGATGATATGAAAAAGGCTATCGCCGATGCTTGTCCCGATGGCGTTGATGCCTATTTCGACAACGTGGGTGGCGAAATTCTCGATGCCGCCATGGAGAACATCAATAAAAATGGCCGGGTCATCAATTGTGGTGCTATTTCACTGTACAACAAGACCGAGGTGCCGACCGGACCGCGCTATGAGGGCACCATGGTCAAGAAAACGGTACTGATGCAGGGTTTTCTTGTCCGTGACCATATGGACGAATTTGCTTCTGCCACGCAGCAATTGGCGCAGTGGCTGAACGATAATAAATTGACCTATGAAGAAACTATCGTCGAAGGTTTTGAAAATATCCCACAAGCATTTTTAGACCTGTTCGAAGGAAAGAACAAAGGGAAAATGGTGGTGAAAGTTTAAAACTTTAAAACCGATTTCAAATTTTTCAGAATACCTGCAAGGCACTTCCTCTATCGGTGGTGTGCCTTGCTGGTTTTTTTAATTTGTACTGTCTTTCTTTTTACCGCCCAGCAATCCGCCTAAAATATTCTTGGCTTTTTCCTTGACCTCGTCCTCTTTCTTCGGGGTTTGCTGCTCCTCGGTTTTCGCCGGTACGGAATCTTTTTTCTTGTTGCCCAATAGGTCGCCCAAAATTTCCTTGGCATCCTGTTTTTTGGCGCCGTTTTCATCAGAACCTTTATTGCCCATGGCGTCGCCGATCAAATCTTTGACCTTGTCCTTGCCCTTATTGACGAGCTTCTGCTTTTGTATCTCGACCAGTTTTCCGGTCAAGCTTTTCATGCCCGAGGCCAAATCGGTCGTAACGTTCGGGCTGGTGTAATTGCCGCCAATATTGGCAACAACCGGAATGGTCAGGTTTTCTAGATCATCTTCCCCGATTTGCGATAACAACTTGTTCACCTCGCCGCCAAGGTATTTAGCGGGCACGTCCATAGTTGCTTTGTAGTTTAACTTCTTGTCGAAAGTATGGGTTCCGCCTACGTTGATGGCGATATCCTTATAATTCAGGGTAAAAGGTTCCACTGAAACTAATCCGTTTTCGAAAGACATCTTCGTCTTCAAATCTTTCAAGTTCAATTGGTCTAAATCGATAAAATTGAGTTTACTGTCCAACGCCGACAAAAGCGGCGCTTTTTCAGTATCGACTTTTTCGGTCATGATATTGGCCAAGATGTTACCGCTCAAAGTCATCAAATCGGGCAACAAGTCGTCAGTAAGATTTCCGGAGAGCGAAATATCGGAGTTGAGCTTGCCTTGCAACACTTGCGCAATCGGTGCCAAAGATTTCAATAAATCCAATGATTTAAAAGTCTCACCGATTTGCAGTTGGCTCATATCGAGCTGCATATCGAAGTTTGGTGTGTCTTCTTTAGTGGATACCTTACCGTTAAAGGCCATTTTGCCGTCGAAAATGGAAGAGGTCATGTTTGAAAGGGTGGCCGTCTCGTCTTTTATACGTAGGGTTCCCTTAACATCTTTAAGGGTTAAATTATCATAGAGCACTGTATTGGCGGCGGCATTGATCGTGACATCCAAAAAGGAAGGAATCTTTATTTTTTCTTCAGTTTTTGGTGCTTCCGATTCATCGGACTTTTCCTTTTTATCTTCGGAAGGTTCCTCCGTTTCGGCCACCATAAAATCGTTCAGGGCAAAGGTATTGGAGCTCAAGTCAAAATTTCCCCGCACCTTTTCGTCATTGAACATATAGCCCAACAGGTTGTCGATAGTCCCTTTGGCGCTGAAATCGGTCTTTCCGGTGGTGCCGTTGAGCTTCTGAAGTGTTACTGTTTTAGGGTTGAAAGTTACCGCAAGGTCACTTAGCTTGATCGGATTCGCAAAATCTTTCGAAGTATACTCAAAACCACTGAGGCCCATGGTACCGGTAGTCGCCGTATTTTCATACTGTTCTTTCTCGATAGACGCCATATCGAACGCCGTATTGATGTTTGCGGAAAGTAACCCTTTTAAATTCATTTCCGCCGGAACGGGATAGGCC
>JBATUY010000190.1:0-4182 GCA_049671465.1 Pricia sp. | reverse complement strand
GAATTTCAGGAAATCGCTTCAAATGGGATTCTTCTAAAGAGTTTTAATATGGATGTGGCGAATGCCGAGAAAAGAGATAGTACCATTTCGGAAATCAAATCCCTTTTAATAGAAGAAGGTCGCATCAAGGTCATGGTACACAGTATCGCCAAAGGAAACCTCAAACCAATGTATTCCGACGGAGAGACCACACTGAACAACAAAGATTTTGAAATTACCTTAAATGCGATGGCGCTCAGTCTATACGATTGGACCAAAGCTTTGGTCGAAGATGGACTATTTGGCCAAGATGCCCGCATCATTTCCTTTACCAGCGAAGGCAGTACCAAAGCCTGGCCGGGCTATGCCGCAGTATCTGCCGCAAAGGCGACCCTGGAAGCATTGACCCGCAACATCGCCCTCGAATTTGCGCCCATGGGCATCAAAGCCAACTGTATTCAGGCAGGCACTACAGATACACGGGCGTTTCGGATGATTCCCGGACATGAGGCCATCAAAGAAAATGCGTTACAGCGCAATCCACATCAGCGGCTGACCACCCCGGAAGATGTTGCCAATGCCGTCTATCTGCTCACGACCGATGAGGCCCGTTGGATTACCGGTACGGTCATTAAAGTTGATGGTGGGGAAAGTTTGCGATAAGATAAATAAGACGGCGCCGCTTCTGGATGATAGCGCAGCGTGCGATACGTCATAGGGCAACAGGCGATTTCGGTCAAGTCCATCTTTTTATCCGACTTAGATTTCAATTTCAAAACCATGAACGGCAACCAAATTATATCGAAACTGCCCTATACCAAACCTTTCCTGTTTGTAGATGAACTTCTGGAAATCAATGGTAGCGGTTGTCGGGGTAGCTTCACGTTTACCAAAAACATGGATTTCTATAAGGGGCATTTCAAGGATAATCCCGTAACCCCGGGCGTAATCCTCACCGAGTGCTGCGCTCAAATCGGGGTAGTCTGTTTGGGCATCTATCTCGTTGGGAAAGACCTTAACTCTGAAACTAAAAATCTGCAGATTGGAATGAGCAATTCCAAAATGGAGTTCCTGCTCCCCGTTTTTCCCGATGAAAAAGTCACTGTGACCTCCGAAAAGCTTTATTTTCGGTTCCAAAAATTGAAATGTAGCGTGAAAATGTACAATACCCAAGGAAAATTGGTCTGCAAAGGCGAAATTGCGGGAATGATAAATTCCGGGGAAAATGACTGAACGCGTAGTAATAACCGGATTAGGGGTCTGCGCACCGAACGGTATCGGTCTAAATGCCTTTGGTAGCGCGATGGAGCAGGGGCAAAGCGGCATCCGATTTGTTCCCGAATTAAATGCACTGGGGTTCGGTTGTCAAATTGCGGGCGAACCCCAGATTACCGAAGACATGCTCGACACCTATTTCACGCCCCTGCAACGCCGCGGCCTGAACGCCACCGGAATCATGTACGGGGTCATGGCGGGAACGGAGGCGTGGACCGATGCCGGACTATCAAAGGCTTCATCGAACACTCCGGATTGGGATAGTGGCATTCTGTTCGGAACGGGAACGCTCGGTGTGGCCAAGTTCAGGGAAGCCATCCACAAAATAGATGATAATCAAGTGCGACGTTTGGGGAGCACGACCGTGATACAGACCATGGCCAGTGGCGTAAGTGCCTATTTAGGCGGTATTTTAGGTTGCGGCAATCAGGTGACTACTAACTCTTCGGCCTGCACCACGGGCACGGAAGGAATTTTGATGGCTTACGAACGTATCGCCTCCGGTAAAGCGAAACGTATGCTTGTCGGCAGTTGCAGTGATAGCGGCCCTTATGTCTGGGGCGGCTTTGACGCCATGCGTATCTTACCACGAACCTACAATGATAGTCCCGAAACCGCCAGTCGGCCGATGAGCGCCTCCGCAGCAGGGTTTGTACCTGGGAGTGGGGCAGGGGCACTGGTTTTAGAATCCCTGAAAAGTGCCCAAGAACGCGGGGCGACTGTCTACGCCGAGATTTTGGGCGGAGCGGTCAATAGCGGCGGACAGCGCCGCGATGGCTCGATGACCGCCCCCAATAGCGAAGCGGTGCAACGTTGTATCCGGCAAGCGGTACGGAATTCCGGCATCGAGAAATCGGATATCGACATCATTAACGGACACTTGACCGCAACCACCAAAGACGCTTTGGAGATTGAAAACTGGAGCTTGGCCCTGGCACGCTCCGGCATTGATTTTCCCATGATAAACTCCTTTAAGGGGCAATTCGGACATTGCCTTTCCGCCGCGGGCAGCATTGAAGCTGTGGCGGCCCTTTTACAATTCGAAAGAAACCAAATTTTCGGAAATACCAACTGTGAAGATTTACATCCTGACATTGCGGAACGTATAGCGACGATCAAAGTCCCGAGGAAAACCATCGAATATGTGCCAAAAATTCTGGCGAAGGCCAGTTTCGGCTTTGGCGATGTCAATGCCTGTGTTATTTTTAGCCGATTTGACGACTGAAAAGATGAAAAACAAAATTTATGGAACAAAAATTTTAAATTTTATGACCAAAGAAGAACGCTATGAAAAGCTAAAGGATATCATCAAAATCTATCTCCCCGAAGATGTATCGGTAGATGATATTACCATGAAAAGCCATTTTATCAACGAACTCAACATCAATTCCGCAAATCTGGTGGATATTATCCTCGACGTCGAAGACGAATTCGACATCATGCTCGAAAACGAAGATATGGAACGGATGCAGACCGTCGCCGATGCCCTTCAAATCATAGAGGGAAAGCTGGACTAAAACATTTTACTGACCTGTTCGCCTATAAAATCAAAAACCATACATGAGCGCATTTTTAAATAGGATGAACTCCCGTTTAAAGGCAGACCGCCGCTTGATAGTAGTATACTGTGTCATCTATTTTCTTTGGGGATTGGCCATGAACTGGATCGGTATCCAGGGCCTTCATGATAGATATTGTGTTTTCGCACCATAGAGCGCACAAGTATATGTTAAACAGGCGAATACACCATCTCTCATATAAATTTATCAAAATTGAGCTGTTTTAGCCTTTCGAATTCCAGTGAGCTCTTCTCTCCTCCAGCGAACATACCCTGAAAATTATATTCTCCATGGATATTTATATGCTGCCAAGTCATAATGGAACTGTCTTTAACGGTTGCCAGCATTTCTTCCAGCTCCGCTTTAGAGCTACATTTGGAAAGTTTATCGCTAATTTTTAGATAATTCCAAAGAACGATGGAATTTTGAATCAAATGCCGGGTCGCTACAATAACCTCCTGTTCTTCTTTACTGCCCATTTTTATGTTCTGGTTGTTTCCAAAAAAAATTGCCTTTGCAAATTGATGCGAATTCTCAATCCTGTTCAAGGCTCTTTCTGTAGATTGTCGCAAATCCAGTTCATTCAGGTATTTTAGTATAAAATAGGTCTTAAATATTCTCCCCACATGTTTCAATGCCCTGTAGAGCGGATGCTGTTTTGAATATGAGCTTAACCGCTTCAATATTCTAGAGGCCGTTATTTCCCTCAGTTTAATGGTAACAAGAAGACGCAGGACGTTGTCCCATTGTTCCACAATGATACCGTTATCTATATACCGCATTGCGGTGGGAAGCACGTTGAAGCCCGTTTTTGCATACGACTTCTTGGGGTTTTCCCTAAATGTATATAGTAGTTGGTTCTTTAGATTTTTAATTCTGGGAGAAAAGAACACTCCTATACCATTTGTAATGGCAAATATAATTTCACTATAGCCGTGTGTGTCCGTTGAATGGATACTACTTTCCACGTCCTCGTTATGCATCAACCCATCAATCACGTAGGCAGCTTCCCTCTCAGAAGAGCTTATCACCGTACTGTAAAATAGACTGCTGGTCTCGTCAATAAAGCTGTACGCCGTTACTCCTTTTCCAGTGCCGAAATATTTGAACGAGTGATTTGCATGGATTGACGGGACCACGACCGTAAACTTCTGGCCGTCACTGGATGTATGGTTCATGTCGGCATCCTTCTTGTAAATCTTGGGCAAGGCCAGTTGGTCGATCATATTATTGAGCCTGGCGTTGGCAGAATCCAGATTTTCCTTACTGAAATACCATTTGACCAAATGATTTAAATTATTCACGGAAATTCCATTTGAAATATTTGCCATCCGCCCAATCCCGATATTACAGCCGATGGCGATAATGG
>JBATUY010000189.1:0-7382 GCA_049671465.1 Pricia sp. | reverse complement strand
AAAAAAGACCCTTAAAGAGGCTTATATCAAATCAGTATTATCGAAAACAGGGGCTTGTGCAACGATTACTATTGTTAGCAATAATCAAGGAAACAAAGTATTACCCAGTTGTTCGCCCAGCCCATTACGAAACTATCCCCCTATAATCATTCCTTAATTATACGAAGGAATCCTGCCCCTATAAAATTAATTGGCATGTGGTGAACTGGTATTTGGCATTCTGCTCAGGCCCTCTTGGAGCCCTTCGATATTAATCACGAACGGTAGCAAGACATTATCCCGGATTGTTTCTTTCAAAATACTTGACGACCCTCGGACCGGAAAGACCATGGATTACGACACTAATCAGCACCACCCATGATACGATTGCGTACAGCTCGTTCTCTCCATTGAAAGTGCCCTCGTTCAACCCATAGGCAAGGTAGAAAAACGAACCGACACCCTTTATCCCAAAAAATGCCGTGGCCCATTTTTTTCTGGGGGAATAATCGAGTCCCACCATTGCGAGTATGCCGGTCAACGGTCTTAATAGCACCACTATCGCCAAGGCCGCTAATATTCCCGACCACGAGGTTTGTGCCAGTATACCATTCGCCAAAAACCCTCCGAAGAGAACAATGAAGATAACCATGAGCAATTTCTCGGTCTCCTCTGAATACAGCAACATTTCATCCTTAGAACTGTTCTCCTCGTCCGTATGATGGTGGTATTGCGCAAAAAGGCCGGTAAAGAACACGCTGAGAAATCCATAGGAAGAGGCCGTTTCGGCCAAGGCGAAGGAGGCGACGGCCAGAGCGATGGCCACGAAACCGCTTAGGGCCTTGCCCATACCTGCCGAATGCAATCTATCGATGGTATAACTGTACAAGAGACCGAACAACGAACCGATAACGGCCCCGACGATTATTTTATATAGAAGATAGTAGGTGGTCCACTCCACAAAGTCGATTTCCCCAAAGTTGCCTGCGTCCGCCCAAAGAATAGCTAAAAAAACGAAGGGAAATGCCATACCATCGTTGAGCCCCGCCTCCGAGGTCAGCAGATATCTCAGTCCCGTATTTTTGTGCCCGCCCCCTTGATCGCCCTCGCCCTCGCCTTCCAGTTGCATATCAGTGGCCATGACAGGATCCGTAGGGGCACATACCGCGGCCAACAGCAGGGCCGAGGGGCCGTCCAGTCCCACCAGATAATAGGCGACCGCGAAAATTCCGAGAATGTAGAGCGGCATGGTCGTATGGATTAAGCGAAGCGGATTTTTCCAGTGCTCTCGCCCATAGCGGAAACCGATTTTCAGCCCTGCGGACATCAAGCTCAATATTACGACAAGCTCGGTAACGACCTTGACCCATTGATGCTCCCAGAACGGTTCCGGCCAATCAACGGGCACCCCGATATGAAAAAGCAGGGCTCCGATTAGCAGCATAGGTAGCGTATAGGTGACCTTGAGCCTTTCCGTTATAATGGGTAGGTAGGCCATTAATACCGTGGCAAGGCCGAATCCTAACAATATCAAATGGTAGTCCTTCATTCTTTATTATTACTATCTTCCACCTCGGTCAGGAAATGGTATTCCCCTCTAAAATCGTCGATTATATAGCTTTATAGTCCAATCGTTCCTGATGCAATCAATTCACCGGTTATAGCCGTTCTATTTAATTGAAAAGTGACATAATTTTTTAATATTAATCGGATATCGAATAACCGATTGGTTTGAAGGAACCATTATTCGATGCGGAGGCCGAACAGGCGGTAAGGCCGATCAATAGGTCCATTTGGGCCTTGAACAGGATATAGTCGCCAGACTTGGCTTTCGGGGGCAATACCTTGAGACTTCCATCGGGCTGTACGGGTACGTTCATAAAAATGTTGAATGCCGTAGGTATCTGCCATCTTTCGACGCCGCTGTTCTTAAGGGCGGAGTAGAGATTACCATGGCAGGTGGGAACGGGTTCTTCGATACCATAAAAGATTTCCATGGTTTTAGGACAACACGGGGCCAGTAAAAAATCATGCGTTCCGCAGGTATCCTCGATGATATCCAACATAGGATTGCTCTTGTTACTATACAAAGTATGGCCATTAGTAAGAAGGATGGTCTCGCAGTAATCGAACGTCTTGCCGTTGCTCAGCGCTTCCTCCAAATGATCCGGATTGAACGCGACGAGGTCGGCGACCTGCTCGTCCTCGATACAGGAAACCTTCAAATATTGCCCCTTCCTTAATTTAAAGGATACCCCGCTGCGGGGGGAAATAATCTTATCTTCCATTTCAGATTTTATTTTTAGCCAAAAAGGGACACTGCCATTCCGCACCGACCATCCTCCCTGAATACTGGGGGGCCTGTGCCCCTTTGCCAAAATCGGCCAGCATAGGGTTGACGCTATCCTGAAAGGCCATTTCCCTCTCCCGGATGGAATCCCGCATTACATCGAACCTTCCCTTTTGCCTCAAACTATCGAACTGCACTTGAAGGTTAAAAGCAATGGCCGGGTACTTGAACCGCCTGGCCTTTCTACTACTTGCCGGATGCAGGCCGACAATAAAAAAGCCCTCTCCCCCGAACGAGAAAGAAAAATCCTCTTTACTTGGGTCGGAACTATACTTTTGGGGCCAGTCAAAGTATTTCGCATCTTCCGCATTGAGTCGAGCCAACAAATTCCACATGGCTTTTTCGAAGCCTTTCTCGCCAGAAAACTTCGATTCGGGGAATATAGCGATATAAGTTAGAAAACTACCCGGATCGCCCGACATCGCGAACAGATATTCGGAAAGGCCGTATGCCAAATTCCTTGGGGTAGCCCCATTTTCCATAAATCCGAAATCCCCAATGGCGAAGGTATTTCCGTTTACCGCCGCCTGGGCCCCCACACACGGATAGCCTTTCTGAAGAACGAATTCGGAAAATTCTGAACGGAGTTCAGGATTTCTTCCTATTTGCCCATCCGATTTTGAATCATAATAGTACCGGGCATTGTTATCCGTATCGAACGGGTTTTTCGCTATCAATTCCATACCTTTTTTTCGCAAGGTAGCGTGATGTAATTATGGAGTTTAGTAGAATAGAGATAATGTTTGACCCATAAGGATGAATTTCGGAGGAGACCCGTTCCGTGGAGCGTGCGACGCCGCTAATTCGATTCGGATAGTTAGCTATAATTCTTGTTGATCGTAGGCCGCAAAATTCGCTAAAAATAAATAATTACGGTATCGTGCTAACTAAATTTTCAATTGAGACATTCTTGGCCGAACGGCTATGGTAATTTTAAGCAAAGTCATGGCCGTAATGGAAAATGGTATTTCAGTGCTGTACGGAATTTACGTTTTGCGAGAACAGGCGCACGCGTATATGGATGTTATCAGTTCTAAAAAGGCGTTCATTTCGAGCGCCCTAGGATTGGAAAATTATCGTTTGTTGACCGATAGGAACACGTCAAGGTTAATGGCCATTGATGATTTTTTTCTGTATACGGTAAGGGCCTCGCAATTAGGGCCTTTCGATTTTAGCCCATTGCCCGAAAATTGGTCGAATACGAAAACCTTGGCGGATCCATCTTTGGTTCCGCCGGCGGAAATCATCTTGCTTTCTTTTGAGCGGATCGTTGTGGAATGGTGTACCTTCATGCTATCGTCGCCAGAAATCGATTTGTTCCGGTCGAAGTTTTTTTTGGATATCGCCAAGCGGTCCCAGATGGAAATTTCCTTTATCCTATCCTGTGCCGATTGATAAATATACCATTATGTCAATGCCGAAAATGCTATAATGCACACTAGTTATAACCTGGATTAAAATATACAACAATGGATTGGAACAATCTTAAGAAACAGAACACGATACTATTGATTTTCGTAGGTGCTATTCTGCTTATAGTCGCCGCAATGGTATTCATTGACTGAATACGATTATAACGAAATTGTTTGTGTGTTTGAACATATCGAAAACATCGAGCTGTTGACCACATAATTTTTTTGGTTTCAAATTATAAACCATGTACGCGATCAATCGGTAATATCCCGAATCTGGGAGTCTTTTTCCTTTTTTGCTACACCTTCCGCACGCCCAAAGTTATCTGTTCTACGGTCAAGTTCTAATTTTTCGATATTGGCGTTAATCTGCTCCGCTTGAGCCTGCAGTATGGCATCGGTAGTACCGGGCAACCTTTCTGATAATAGGAGTTGTCTATACTTTTCGACAAGTGTCGTCTCCTGCTCGATAATAGACCTGTATAAATAATCCTTTGTATGGTGTGACTCTGACAACGTCTGCGCGAAATCATTTCCAATCAGCCTTCCCTTAACCTCGACCATTTTGGCCCTGTCACCTCGGAGAACCTGATATTCCTCGTTCAAAATTTTCAGAAATTCCGACTTTTGTGCATATTGTTCTACGATTAATGCATTAAGACCGGGATAGGTACCGGCATTTTGCGCTTCTAAATAAGCCTCCCTTAAACGTTTAAGTTCATTGCACAACCTGTTCAAACCGTTTAATGCTGTATTCCTATTTGTGTTATCTTCCATTATGAGCTATTTTTAACTAGTTAAGTACGAAGAGTAGGTATACTATATTGGATATTAGAACAAAAAACTGATATTGCTTTGCTATTGATCCAACTAATTAAACCTATTCTTTCAATTTTTTCAAAGCGGTTTGAAAATATACTAAGTTAGATTCATTCTTTTGCTTGTATTTCATCAACAAATTCTTGACTTCTCTATCTACATCCTTGCCGGAAAATTTTGTATTCAGTTCATCCTCCCTTTTCTTTTCACCGTTTAGTAAACATTCCAATATAGCCCGTTTGTCATTCGCATCAGGAAGTGGGTGCGATACCCAATTAATGGATGCTTGATCGGTCTGGCGTTCCGTTGTTTCCACATCCCCGCCAAAATCGGAAATTCCCTTCATCAAAGTTTCGGACTGCCGATTTGTATCTTTAGCTAACTCCTTTAACTTGTCCGAAAGTTCACCAGTTGTCATTTCGGACAATTCCTGAAAACCTTCTTTCAGGTGCAAGGTTTTAGTCAGTACGATGTTAAGGTTTTCAATTGTGCTATTATCCATCTTCAAGGTTTTAGGTTTTAAATATCACTACTTCTTTTAAACTGCATCTAACATATCTATTCGTACCTCAATTTTCACACAAGGTAGCGTGATGTAATTATGGAATATAGCAGAATAGGAATAATATTTGACCCGTACGAATGAAACTGGACCGGGGTACGGTACGACAGCCGAATTTTTAGGGGCAAACAAATTATCGATCGCGTTATTTATCGCATTCCCGCTTGAATGGGTGTATTGAATTCCGTATTACATTTGGAAACACTTTAATTAACATTTAGGCTATGGAAAATACGATTGTAAAGTCATCTGGAATGGGTGCTGTTCTCGAAAAGGGTCTTACAACGTTTAGGGTATGGGCTCCCCATGCAGACCAAGTTTTTGTAATCGGGGATTTTAATGAATGGAAAGAAGATGATCTGGAGTTAGAACTTGAAGAAAATGGCTACTGGTCGGCAACCACCGATAAAGCCGAAGAGGGCCAAGAATATAAGTATCTGATTCACAATGGGGAATTACGATTAGAGCGTAACGACCCATACGCTTTCGAGGTGACCAACAGCAATGGGAACTCCGTAATCAAAACTCTCGAATTTGATTGGCAGGTCGATGAATTTCAAATGCCCGCATGGAACAGCTTGGTTATCTACGAGCTGCATGTCGGCACCTTTAATCGAAAAGATCCCGAGAAAGTTGGCACGTTCGAGGATGTTATCGAAAAGCTTTCCTATCTAAGAAACCTGGGCGTAAATTGTATCGAACTCTTGCCCGTGGCGGAATTTGCAGGGGCGATCTCTTGGGGATATAATCCCGCTCATCCTTTTGCTATCGAACAGGACTACGGGGGGCCGGAGGGTCTAGCAAAACTCGTCAAGGAAGCCCATAAAGTTGGTATTGCCGTGATAATGGATGTGGTATACAACCATTTCGGCCCGTCGGATGTAGACTTATGGCAATTCGACGGTTGGAGTGACAACGATAAGGGAGGCATCTATTTTTACAACGACCATAGAAGTGAGACACCCTGGGGAGATACACGTCCGGACTACGGAAGACAAGAGGTTCGACAGTACCTTCGAGACAACGCCTTTATGTGGATCGAAAAATACCATTGCGACGGTCTACGTCTTGATGCCACTTCATACATACGCTTTGAAGGTGGTGGCCTTGGCGAAGACAATGCCATTGAAGAAGGCAATCAAATGATGCGCGAAATTAATGCGGAGCTTCAAAAAAAATACCCACATGTACTCACTATTGCCGAAGATTTAAAGGGTCATGATTTTATGACCGATGCCATTGCGTCGGGAGGCATAGGCTATGGTTCACAATGGGATATGAATTTCGTTCATCCCATAAGGGAAGCACTGATCGACACGCACGACGATTCCCGAGATTTACAGAAAATAGTGGATGCCCTCGAATTCAGTTATAGCGGTGATGTCTTTAAGAGGGTAATTTACACTGAATCACATGATGAAGTGGCCAATGGAAAAGCCAGGGTTCCCGAAGAAATTGAACCGGGAGATGCCGAAAGTGCTTTTGCGAAGAAAAGGGCTTTGTTGGGCATTGTTCTGACACTTACCGCACCGGGAATTCCTCTGCTCTTTCAAGGTCAGGAGTTTATCGAGGATGAATATTTTCAGGACACCGAGGCACTGGATTGGAAAAAACAAAAACGTTTGGCTGGCATAACAGAACTTGTTGGAGAAATCATCAAACTCCGCACGGGAGAAGTTGAAGACGGTGCGGGGCTTCGGGAACAACGAACGGAGATAATCCACTTTAACCCTGAAACCAAAATATTAGCATATAAAAGAGGTGGCAACGTGCTAGTTATCTTAAATTTCTGCAACACCGATTATGAAGATTACGGTGTGGGAATCGAAAATGATGACTGGCGATTGTACGTCAATAGTACCGACAAACGATACGATACATCGCTCTCGGAAATTGAAGTCGATGACCTAGAGATTGTGGAGGCAGAAACGGATAATAAAAATTGGACGGGCAAAATCAATATTCCAGGCTACGCGGCCTTGGTTCTTGTCAAAAAATAAGCGATTTAAACAAGCAATCAGATACCACTTTTCCGCTTCGGAACAAGGGTTTCGTCTTCCGTGTTGGAAGTGATATCGGGTGGCCCGCTCTGGGGACTCTGTTCCAGCCCCGCAGAATCAACGCCATAAAATTTCAGGATGTCGGAGCGAGACTGTACTAGCCTCACCCTGTCACCGTTTACCGCAATAGGGTTTTGTAAGAGAACAGGATTTTTCTCAAGTGCCTTCAACCATCCGTTGGTATCCAGACTGACCTCTTT
>JBATUY010000188.1:0-1851 GCA_049671465.1 Pricia sp. | reverse complement strand
GAAAATGGGTAAAAGATATGCCCGAAAATTTTTAGAAGTAAGCAAACAGAATCAAAAGAGCTGATACTTTTAGATATTCAAGAACAACATTCAACAATAAAAAACAATGATAAAGTACGTACTGATTTTAATGCTTCCCATATTTCTACATAGCCAACAAAAACCTCAAGACCTCAAGATATTCGACGTATACGATTTTGGAGCAAAAGGCGATGGATCCACAAACGACCACGACGCCATTCAAAAAGCCATAGATTCTTGTAACGGAACCGGAGGAACGGTACTGTTCACGAAAGGGAAATTTCTTACTGGGCAATTGATGCTGGGGAGTGATATGACCTTAAAAATCGATTCCACAGCCATCCTTTTGGGTATTCAGTCTGATTCGGAAAAAGACTACCCTTATGGTTTAATTGAGACCAAATACCCCAACCGGATGTACGAAGACATGCAGCGCAGACTGCTTTATGGGAACTACGTAAAAAATGTGACCATCACGGGAACAGGTACAATAGACGGTCAAGGCGATTTCGACCCGTGGATGAATGTCAAGAGCCTAGGGGCTGAAAAAGACCGGCCATCCATTTTGGCATTCGTCGGATCAAAGAACATTACCGTATCTAACTTGACCTTGATAAAACCTGCATGTTGGACCCAGGTGTATATTGAATCGGATAGTGTGATCCTTCGAAATTTAAAGGTGCGTACCGGAAATCTGGCCCCCAACCGAGACGGAATCGATATCGTCGACTGTCACAATGTACTTATAGAAGATTGCGATATCAAATCGGAAGATGACGGCATCTGCTTCAAGAGCGGAAGCGAATACGGTTGCAAAAACGTGGTAGTTCGCAATTGCGTGGTAGACAAGCTCAACGTCAATGCCGGTAATGGCTTCAAATTGGGTACCGATGCGCTAGGAAGTTTTATGGATTTCGAGGTGTCCGGTTTGAAGATTGAGAATGCCTATCGCAATTCGGCCCTTGTCATTGAGTCCATGGACGGCGCAATCATAGACAATATCAATATCAGCGATGTAAATATCTCGAATACGGGACAGGCAATATTTATACTCTTGGCGGATCGCGGCCGAACCGTACCAGGCAGAAAATCGAGAATAGGTACCATCTCCAACATCCATTTCAAAAATATTCGGGGTAAGGGGTTTACGCAACAGTATCCCTCCATCATTACGGGTATACCGGGACACAATGTCCAAAATGTCACTTTCGAAGATTTAGATCTGGAGTTGAAAGGCGGAATCAAAAAAACCGGACAAGAGGTTATGGAATACGATGGCAAGTATCCCGAAGGATACAAATTCAGCGATACAAATGCCCATGCCTTTTTTATTAGACATACCGATAGTGTGAAGTTTATCAATTGCAATATAACAACGGAATCCACAGATGCAAGAGACTGGCTGATACAGGAAGATGTTGGCGAAGTAACGGTCAATTGAGGTAAAACTTATGAAAGCATTAGACTCGTTAGATTGGATTGTTATCACCGCCTATTTCGTAATTCTACTTGGCGTCGCTTGGTGGGTCATTCGTCAAAAACAAAAGAATACTGAAGATTACTTTTTGGCGGGTAGAAATATCGGCTGGTTCATGGTAGGGGCGTCTATTTTTGCGTCGAATATAGGCTCAGAGCACGTCGTTGGTCTTGCGGGCAATGGAGCTAGCGATAAAATGCCACTGTTGATTTATGAAATGCACGCTTGGATCGTACTTATGCTGGGCTGGGTCTTTCTTCCCTTTTATGCACGCAGCGGCGTGTTTACCATGCCAGAATTTCTTGAAAAGCGTTTCGATAGCCGTTCGCGATGGGTGCTCTCGATTGTTTCTT
>JBATUY010000187.1:0-6061 GCA_049671465.1 Pricia sp. | reverse complement strand
ATCCGGAACTGGAATGGGCCATGCGGATGCAGGAAGAAGGAAAAACCGACTTTTCAGGGCGGGAAAAGGAAGTATTCGATATCTACATGAAATTCAATACCGCCAACCGACATAAGATGATTCCGATTCCAATTTGTGAGATTCCTGATAGTTTAAATTCGTAATTTGACCTAAAAGTGTGTTATCTAAACGAATAAAAGTCAGAAAATGCTACTAATTAATAAAAAAAAAGCAATTTTGAGGAACAAATTAGATTTTAAAGCCTTACATTGCATGTCAGTATTTTTACACGTGCTACTAGTGTTTTTTATCTAGATAAAACTATCAAAAATGATCAAAGTATTAATTGCCGACAACCATCCGATCATTCGCATGGGCGTTACTAAGGTATTACAAGACGCTAAGGGCTTCGAAGTAATTGAAGCAGCTTCAACGACAACAGAGCTTTTTGAAAAACTGGAAAAAGTTACGCCGGACGTCGTAATGTTAGAAATGGATATTCCAGAAATAAATGGAATCGCCACTTTACGAAAAATAAAAAAAGAACATCCCGAAATTAAAGTCCTTATGTACAGTGGGCAGTCGGAAGATGTATATGCCTTGAGCACCATTCGGGCAGGTGCATTTGGCTACCTCTCAAAAGCTTCAGATATCGACTACATTATTTCGGCGGTCAAAAAAGTTAGCGAAGGCAACATGTTCATCACCAACGAACTTGCCCAACGATTAGCGTTTGACGAAGGCACCCAAAAACCCAGAAGGTTCTTCAGAAAACTCTCCACTCGAGAGGTTGAAGTGCTGAAATTACTGGCCAGTGGCAAACGAAACAAAGATGTTGCCATCGGATTGAATCTTAATGAAAAGACAGTGAGTACCTACAAAGCACGCTTGATGAAAAAGTTGAATGTCGATAATATGGTCGATCTCTTGCAACAAGCAAAAGCTTTGGAACTTTACTAGAAAGTTAGTCTTCTAAATTATACGCCCCATTAGTTTTTTGAGCTTCTGGGGTTTTTTATGTTTTATTGGAAACCCTTCTCCTACTAACTTTTTAAAAAGGCTTTTTAGTTTCGGAGCAGATTTTTCGATGCCACGCTTATTGAGGACGTTTTGATACCGTATGCCCATCGCGATATCATACCTAGGTTTTCCAAAGCAATCTTAAACTTTAAAACATTTGAGCTGAAGGTGAAGGTTTCGGTACAAAGGAAAGCGGCATCAAGAGAGCACTCGATTCAACTTTTTATTGAGCAGCTTATTCAGATTCAAATAATTCATAATCTCTTCAAGTGTTTCGCGATGATCCTCAGTGCTTTCCTGGGTATCATTCTGTAAGGCCAACATTCGTTTTTTAATCAAGAAACAGCGGAGTGTCAAAATAGTCTCGCTGACCAATTGCGCCACGCCGGCCCCTTTTTCCTTCGGATAGATATCTTTTCGCTCCCAATCGTGTAAGACGTATTTCTCTTCTTCCATCATTATAGATGAAATTTCGGATACCAATTCTTGGTCTAAATCCGATAGAAATGAATTTACTGAAAAGTCATCCTTTTCATTGAGCGCTTCAATCAGCTTGTAATAAATGCCCCTAAAATGCTCATTGGCCAGCTCGATTTCATCATCCTGAAGATCCAGATAAATTTTTTCGTACACTTTCGCTTCTAAGGAGAGGGGTTCTAGTATCAAATCGCCGGCCTCATTTTCCTTCAAGACCAAGTCTTCGAATTTCTGTTCCTCGTTACCGTAAAGCAACAATAGCTCTATGATTTTACGTTCCAGCTCGTACTGCACGTCGACCTTTTCGATGCTAGTCTCGTTTTTGACTACATCAAAAGCTTTGGTGTCCGGCGTATTGCTTTTCACGGAGTCGGCTACCGATTTTTTGGAAATCTGCGCCAAGGTGCTGAACAATACACCCTCTGAAACATTCATGATCTGCGCACATTCTTGAACGTAAATCTCCCGTTTTATCGCATCGGGAATTTTGGAGATACTGTTTACGATATCACGTACGGTATCTGCCCGTTTTATGGGGTCGTTGGCGGCCTCCTTGGCCAAAAGGTTCGCCTTGAACTGAATAAAGTCTTTTGCATTATCCGCTAGGTACGCCTGAACGGCTTCCAGATCATTGTTTTTAGCAAAGCTATCGGGATCTTCCCCTTCTGGAAAGGTGCAGACTTTTACGTTCATGCCCTGTTCCAAAATCAGGTCAATGCCGCGCACCGAGGCCCGAAGCCCCGCGGCGTCTCCATCAAAAAGTACGGTGATATTTTTGGTAAGCCTATTGATCAACCGAATCTGCTCTGGTGTCAATGCAGTACCACTTGAGGATACCACGTTTTCGATGCCCCGTTGATAAAACTGAATGACATCGGTGTAGCCCTCGACCAAATAGCAATTATCTTCTTTGGCGATGGACTGCTTTGCGAAGAAGATACCATATAACACCTTGCTCTTATGATAAATATCGCTTTCAGGAGAATTTAAATATTTGGCCGCCTTTTTATCGGCCTTTAAAATACGACCACCGAAGCCCAACACCCGCCCGCTCATGGAATGAATCGGGAACATCACCCGCCCCTTGAATCGATCGAAAGTTCTAGGGTTGCTCGGGTTTAGGGCATCTTCCTTCACAATACTGAGCCCGGTGCTGTCGAGGTACTTAAGTTTATATCCTTTATCTAGCGCGGCCTTTGTGAAGCCGTCCCACTGGTCAAGGCAATAGCCCAACTGGAATTTTTTGATGGTCTCGTCGGTAAAACCGCGTTCCTTGAAATAGCTCAGCCCAATGGCCTTGCCCAGTTCGGTATCCCATAACATTTCAGAAAAATGTTTCTGGGCGAATTCGGACACCAGATACATGCTTTCGCGTTCGTTGGCCTCCTGTTTTTGTTCGTCAGTACGCTCAGTTTCCTCTACCTCTATATTATATTTTTTGGCGACGTATTTGATGGCCTCAGGGTAGGTAAAATGCTCGTGTTCCATCAAGAAGGCCATGACATTTCCGCCCTTGCCGCTACTGAAATCCTTCCAAATCTGTTTAACGGGAGATACCATAAAACTGGGGGATCGTTCGTCGGTAAAAGGGCTCAATCCCTTGAAGTTGGCACCGGATTTTTTCAATTGTACAAAATCACCGATAACCTCCTCTAAGCGGGCGGTTTCGTAGACTTGGTCTATGGTGGATTTTGATATCAAAACTAATGGCTATAGAATAGTAATAGAGCCTAAAGATAAGGCTCTATTTTCATTTTGAAGCGGTAAATTTCGGCTCGATTACTTGGCCGCCACCTTCCAGATAATTCCACTGTCATCGTCATTGACCAAAAGCGAGCCATCTGGCGACACTGCTACTCCGACGGGTCGACCATAAACCTTACTTGCATCGCCATCGGCGATAAAACCGGTCAGAAAATCCTCCGGTGGCTGGGGTTGTCCATCATCGAATGGAACGAACATGACCTTGTAGCCCGCGAACTCCGCCCGGTTCCACGAACCGTGCTGCCCTACGAAGGCTCCATTTTTGTAAGTAGCGGGAAATTGATCGGCGGTATAAAATGCTAGCCCTAGCGAGGCTGTGTGGCTACCCATTGGCACATCGGGAACAATGGCCTTGTCTACCAATTCTTGGTGCGGATCATCTTCCCATCGCGGGTCTTTGATATTGCCGTAATAACTATAGGGCCATCCGTACCACCCGCCTTTTTTGACGCTTGTAATATAATCGGGCACCAAATTGTTCCCTAATTTATCACGTTCGTTGACAGCCGTCCATAGGTCTCCGGTAACGGGATTCCAATCCATACCCACAGGGTTTCTGAGTCCGTCGGCATATATAATTTCACCACTACCATCGGGATTCACTTCCAAAATATTGGCACGGCGTTCTTCCTTTTCCATGCCTTGCTCGCCCACGTTGCTTGCCGAACCGACGGAGATATAGATTTTGTCATGTTCTTTGTTGGTGATGATGTTCCGGGTCCAGTGATTGTTGTAGCCGCTAGCCGAAAGCTCGACGATTTTTTCGCCCTTGCCCTCTAGTTCGTTCTGTCCCTCATTATAGGGATAGCGATAAAGACCATCGGTATTGGCGACATAGAAAAAGTCACCTAAGACCAACATTCCGAAATTTTGGTACAGGTCTTCGAGGAAGATGTGCCGCTCATCGACTTCACCGTCGTTGTCGGTATCGCGAAGCAGCGTAATTCTATCGGCACTGTTCTTGGTATTCGATTCGGCCACAAAAATGTCATTGTTAGGGGCAACATACGTCCACCTCGGATGTTCCAGTTCATCTGCGAACCTCGTGACCGTGAAACCCTCGGGAGCTACAGGCGTTTTATCATCGGGCCATCCGATGACCTCACTGTTCTTGGTTACCGATTCCGAAGAAAAAGGGGCCACTAGTTCCATGGGGCCGATAGCGGTCTCGACGGTAGTCAGGCCGTTATCGGCCAAATCTTCTTTAGTCTCTTCCGAAACACTTTTCTCGTCTTTACATCCGAAAATGGCTCCAGAAAACATCAAAATATAGAGTACTTTTTTCATTGTTTTCATTTTAGGAAAGTTAAGCGATACCTTTGCATAACTCAAAGTTTGGGTATCGTTTAGCGTTTTTTTAACATGCCTTGAACGAGCTTTACCATACTTAAAAAATAATTATCGGACGTTTGAAACGTTTCATCCAAAGGCAAGACATTGAGATGGAGATGGTAGACAGGATGGTAGACTAAGAAAACAGTTTTTTCGAGCTTGCTAGTATATTTTATAAATTTTCGCCTTACAATGAAAAGAACCATAGCGCTTTTGATACTGATACCATTTCAATACGCCTGTGAGGAGGGCGTGCCCCGTCAGAAGGACGCTGTCGTTCACGAAAAAAATGACGTTATGCATCACAAGGACGTTATTTTTCGTGAGAAGGATGCTGCTATTCCCGACGATGATGCGGTCCCTCTTGAAAATGATGCAGCTTATGGTAAGGATGCCATTGTTATCGATAACGTTCAATCATATCAAATCGCCCCACCAAACTCCGAAGGCCACACCATCGCATCACGGTTCGCAGTCCCGACCGGCTTTAAACGCATATCCGTCGACAGTGCGTCGTTCGGGCGATACTTGAGAACCTTACCCTTGAAGCCCGAAGGTTCGACTGTTATGTATTTCAACGGCAGAACGAAAGCCAATAATGGCGTCTACGACGCCGTGGTCGACCTGCCCATCGGTAAACGGGATCTGCACCAATGCGCCGACGCGGTAATGCGATTACGGGCGGAGTACCTCTACAGCCATAAAAAATACGATAGCATTCATTTTAATTTTACCAATGGCTTTCGAGCCGATTATTCTAAATGGCGAAATGGACAACGTATATCCGTCAACGGCAATGATGTGCGATGGAATTCCAGCGGCGCCGCATCTACATCGTATTCCGATTTCTGGAAATACCTTGAAATGGTCTTCAGCTACGCAGGTACGGCATCCTTGGAAAAAGAATTACCGTCCATCCCCCTCGAAAAAATGGCCATCGGCGATGTCTTCGTTCAAGGAGGCTTTCCAGGGCATGCGGTCATCGTTGTTGATTTGGCAACACATCGCTCTACGGGTGAAAAAGTGTTTCTATTGGCCCAAAGTTATATGCCGGCCCAAGAAATTCAAATCCTTAAAAATCCCAACGATGCTGACTTGAGTCCTTGGTACAGTCTTTCAACAGCGAAAGATGAACTGAGAACACCGGAATGGACTTTCGGTAAACATGATTTAAAACGGTTTTCGTCTTAATTATAGTATTATGATATTATTCTTCGGTACCCGCCCCGGCAAAACGGAAATTGCGCAGCTTCGCGGAGTGGCTTGCCCCTTTTGTGAACAGGTCGGTACGCTGACCGTATCCAAAACCAGTAATTGGTTCCACCTGTTCTGGATTAAACTGTTTCGTATTTCCTCGAATACCGTTGCCGAATGTTCGCATTGTAAGCGGGTTTACTATCAAGACGAATTTACCGAACCTATGCAAAAAGCTATCGAGGCAGCTTAATAAAGGTCGAACCTCAAACCC
>JBATUY010000186.1:0-6008 GCA_049671465.1 Pricia sp. | reverse complement strand
CCCAACACTTTACGGATGCCTATTTCACGTTTACGCTGCAAAGTGCTGTATGCGGCAAGACCCAGTAATCCTAAACAACTTATCAGGATGGCCAGGGCCGCAAAATTTAGAAAGAGATTGCCAAAGCGTTCCTCTGTGCCATACTGTCTATCAAAAAACTCGTCCAAGAAATAATAATCGAAAGGTTGGTCGGGAAGAATGGTTTGCCATTTATCCTCAATGGAGGCTATGGTTTGTGGTATGTTTTCCGGGGATACCTTAACGGCTAGAAGATCGGTATTGTTCGGCTCGATACGCACCGTCAGGGGCGGGATATTCTGTTGCAACGACCTAAAATGAAAATCCTTCACGACCCCGATAATCTCGCCCTGGCGGCCCCATTGGTCGAATTTGGCACCCAGTGCATCCTCCGGGGAACTATAGCCTAAGAGCTGTACGGCCTTTTCGTTCAAGACCATGGCTTCGGTGGAATCCGTTACGAAATCCCTCGAAAAACCCCTTCCAGCCACCATTTTTAGACCCAATTGATCCATATAGTCATAATCGACGAAATAGGCATCGAGATTGGCGACCTGCATCTCTCCGCTCTTGTTTTCGATTTCGGAATAGGCACCGTTATTCGGACCTCCGGGTACGGCGGAACCTAAACTAGTACCCTTAACACCCGGTAAGGTCTCAAGAGAATGTTTAAGGGAGGTCTGAGCGGGCGAAACATTGGTCTCCAAAATCAGGGTCTGCTCCTTATCGAAACCTAGTTCCTGGCTACGCATATATTGCATCTGGTCGTAGATAACGATAGTACCGATGATGAGCGCTATCGAAATCGTAAATTGTGCGACCACCAGACCTTTTCGCAACAACGTGCCCTGGGTTGCGGTCGAAAAGCTGCCCTTCAGGACGCTGACCGGACGAAAGGAGGATAGCACAAAGGCCGGATACATTCCCGATAACACCCCGATTCCCAAAGAAATCATTAGTAATACCACTATGTAGTTGGGATTGGAAAAGATACCGTCGCTGATGGTCTTTCCGGCCATTTCATTGAAAGAAGGGAGGGAGAGTGCTGTCAGAGCAACAGTCAATACAAAGGCCACCAGGCAGATGATTACCGATTCTCCTATAAACTGCCACCCTAGCTGGCTTCTTTCCGCACCTATTACCTTACGAACGCCTACTTCTTTGGCCCGTTCGACGGAACGCGCTGTGGTCAAGTTGATAAAATTAATACAGGCAATCAATAGGATAAACAGGGCAACGAGGGAAAAAATATAGACGTTCGTCATACTGCCGTTGCCGTTACCACCTCTTGTTGAGTGAAGATATACATCCTTGAACGGTTCTAAAAACAAGGTCACGAACATTTTGTCCTTCCTTTGGCCATCACCGATATTCCGTTCTATGAATTCCGGGAATTTTGATTCCAGTTCTTGGGGGTCCAGATTGGGATTTAGCAGGACGTAGGCCGATGGATTGTAACTGCCCCACTGTTCGTCTGCCTCAGGGTTCAAGCTTTCGGTAAAGGTGGTCATCGACAGTAGCATATCCGGTTGGATATGTGAGTTTTCAGGAATGTCTTTCATAACACCGGTAATCCGTATGGGGAATGCTTCCTCCGTGATAAGTACAGTTTTTCCCACAGGATCTTGGGTACCGAAGTATTTTTGGGCCGAAGTTTCAGAAAGCACCATTGTATAAGGTTCTACAAGCACCTTTTTGGCAGCCCCATGAACCAGTTCAAAATCGAAAACCTGAAAGAACGAAGAATCAACGGCAACGGCATTATCCTCCTCGAAATTTAGATTTTCTTTCCGCATCAGCATTCCTCCTAAATCCAAAATCCGAACTGCCGATTCTATTTCCGCAAATTGACTTTCAAGTTTCTTCGCCACGGCCCAAGCCGGTTTGTCGGACTCGATATTTTCAGATGGGGTCTTAATATCGGCCACTACCCTATAGATATTCTCTCCCTTACTATGAAAACCGTCGTAGCTCAATTCGAATACGACATAAAGCAAAATCAGGAAGCCCGCGGTCATGCCGATGGCCAATCCCATGATATTCAGAAATGAGAAGCCCCTGTGTCGCCAAAGGTTTCGTAATGCGATTTTCAGATAGTTTTTGAACATGGTCTTCGTTTTTTTAGTTGATGCTTACTTATTCACTCCTCAAAGATTCCGCAGGGTTAGAACGAGCTACTTTGAGAGATTGCGAACTTATGGTCAGAAAGGCGACCATGAAAGCGGCCAGACCTGCCAGGGCAAAAATCCACCATGATAGATCGATCTTATAAGCAAAACCCTGCAACCATTTGTTCATCGCATACCAGGCTATCGGAACGGTTATCAGAAATGAGAATCCTATCAATTTTATAATGTCCTTGGAAAAGAGTTCCATAATGTTGCTGATGGAGGCTCCCAGTACTTTGCGAACAGCTATTTCCTTGATGCGCTGTTGGGCCGAGAACATGGCAAGTCCCAATAACCCCAAACAGGATATAAGAATCGCCAATATGGAAAATACGTTGGACAACTTGGCGATGACCTGCTCACTTTGGTACATCGCCTGATACTCGCTATCGGCAAACTGGAAATCAAACGGGCGATCGGGATTAATTTCGGCATAAACTTTTTCAAGACCCGCTAGGGCTTCTTTGGTCTGACCGGGTAGGGTTCGGATGAGGACATACCCGAAGTTCAGATTCTCCTTGACGTCGACGATTTCGGGTTTTATTTTTTCATGCAAGGATGCAGTATGGTAGTCTTCCAAAATACCGATAATACGTCCTTTTTTGTCCCAGGCGGACACCCATTTTCCAATGGGATTTTCCAGTCCCATCTGTCTTACGGCCTCTTGATTGACCATAAAGGCATCCGCCGAATCGGTAACGATAGTTCTTGAAAAACCACGGCCTTCTGCAACCTTGAGGTCCATAATCTCCAAAAAGTCAAAACCGACCGACATGGGTTTGAAACCTACGGCTGCTCCTTCACTTTGCCCTTCCCAATTTATGGGGTCGAAAACTTCAAAGGTCATTGAATGCGGTGCCTCGCTGCTTCGATCGACCAGGGCGACCCCTGACAATTTGGAGGCCTCTTCCTTGAACACGGCATATTTATTCGCATCCCCTAGCTCTCCCTCGATACGTATGTACACTAGGTTTTCGCGATCATATCCCAAATGGGAATTTTGTACATAATCCGTCTGCCTTGAAACCACCAGGGTGGCAATCAACAACAGAATAGAAAGCCCAAATTGAAACACGGTCAATCCTTTACGCAGCCATTTCGAGGAAGCTGAAAACTGTAACTTCCCTCCCTGTAGCACGCGTACGGGTTTTAATGAGGACATAAAAAAGGCAGGGTAGCTACCGGCAACAAGACCCGTTACCAAAATCAGGCCCAATACGGCCCACCAGTAGGAAAGTGTCGAGAAGGGAAGGGCGATTTCCTTTCCGGTCAAGGTATTGACATAAGGTAGAAGCAGCGCAGTTAGCATGATGGAGAGGATTACAGCAAAAAAAGAAAGCAACATAGACTCCATCAAGAACTGCCTGATGAGATAGGAACGGGAAGATCCGACCACTTTTCGCACCCCGACTTCCTTCGCCCTTTTTACCGATCGGGCCGTTGAAAGGTTCATATAATTGATACAGGCAATGATGAGAATGAACAGGGCCACCCCACCAAAAAGCTCCAGATATTCCATCCGGCCACCGATAGGCTCACCGTTTACGAAATTTGATTTCAAATACCGATCTTTGTAGGGGGCAAGTTTGGCCTGTACCTTGCTGGGGTTGTTTGCGGCCATCCGGGTTTGCAGGTAAGCATTGATATTGCGGGCGACTTCATCCGAATCGGCAGTCCTGGCAATTTTAACGGTCGCTAAGACGTTATGGGATGCGTTCAAAACCTGTAACTTGGCGTATGATTCCCAATCGATCAGATAGTCGAAAACCAAAGAGCTTTCGGAGGTAATATTTTCAAAGACTGAGGTAATCGTAAGATCTAGTGTGTTTTCATATTTAATTGTCTTCCCTATTGCGTCTTCGGGGTTGTCAAAAAACATTGCGGCCATTTTTCTTGAAATGGCGATGCTGTTCAGGTTGTTAAGCGGTGACTCGGCGTTGCCTGCAATAATGGGATAGTCGAACATGTTGAAAAAGTCCTTTCCGGCTCTTGAGCCTTCCAGTTTGTACCGCTTGTCGCCCACTTCAAAAGTTTCGGGATAGCCCCAAGGAAGCTCGTACCCTGTGGTGTAAAAATTTATGGCTTGTATTCCGGGAACATTTTCTTCCAAGCCCTCGACAAATGGGTAATAACGTTCATTTTCACTGTCAAAATTGGTAGGACTGGCATAAGTGCCGTTCGTTTTGCCTTCAGATACGCTGGTGTAATAGATATTATACAGCTGTTCGTTATTGCTATGAAAATTGTCAATGCTTTTTTCGTCCCGTATCCAAAGGAAGATAAAAAGAAAACAAACCATGCCCAGCACCAACCCAAGCGTATTTATAGCAGCGAATGCCTTGTTTCGAAGGATGTTCCGAAATGCTACTTTTAAATAGTTTTTGAACATGGTTTTTTATTTAATTGATGCATTCATTCTGCCCGCAAACTTTTCACAGGGTTGGCATTCGCCGCCTTCAACGCCTGAAAGCTTACTGTCAATAGCGCAATACAGACTGCGACCAGACCGGCGAGGGCAAATACCCACCAATCAATCTCGATGCGATAGGCAAAGCTTTCGAGCCAACGGTACATCCCCCACCAAGCGAGTGGTATGGCAATCAAAATGGCTAGCAGCACTAGGCGCATAAAATCTTGGGATAGCAATCTGACTATTCCGGTTACGCTAGACCCTAACACCTTGCGTACACCGATTTCCTTGCGCCGCTGTTCCGCAGTGTAGGCGGAAAGGCCAAATAGACCCAAACAGGAAATGATAATCGCCAAGAGGGCAAATAACAGGGAAAGATTACCTATAAGTTTTTCACTTCGAAACTTGGCATCAAAGGCATCGTCAACAAATTCATATTCAAAGGGAAAGGCGGGGTTGTGTGTTTGCATTACTGATTCCATAGCCGCAAGCGTTTTTGTCATTGGCACCCCAGATTTAGTTCGTATGTACATAAATCGAGCATAATCGGGGTTGTTGAAATACATAACAGGGTCGCTCTGTCCGTACATATCCCCGTACAGATAGTCTTTTACAACGCCTATCACCGTGTAGGACTTGTTCCTTGTAACTGTTTTACCTAGGGCACTTCCCGTGCCCATTAATTTGGCAAAAGATTCTGAAATGAGGATATTAGTGCTGTCATTAGATATGTCATCGCTGAAACTCCTGCCTTCCAGCATCTCCATTCCCGCAGTCTTCAAAAAATCAGAGCTTACGTATCGAAAAGACACCAATACGTCTTCGGTATCGGTGCCTCCTTGCCATTCGAGTCCCGAGCCATTGTTGCCTCCGGACAGGATTTCAGAATTGTTCATTGCCACGTTCTCGACCATACCCGAAGCGATCATATCATTTTGGATGGGAATAAAATTTTTGACCATATCCCCGTTGACGTTCATCTTGATCAGGTTCTCCTTTTCATATCCCAGATTACGGCTTTTCACATGTTGTACTTGTTGGTAAACGATTATGGTGCTGATAATAAAAATTATTGAGACCGCAAACTGGGCAACGACCAGTCCCTTTCGTATTATTTTGGCACTGCCATCCTTGGATTTTACCCCTTTAACGGCATCCACAGGTTTAAAAGACGATAGATAGAAAGCGGGATACCATCCTGCCAAAAGTCCGCATACCAACGTGATTCCTAGAAGCGAACCCAAATGCACCGGGTCGATAAGTCGAAGTGCCAACTGTTTTTCGATAAGGATGTTGAATTGTGGCAGTAGTATGAAGAGAAGAAGGATGCTAACAAGCGTTGCCAGCATAGCCGTGATTATAGCTTCTGCGATAAACTGTGAAATCAATCTTCCTTTCCCGGAGCCCAGTAC
>JBATUY010000185.1:0-11268 GCA_049671465.1 Pricia sp. | reverse complement strand
GGGCAACAAGGAAGCCATCCAGCCGTGTACGTGGATGATATCGGGCGACCAGTTCAATTTTTTGACCGTCTCCACCACCCCCTTGGCAAAGAAAATGGCCCGTTGGTCGTTATCGGGGAAAAGATTTCCCTCTTTATCCGTAAAAGTGCCTTTGCGTTTAAAATACTCGTCGTTATCGATAAAATACACTTGAATGCGCTCCTTGGGTATGGATGCCACTTTGATGATCAGGGGCATATCCATATCGTTCACCACCAAATTCATTCCGGAGAGGCGGATCACCTCGTGCAATTGGTGCCTGCGCTCGTTGATATTACCATATCTGGGCATAAAAATCCGTATCTGGCCGCCGTTGCTGTTGACCATTCTCGGAGTTTCGTAAGACATTAGGGAAACTTCGTTCTCCGGAAGGTAGGGTACCAGTTCCGATGATACGAACAATATCTTTTTGCCATTCATAGTTTAGACGATTTAAAAGGTGGATTGTAAATTGGCTGCAAAATTACAAAAAATCTAGAGATAAGCCGTATGTTTGCTCGGTTTAAAAATCGCCTATGCCCGTCATTACCACCAAGAAAGAACTCTCACATCACCTAACCTCCACAGCAAAAATCGGAAGCTTGGGCTTGGTGCCGACCATGGGCGCACTTCATGAAGGGCACGCCGCATTGGTCGAAAAAGCGGTTGCCGAGAACGGGCGTGCCGTAGTCAGTATTTTCGTAAACCCCACCCAATTTGATAATAAGGAAGACCTCGAGAAATACCCTGATACGCTCGAACAAGACGTTATTCTTTTGGAAGGTATTTCTAAGGATATCATCGTTTTTGCGCCAAGCGCGAATGAAATCTACGACCACCATATACTTTCAAAAACCTATGATTTCGAGGGATTGGACAAAGTGATGGAAGGCGCCTTCAGGGATGACCATTTCAACGGCGTAGGCACTATCGTTGAAAACCTGCTGCTTTTGGTCGAGCCGGACAAGGCCTATTTCGGGGAAAAGGATTTTCAGCAATTGCAGATCATCAGGAAGCTGGTAGCTGCAAAAAATATCCCCGCGACGATAATAGGATGCCCTATCATTAGGGAAACCAATGGTTTGGCCATGAGCTCGCGCAACGGTCGCTTATCGGAAAAACAGCGTCATGAGGCAGCCTTTATCTACAGAACCTTACGAACTGCCAAGGAAAAATTTGGCACGGAAAGTGCTAAATACATCACGGATTGGGCGGAAAGACAATTTAAAGATAATCCCGCGCTGCGATTGGAATATTTTGAGATAACGGACGTCGATACCCTGACCCCCATCCAGAGAAAAAAAACGGGCGTGAAATATCGTGCCTTTGTCGCCGTTTATTGTGGGGGCGTTCGGCTGATCGATAATATCGCCCTCAACTGAAATCAAATTTAATTACCTTTGACCCATGCAAATAGAAGTCGTCAAATCAAAGATTCATCGTGTAAAGTGTACTGGTGCCGACCTGAACTATATCGGTAGCATCACCATAGACGAAGACCTTATGGATGCTGCGAACATCATCCGGGGCGAAAAGGTGCAGATCGTGAACAACAACAACGGCGAACGCTTAGAGACCTATGCCATTCCCGGTCCGCGTGCCAGCGGTGAGATAACCCTGAACGGAGCAGCAGCCAGAAAAGTTGCGCCGGGAGATATCCTCATACTTATTACCTACGCTCGAATGGATATTGAAGAGGCGAAAGTCTTTAACCCCGCGTTGGTGTTTCCGAACGAGGCGAACAATTTGCTGAAATAGACTTTCACCCCTGAACTTTTTGGTTTAGGGAAACCTGAAGTACCTTGGGCGACAACCTAAAAAAGATCTTAAAAACCATACTCCCAATAGCCTTGGGTGTTTTTTTGGTCTGGTATTGGTACACTTCTACGGCCGAGGAAGAAAGAAACCAGATTTTTTATTACATAAAGGATGCCGATCTGTTTTGGGTCGTTTTGTCAATGGTATTGGGCATTCTTGGGCACGTTTCCCGCGCCATACGTTGGAACTATCTCTTGCAACCGCTCGGCTATGCCCCAAAATTGAGCAACAATGTCTTAATTATTTTGATGGCCTACCTCACCAATCTGGGCATTCCCCGAACCGGTGAAATATTAAGGGCCACGGCCTTGACTACGTATGAGAAAGTCCCTTTTGAAAAGGGAATCGGCACCATCATTACCGAGCGCGTCATCGATGTCATCATGCTCTTTTCCATAATTCTGGCCACACTACTTTGGCAGACCGACATTATTCTGGGCTTTCTTGAAGATGTGGGCATTCCGTTCAATAAGATATTGATGCTGATAGGCACGGGAATCTTGATGCTCGCCGCTTTTTTCCTTTTTATCAAAAAATCGTCGCACAATTTCGCCCTTAAGCTCAAAAATTTTGTCAAAGGACTTCTAGACGGCCTGTTGAGCATCTTTAAAATGAAGAACAAGTGGGCATTTATTGGACATACCTTGTTCATTTGGGCCTGCTATATCGGGATGCTCTGGGTCATTAAGTTCACCGTACCGGAAACCATCGACCTCTCGCTGGGCCAGCTCATGGTCGCCTTTGTGGCCGGGGCGTTGGCCATGATGTTCACGAACGGCGGCATTGGCCTCTATCCCATCGCCGTCAGTAAGGCATTGGCGATTTTCGGCATCAGTAAGGTTTCGGGCGATGCCTTCGGCTGGATCATGTGGATCGCACAGACGCTTATGGTCGTAGTTTTTGGGGCAATATCTTTCGTAGTATTACCGTTATTGAACAGGAATCGTTGAGAAACCTACAGTACCCGCTCGACGCTTCCCCATACCCAAATCTTTGACCATGCTACGAAACTTTACCTTTTTCGCGCTTTTGCTATGCGCCAACCTGAGTGCTCAAGTAACCTCGGAAATCTTCGAATCTTTCAAATTGCAAGAACGTCGCGATGTGCGCTACTACGTTCCCGAAGATTATGACGCCGCACAAAAATACCCCGTTATCGTGGTGCTCGATGGCGACTATCTTTTTGATCAAACCGTCGCGAACGCCAAATTTTATACTAAATTTCACGGTATGCCCGCTAGTATTGTCGTGGGGGTGAGCCAAAGCAAAAACGGAATTCGATTTGACGACTGCGCCTTCGAGGGCGACAGCGGACTGCCTTCCGAAAAGGGCAAGCAGTTTTTCGAATTCGTGGGCACGGAGCTCATCCCTTATATAGACAACAACTATAACACCGCCGCCTTCAAGACGATAGTCGGCTATGACATTTCAGCGAATTTTCAGAACTATTGGTTGTTCAAAGAAAAATCATTGTTCAGCGCCTATATCAATATTTCCCCGACTTTGGCGCCCCAGATGGAAGCCCGCGTACCGGCCCGTTTGATGTCGTTCGACCAGCCCATGTTCTATCAATTGATCGTAGAAGGTCTAAAGGATGACAATACCGCTCGAATCTTACAGATGAACAATGCGATCAAAGCCATCAGTAAAGACAACTTGCATTATAGCTTTACGCAGTACGAGGGCGCCGATGAGATTTCCATCGCCACATATGGAATCGGAAAGGCTTTTGATAATATCTTCAGGATGTTCAAACCCATCAGCCCGAAAGAGTACAAGGAAAATATATTGACCTTAGACGGACCCGTATTTCAGTATCTAGAGAACAAATACCAAGTCATCGAAGACCTCTTCGGCTTTGAAAAGACCGTCGAGCTCAACGATATCATGGCCATCTATGCCGCATCCCGCAAAAAGGAGGATGTGGAATCGCTAAAACCGCTATCGGATCTGTGCAAAAAAGAGTTTCCGGGTACCATGCTCGGGTTCTACTTCGAAGGCGAATATTACGAACAAATCGGTGAGCCCAAAAAAGCGTTCAAGACCTTCGAAAAAGCGTTCAATATGGAAGAGATCGACTTTCTGACCAAAGAAATGGCGCTAGAGAAAATCGATGCGCTAAAAGCTGATTTCGGATATTGATATTTTCAGATGTAACGACTAATAATAACACCCAAATCGCTTTCCCGCGGTTTGGGTGCTTTATTATATATCAGTCCAAAAAAAATTCTTACTTTTCACCAAAATCAATCTCATGAAAACTAAGAAAATCACTTACTGGGTCGCTACAGGCCTGCTTTCTGCACTGTTACTATTTTCCCTCTACAATTACATAGTAAATTTCGAGGTCATGACGGAAGCGATGCTAAGTTTTGGTTTTCCAACATACCTCATCTACTTTTTGATAATTGCGAAAGCACTGGGGCTTATCGCCCTACTTTCCAACATCAAAGGTGTTATTAAAGAATGGGCCTATGCAGGGTTCTTCTTTAACTTTGTACTTGCTTTTTTGGCCCACTATATGGCGGGAGACGGTGAAGGGGCCGGGGCCGTTGTCGCGTTGTTGCTTCTAGCGGTTTCCTATATTACGGGAAAACAAGTACGGCCTTGGATAATTCGAGGATAACATGGCCAAAACAAAAACGACTTTTTTCTGCCAGAATTGTGGCGCACAGTACGCCAAATGGGTGGGACAGTGTTCCGCTTGTAAAGAATGGAACACCGTTGTAGAAGAGGTGATACAAAAACCCGAAAAATCGAGTTGGAAGACTATCTCCAGTCCGAAAAAGCGGATGGCCAAACCGCTTCGAGTGCATGAGATCAGCTCCGATAAAGAGATTCGCCTGAACACTTTTGACCTTGAATTCAATCGGGTTCTGGGCGGTGGACTAGTGCCTGGTGCATTGGTGTTACTGGGCGGCGAACCGGGTGTGGGCAAAAGCACCTTGCTGCTGCAGATTGCCTTGAAGCTCCCTTACAGAACACTCTACGTTTCTGGCGAAGAGAGCCAAAAGCAAATCAAGATGCGGGCGGACCGCATCCATCCCAACAGCGATACCTGTTATATTCTTACGGAAACGAAGACCCAAAATATCTTTCAGCAAATCGAGGCTACGGAACCTGATATCGTGGTCATCGACTCCATCCAGACCTTACATTCCGACTATATCGAGTCGGCGGCCGGCAGTATTTCACAAGTTCGGGAATGTACGGCAGAGCTGATCAAATTTGCCAAGGAGACGAATACCCCGGTAATCTTAATCGGTCATATTACCAAGGATGGTTCTATCGCCGGACCTAAGATTTTGGAGCATATGGTCGATACCGTGTTACAATTCGAAGGCGACCGAAATTATGTATACCGCATCTTGAGATCTCTAAAAAACCGTTTTGGCTCTACCGCAGAGTTGGGCATCTACGAAATGCAGGGCGGTGGATTGCGGCAGGTGAACAATCCTTCCGAAATTTTGATATCCAAAAACGATGAGGGGCTCAGCGGAACGGCCATCGCCTCGACCGTTGAAGGGATGCGGCCCCTGATGATAGAGATTCAGGCTTTGGTGAGTACAGCGGTTTACGGTACGCCGCAGCGTTCGACTACGGGTTACAATTCAAAACGGCTCAATATGCTTTTGGCGGTACTGGAAAAACGAGCTGGATTCAAACTGGGGGCCAAAGATGTTTTTCTAAATATCACTGGAGGGATTTCGGTCGACGATCCCGCTATCGATCTTGCGGTCATTGCCGCCATACTTTCCAGCAATGAAGACATCCCCATCGCCAAAGGGGTCTGCTTTGCCGCTGAAGTCGGGCTGGCCGGGGAAATCCGTCCGGTACAACGTGTTGACCAAAGAATTTCAGAGGCTGAAAAATTAGGTTTTACTACCGTCTACGTATCCAAAAATAATAAAATCGCATTGAAAAATCCGAAAATCGCCATTGAGCTCGTGTCGAGAATTGAAGATGTGGTGAGTGGATTGTTCGATTAACGTTTATCCCGCATAATTCTAGCGCATACGATGACAATAACGACTACAGCGGCAATCAAAACCAACTGCCCAAATCCGACTTTTAGAAAACCATTCAATTTGTAATTCGGTATTGAAAGTATGGCAGTATTGTTTGAGGATATTCAAAGCCGCGAACTGCCGCTATCCGTTACGCCACCCGTTTTACAGTTATTTTTTTAGTTTTGGTCACTAGGCCCTAAGTTAGGGTTGGCATCGATCTCACGTTGAGGAATCTTAAATATCCAGTCATCGTTCTCCGAAGGTCTGGCCTGTTGAAAACCATCTTGATAGAGAACTTCCGAAGCACCAGATCCTCCATCCGCTGCGTGGTCGATACCTTCGTCCCAACGAATTTTATCGACATATAGGAACCCTTCCCCATATAGTTCGACGCCGCGCTGAAATTTGATATGTTCCATCAAACTCTCCTGGGTGTTAAAAACGGAGGCATCGTAAGCGCTGTCGCGCGCACTGCCCAAAGGTTCAAGAGCGGCCTGGGCCCCGGCGATATCGTTCATCATCGCCTTCGCTTCAGCCTCTATTAAATACATCTCGGAAGATCGCATATAGATGATATCGTCAGGGTCTATCGTGCCTGGGTTTTTCTGTAAAAACTTGACCTGCATATACGGATGTGCGTTGTGGGCATTGGTCCATCCGTAGACACCTTGAAGGCTGTCAAAAGCAGCTTCAAATGCTTCTTCCGTTGGATAGAGAGGGTTTGTGTTATTTTCAAAACCACCATTCCCATTGGAAGCTGAACCGTTTGTATTCGGTGCATCGGCCAAGAATACATCCCTGCGATAATCGGTTTCTGGAATTTGATTGTACAACCGAATGTCGACCAACTTCGGATTGTTTCTTACCTGACTTCCGTTAAAGACATTCGAAATAAGGTAGAAGTAAGAGCGGAAAAAAGTAGTTTCCGTTTCTATAACATTACTGCCCCAGATTACTTCTGAAAGCAAGGTCGTATTAAATCCCGATTTCCAGTCGGTCTCATCCATAATGGGGTAGTCTTGACGGGCAAGCACGGCCGCATCGGCTGCGGTAGCCCAATCTCCCGTGGAAAGCGCCATTCGCGCTTTTAAGCCGTTGGCCACATCGATATTCAACTGTGACTTATCTGCGGCACCGCCGGTCGGTCTTGCGGATGCGTTTTCAAATAATCCGATGGCCGTCTCAAGGTCTGACGCTATCTGATCATAAACCTCTTGAACCGTGGACCTCGGCGCACTTTCGAAGGGTGTTTCAGATACGAACAATATAGGTACTCCGGGATCGGTTGCCGGGTCTCCGATAAGGTAACCCCTAGCATAGTGCTGCACTAATGATAAGTACGAATACGCCCGGTAAGTATAGGCCTGTCCAAGGATTTGATTGACCTGCTCGTCAACAAATATGTCTCCTTCTTCCACCTTATTAATGATGGCGTTCGCGCTGCCGATAATATTGTAACGATGGTACCATAATAGCTCTGAGGTCAATGAAATTTCTTGGGTGTGCGATATCCATTGGGTTTCATCTTGCCAGTTCAAATTATTCGCAGGGGCGGAATGAATAACGCCACCGGGGATATTGTCACCTAGCGGTATCCAATAATGGTTTCCGGCGCGGGCGGTATTTCCCCCGGGAAATATGGTTTGTAATTGGGAATAAAGTCCGCGGTGCAACCCGTTCAATATAAGCTCCATATTATCTGGAGTCGACAACGCATCATCAGAGGAAATCGCGTCGGTCGGTCGGGTCTCCAAAAAATCATCCTCACAGGAAATAGTGGACAGCACGATAAGTAAAAATGACAGGAATGTTATTCTTTTCGACATCTGTAATATATTTAAAAGTTCTTTGTTTAAAATGCAACGTTAAGACCCAGAGAAATAATCCGTGAAGGATTGAAACTATTGCCATTTGGTGTTCCTTCAAGTTCAAACTGGGAGTTCAACCCCTCTCGTTCACTCTTAAAAAGGATGTTCTCACCAGACAACGATACCCTTAAGTTGTCCATACCAAATCGATCAAGTAAATCGCCATCGAAAGAGTATCCTAAGTTCACGTTTTTAAGCGTCCAAAAAGAAGCATCGGTCAAGAATCTTTCAGAAGCATTTTGAACGAGATCGGCGTTACCATTCTGTAATCTCGGGACATCGGTGATGTCGCCAGGTTGCCGCCATGCCCGAAGAATGTCAGGATGAAACGAATCGCCAAAATCACCACTATGCATCATGTTGGCATAACCAAAATCTAAAAACGAACCGCCGATACCATAATTGACCAAAATGTCTAAAGAGAGGCCCTTATAACTCAAGCTACTGCTTACAGAACCTAAAAAGTCCGGTATGGAGCTATCTCCGGTATAGGCCCGCTCAGTGGCCTGCCAATCATTGGTAGTCGCGATTTCCCCATTGGCATCGAGCACAGGTACGCTATTGCCGTCGTCATCGATTTCATATTGCAAGAAAAGTTGGTCACCGGTCGCCGGATCTACACCTGCCGTTCTTAAGATAAAGAAATCAAAACGCGAACGACCTTCTTCCCAACGTTGTTGATCATCGACAAAGGGATCTGGCAAACTGGTGATTTCGTTCTTAAACGTAGATCCCTGAAGGGTCAGACCCCATCTAAAATTTTCCGAATTGACCAAATTTGCGGTCAACGCCACCTCAAACCCTGAGTTGAACATATCACCAATATTGGTGGGTACCGTATTTAGTCCGTTACTTAAGGCGATAGGGAGGTCGTAAAGCAGGTCTGATGAATTTCTCTTGTAATACTCGACCGAGCCGTCCAAGAAGTTATTGAAAAGGGTAAACTCTAAGGCGACATCGAAACTTTCTATAGTTTCCCATTGAAGGTTCGGGTTGCCAATATCCGAGTTAACTATTGCTGGGCTACCAGCATTAGAAGTAATGGAAAACCTAGGTTGTGATATGAAGAAATCCACAGGGTCCCCTAACGCATCGTTACCGACTTCACCGTATGACCCCCTCAGCTTAAGTTGGTTAATAAACGATACATTTTCCATAAATCCCTCTTGATCTATTCGCCATGATGCACCTACGGAGTAAAAAGTACCCCACCTCGAATCTGTATTGAAAACCGATGAACCATCTCTCCTGGCCGATGCACTGATATAGTATTTGTTATCGAAATTGTAATTAAGCCTCGAGAAGTACCCCTCAAGGGTCTTTTGTGTGCTCGAGCCGCCCAAGGTTACCGGGGTGGCGAAGTTATCGAGTACGAAAATACCCTCGGCCGCCTGCTCTATGGCCAATGCATCTATGTCCTCAAACGTTCGGTTAAAGCTTTCATGACCCAAGGTGATATCTATGTTGTGCAAATCATTAAAACTCTTTTTATAGGTCAACAGCTGATTGAAGTTTTCCACTTGCCGACGAAACCGCTCATCACTCAACCTACCTGTAGGTTGGGCATCTCCTATGATATTATTTTCATATTCTATTTCAAGACCTTCATTAATATCCCTACCATAGTTCAGCCTCAAATTAAGACCTTGCAAAATTTTGAAATCACCGAAAAATCGAAATCCGTAGGTATTGTCGCGATCACCCTCATTGTTGAGCAACAGTTCTTGAAGCGCATGTCGGCCCTGGTTCACCGGTCGTGAACCAATATTGAACTCGGGGAAGCCCTCGCCACTGTCAAATACGGGGTCTCCATTGGCGTCTCGTACAAGGTTTCCCTGCCGATCATTTACGTACACGGGATATATAGATCCAATACCCTGTGCAAAGCCAAAGGGGTTGGCACTGTTGTTCGTGCCGGCAGCGGAAGGCCCAGCTGATTCAGAAATGGTAACATTGGCACTTCCCCCGATGGTAATATATTCATTGACATTAAATTCAGCATTTAAACGACTGGTCAAACGCTCGAAAGCCGTTCTTCGAACATAGCCTTCTTCGTTCAAATAAGAGGCGGAGAAGAAAACGGTATGGTTCTCGCCCCCAGCGGAAACGTTGGCATTATAATTTCTGCGCGATCCTGTACGTTCCATAACGTCAAACCAGTCCAGGCTCTGATAAACGACCCTTGCGTTAGGGTTCAAACGGCCGTCGGTCCCGACGATTTGATCATTGGGCACATTAAATGGATTGTACCCAAGACTTCTATAAATTCTTTCGGAAGCGAATGCAGGATCCCCCCCAGCGGCACTGGAATTCCGAAGTGCTTCCCACATGGTCTCGTAATACTGGCCGGGCGTGAGTTTAGGGTAAAATGGTACGGCTCTGGATACCAAGCCTTGCTGGGCCGAGGCGGTTACCTTGATTCCTTCGCCTTTTCTACCGCTTTTGGTAGTAATAAGCACAACCCCATTGGCAGCACGAGATCCGTATAGCGAAGTCGATGCCGCATCTTTCAAGATTGTAAATGATTCAATATCCCCCTGTGCTATGGTGTTCAAGGCACCTTCGTACTGAATACCATCAACAATAAATAACGGATCCGTCGAACCGTTGAGCGTTCCTACACCTCTAATAATAATGCCTGGGGACGAACCCGGTTGGCCCGATGCCGAGGTAAACTGCACCCCGGTCGCCCTACCTTCGATGGCGGCTACGGGAGAGGTCACACTCCGTGTTTCGAGTTCATCCGCCCCGATGACACTCGCAGAACCGGTAAAAGCTTCTTTAGTACTTGTTCCATAAGCCGTGACGATGACTTCCTCCAATGCCTGTGCGTCTGCTTCGAGGGTTACGTTGATAGTGGTTTGATCGGCAACGGCAACTTCTTTAGACGCATATCCTATGTACGAAAAAACAAGCGTCTGACCTGATTCAGCAGAAATGGTATAATTACCATCAAAATCAGTCTGAGTGCCTTTAGTGGTTCCTTTTACTATTACACTGGCACCGGGCAACGGTAGGTTATCCGTATCGATTACGGTTCCACTGATAGTCGATTGTGCAAATGACACCTGAAAGCAAATTAATGTCAGGAACAACAGTAGCGTGCTATTTAATGTATTCTTCATGTTGGCTTATGATTTTTGTGTCGGCTCGACAAAAATGCCAAAAAAAACATAATACTTCTACTGTGGAATGTTAAATATTCAATTTATTATAAGTAATGTCTTTCTTTTAGGATAGAAAACTTTCTATTACAGTAAGATAAGTATGTTAAAATTTAACGATATTAAAATGTTGTTAAAATATTTAACACCATAGAGAACAATTTTAACCGAGAACTCCGAAAGTCCTTTTCAAATCAGGGATATCCTTTTCTCGACCTTTTAAAAGTAACTTTTCAACTATTCAAGGGGATGGATTCGGAATGACAGCATGAATATCCTCGATACCTTTTAAGACTTCATCGCTCAATTTGACATCGATACTTGCAATGTTCTGCTTAAGCTGTTCCATCGACGTCGCACCAATGATGTTACTGGTCACAAAAGGTCTGG
>JBATUY010000184.1:0-12555 GCA_049671465.1 Pricia sp. | reverse complement strand
CCCTTACCTTTTCCTCCTGCCCCAGCTTCCGGAACAAAATACGGTGGAAGAAGTTTACCATATCGAAATCGTCCACTAAATAAATCGAATCGTAGGTCATAGTTTATTTTCTATATATAGGATGTCTTTCATACGTACGGGTGCGGAACCTGCTCCGTCGTGTAGGAACTTTCCTATATCCTAACGAAAAAGACGGACGAAAAGTATAGTTCGGTCGTTTATCTGCACTTTTGAGCATAATAGGTGTAGATCGGACCCCTTGAAAATTGCCGACTACCTTGCTTCTTCGTAAAGGGTATGGGAAATCACCCGTGGTCGGGCCGATACCGAACTGCGTATAATACAATTGATGCCGGGACAGGATTAGATTCCATTTTCCGGTCCGCTTATTATGTATGCCCGGCCCAAATCAGGTAAAGGCCGGTGCCCTGTTTTTATAGGTCGCCCCATCTTTTGATTTCGAACGTCCGTCCTATGATGTCCTCCAACTGTCCGATAGCTAAAGGTTTGATGACAAAGTTCCGAACGAACTGGGGAAATTTTTTTACCAGGTCCATGTCCGCGTTCGAAATGGAAGAGGTTATCACTACTACGTCGATACTGGGAGGAAACCCCTCCTTTACCAGGCGTTCAAGGAATTCGTATCCGCTGAGCTCGGGCATATTGATGTCCAACAAGATCAATATGGGCTCATCCTTTAAAAGGATCCGCCGAAGATCTTCGAAGGCCTTCTCGGGATCGGTAAAGTCCTTTACCTTTTCTTCAAGCCCCAGTTTTCGGAACAGTATACGGTGTAGTCCGTTTACCATGGCAACATCGTCCACTAGGTAGATTGAGTCGTACATAGCATATAGTTTTGGTCGGTGTTATCTTATCGGCCCAGGCAATTTTCCGTTCATTCCGAAAAACTGGATAAATTTCGACAAGCGTTTTCTAATTTACGACATAATCGGACGAATGGATTATTTTAACACTCGGATATCTGTTTATCAACAAAATTAACCTTGAATGTTAAGAATCCGATTAGTGCAACAAAAGCTCCCTCCGCCAGGAGCTTCCCTTTGTGAGGGGCTCTTTTACGGAGTCGGAAAGGAAGATTACAGTTCTTCCGGGAGACCTGGGATATGTTAAGAATATTGCCGTGGTATGGCCATACGGGGACAGGTGGACCGTTGACATTACCGATTGTACGCCCGTATTTCGATAAGGAACGGTAACGGCCAAATACCATAGAAATCGGTAGATGTCAAGGGACGCACTTTTTGCCCGGGGCAATGCGTCGGTGATAACGGGCGGTTGGCCGAAAGGTCCCCCTTCGATATGTCCATCATCCGGTTATTCCACGCTTTATCCAGAAAACTTACTTTTCAGAAATGTCCTTCTCAACTTTGCAATGAACTTAAAAACCACATTATGAAAACAGTTCTACTTATCAGGGAAATCTATATCGAGGGGTTCAGGAACCTGGGCTACTATCTTGCCAAGGAATATATGAAGATGTTCGCCTGGTTCTGCTTCGCAATGTATTTTATCGCGCTGTACGCGTTCCTCTTCCGGTTGTCCACGGGTTACGCCTTTGATTAGGTTTCCGGTAACGGCCAAGAACCACGGGCGGGGCGGGATCTTTTCTCGGGTACCTCGCCCGTAATCACTTCCCGGTCTTTGGACGGCCGTTCCCCGCTATGTTTATGGCCATCCTTGGCCACATCGGATTTTAGATCGACATTACGGATGCCTGTACGGTTGGGGGCCTTTCGGGCAGAAAAAAGGCCTCGTCGGAACCACACATGCGGGTACCGAACGATTCTATAGGGCAATGCCAAAAGCAGGTTCTTGGCATATTTTTGCCGCATGGTTCATTTTCCTACCACAGGATTTCGGGGTTTCACAACAAATACGGGCATGGCCCGTGCGTTTTATCGAGTATTTCAAAGGATGCGCGATAAATTCCGTTTTCCTTACGGGGCCCTACACCGTACATGAAATTCGGTGTCCCGCCGAGGACACGGACGACCTAAACCAAAATTCCATGAGGAAGTTTCTTTGTTCCCTAATACTGCATATCTTCGTTTCCCATGCGCTGTTCGCAGGGGTTTCCCAAAAGGAAAGGGAAGTGCTGCTGGAACTCTACCATAGCACGGGCGGAAGCCAGTGGCGGACCGTTTGGGAACTCTCGGCGCCCGTCTCCACCTGGTACGGCGTAGGCCTGCAGAACGATAGGGTGGTATCCCTGGAACTTTCGGGCAACAACCTGACCGGCAACCTGCCCGAGGCCCTTGGCGGTCTAAGGCAGCTAAGAAAACTGGACCTTTCCGGCAATTCTATTAGCGGAAATTTCCCCAAAGGTATTTTCAGGTTAAAACATTTGACCGTTCTGGACCTCCGAAAGAACAATCTTACCGGCGAAATTCCCTTGACCGTAAGGCGGCCCAAGAAGTTGGCCTATCTCGACCTGTCCGGTAACGCTCTCTCGGGCAGAATTCCAAAGGGCCTGGGCCGATTGAAAAGTCTGCAATGGCTTTCCCTGTCCGATAACGACCTGGGCGGACCTATCCCGAAAGCTTTGGGGAAAATGGATTCGATAGGGCATTTGGAAATGGAGGGGAACCGTTTGACGGGCGACCTGCCACAGGTTCTTGGCAACCTGTCGAATCTCCATACACTGCTGCTCAAGGGCAACGGTCTTTCGGGCAGGATTCCCATCGGGCTTTTGACCTTGCCCACGTTGCGGCGATTCGAACTGAAACCCAAGGGGTACGAACACTATGAGCTTGTCGACTACGGAGTCGGCCGACCTAGCAAGGCCCCTTCCGATAATGTTAGGGCCGACGCCCCGAAAAGTGGACGCTCTGCGAAAATAATGCTAGAAAAAGATTCTGTCGTGCGAAATCATTACTAGAGCATGCGCAATCAACTGATAAAGGGGAAGGCTTCTACAACGGGCTGAGATACATTTCCTTTCCCATGTCCTGTTTTGAAGAAACTTGAGATAAATAATTTGGTTATCAAACTTTATGTGGCAAGGGTTTTAACGTGCCACGATTAGAACTTTTAACCAAAGAACTTGAAGACGTTTTAACAATTAATTACAGTACGGTCTTGATTGGTAGTTCAAATGACCGTATTCTTTACAGAACTCACCATCTGTAAAGATTGCATCTATTTGAATCTGTTATAATATCTTTCTTCAAAAAGTAGCCTTCCTTGAAAACGGTGGGTATGGTAAACTGCTGACCTCTCTAATTTAAATACAATTCAATCGAAATCCAATCATATAAAATTTCTTGGAGAAAAATATTAATAATTCTCAATTTCGAGAGTTAATCGAGAGTAAAAATAATATTTCAAAAACCAAAAAGGCCTCCAATCTCTTGGAGGCCCTTGTTTTACTAGCGGTCTGGACGGGACTCGAACCCGCGACCCCCTGCGTGACAGGCAGGTATTCTAACCAACTGAACTACCAGACCGTGGCGTTTAGCGACTGCAAATATACGTTGGTTATTGAATTGGGCAAACAATTTTTGTAAAATAATCGGTACCGCTAAAGAAATTTCTGCCGCTCGGTCATGAACGTGTTCAAAACCGTTGAGAAATCCCCTCCGATATCGACGCCTACGTACTTTATGCGGTATTGGGCGCATTTTAGTTTCAGGTCGGCAAAGTATTGGGCTACTTGGTTTTCGTAGGCATCCTTTATGGAATCTGAATACAGGTCGATATGCTCGCCGGTTTCTACATCCAAAAAGCGTTTGGGCGTATTTTCGAAATCGAAATGCACTTCGGTTGCTTTATCTAACAGATGGAACAGCACTATCTCGTGTTTGTTATGTTTCAAATGCCGCAGCGCATCGAATAATTTTTCATCGTCGGTCTCGGTCTGAAACATATCGGTGAACAGAAAGATAAGGCTGCGGCGTTTTATCTTTTCCGCAATAAGGTGTAAATAAGTGTAGGTTTCCGTCTGCTGGGCGGGTTTGGTGTCCAAACTCGTCTCGCTCAACTTCGCCAAAAGCATTTGATAATGCCGCTCACTACCCTTTTCGGGAGCATAGTAATCATACGCATCTGAATAAATACTTAGGCCGACGGCATCCCTTTGACGCTTTAAAACGTTCATCAGGGCGGCAATGGCCAATGCCCCGAATCCGATTTTATTCAGGCTTTCGATGCCCAAATTTTTCACTTCGGGATAGTACATCGAGGCCGAGCTGTCCAAGATCATATGACAGCGCAAATTGGTCTCCTCTTCATAGCGTTTGGTGTAGAGCTTATCGGTCTTGGCGAAAAGCTTCCAATCGATGTGCTTGGTGCTCTCGCCATTGTTATAGATTTTATGCTCCGCGAACTCTGCCGAAAAGCCGTGAAACGGACTTTTGTGAATTCCGCTAATAAAACCTTCTACGACCTGATTCGCCAAGAGCTCGAGGTTCTGGAAAAGGGAGGCTTTATTTAATTCGGATTGCAGGTTCATAGTACTAAGATAAGATTTTAGGATGGACTGCTATACAAACAGAAAAATCCCGCCAAAGCAGGATTTTTCGTGTATATTTCCCTCTCGGGAATTTTAGGATAGCTACAATACAGCGTCGATAGCGTCGGTGTAGGCTTTCTTCGGAGAAACCCCGACTTGCCTGTTTACAATCTCACCGTCTTTGAACACAAGTACCGTAGGTATATTTCGCACACCGTACTTTGCGGCGAATTCTTGGTTGGCGTCGACGTCTACTTTGCCGACGACCGCTTTGCCTTCATAGTCTTTGCTAACCTCATCGATGATGGGGCCTACCATTCTACAAGGTCCGCACCATGCGGCCCAAAAATCTACTACTACCGGTTTATCGCTTTTAAGGACTACTTCATCAAAAGTGGCGTCCGTTATTTCTAATGCCATACTATTTTACATTTATTGATTATGCAAACTTAGTCAAATATTCCATGTTTTTCTTACTCCAAAGATATACGTTTTGACTATAACGCTATCGACTGGCCTAATGTCGTGGGTGTTGGCGAGAGAAAAACACCGGCGTTACCAAATCAGTTCAATTTATAATGCACTTCATTCTCTTTCAAACTCGCCAACAGCTCACTTGAAATCTGTACTTTCTGCTTTCGACTTGACAATCTGACCTTTATCTGTTGGTCCATCTCATAGACCACGAAATTAAGGGGGTGGCTGCCTTGGTGCATCACTAAGGTATCCTTTAACTGATGGATGCCCTCTTCTTTCAGCTCATCGATGTTCAATTTAATGGTCAGTTTTTTGGCGTAGGTCTCCATCACCTCCTGCAACAGCATAAAGCTATTGTACTGTATGCGCGGCTCGCCTTTTTGACCGGTGTCACGATTGGTCCACCCCTCCTTGACAAATAGTTTTACGTAAGCGAACGAATTGATCATCAAAAAGTGCCGGAACTTGAGGTATTCTTCCCCGAAAATTCGGAATTCGTAAGATTCGGAGTAGTCCTCCATGGTAAACAGGGCCCATCCCTTTCCGTTTTTGGATACGCGATGCTGTACGTCGGTAATGACGCCGGCCAAGGCCAGTTCGCGGTTGACATACTTTTCCAGTTCGTTGGCATAGGACACCTCGGCGTTACAGAACGCATCGATCTCGGTTCTAAAATCATCGAGCGGATGGCCTGAAATATAGATACCTACCACATCTTTTTCGCGGCGCAGCTTTTCCATCGTACCCCATTCCTCACAGGGCGGAACCGTGGGTTCGGGAATCTGTACTTCGCTGGCATCGCCGAAAAGGCTTACTTGGGCGGAGTTTTCGTTCTCCTGAAATTTTGCACCGTATTTGACCACCTTTTCCAAGAAGGTCACTCCATCGCCTTCGTCCTGAAAATATTGGGCGCGATGTGCCGACCCGAAGGAATCGAAGCCCCCGGCGACGGCCAGACTCTCAAAGGCCTTTTTGTTCGCGGAACGCAAATCGATGCGCTTGGCCATGTCGAAAACGGATTTAAAGGGCCCGTCTTCCTTCCGGTTGGCCACAATGGTTTCTACTGCCGAACGGCCTACGCCTTTGATGGCGCCCATCCCGAAACGTACCGCGCCGGCTTTGTTGACCGCGAATTTGTAGTAGGATTCGTTGACATCGGGGCCGAGCACTTCTAGGCCCATCCGCTTACATTCCTCCATAAAAAAGGTCACCTGCTTGATGTCGTTCATATTGTTCGACAGCACCGCCGCCATGTATTCCGCGGGATAATGGGCTTTTAAATAGGCCGTCTGATAGGCGATGTAGGCGTAGCAGGTGGAATGACTTTTGTTGAAGGCATAGGCGGCAAAGGCTTCCCAATCTTTCCATATTTTTTCTAGGATGTCTTTCGGATGTCCTTTTTCGGCACCTCCTTCCAAGAACTTGGGCTTCATTTTTTGCAGAACCGAGAATATCTTTTTTCCCATTGCCTTACGAAGGATGTCCGCCTCGCCCTTCGAAAATCCCGCCAGTTTTTGGGACAGTAGCATCACCTGCTCCTGGTACACGGTAATACCATAGGTTTCCTTAAGATACTCCTCCATATCCGGAAGGTCGTAGGCGATTGGCTCGTCACCATGCTTTCTTCGGATAAAACTCGGAATGTACTCCATCGGCCCCGGACGGTACAGCGCGTTCATGGCGATCAGATCATCGAAGACGGATGGCTTCAAATCTTTCATGTGCTTCTGCATGCCCGGAGATTCATATTGGAATATCCCTACCGTATCGCCGCGTTGAAAAAGTTCATAGGTCTTGTCGTCATCCAACGGAAAATCATCGGGTACCAGATCAATGCCGTGCTTAGCTTTTACAATCTTGACGGTATCCTTGATCAGGGTCAAGGTTTTTAATCCGAGAAAATCCATTTTCAGTAATCCCGCACTTTCGACGACGGAGTTGTCGAACTGGGTAACATACAGGTCGGAATCCTTGGCGGTCGCTACCGGAACGAAATTGGTGATATCGTCGGGGGTAATAATGACCCCGCAGGCGTGGATGCCCGTGTTTCGCACCGAACCTTCGAGGATGCGGGCCATGTTCACGGTCTGCCCTTCGAGGTCATCGGTCTCGGCAATATTCAAGAGTTGGTTGACCTTTTCAAGATCATCGGAACGGAATTTCTTTTTCAAATCAGCCTCCGACACCCCGAAAATCTTGCTCAATTTCGACATGGTCGGAATCAGCTTGGATATTCGGTCCGCATCGCTCAAGGGCAAGTCCAGCACCCGCGCCGTATCCCGAATCGAGGATTTTGCGGCCATGGTACCGTAAGTAATGATCTGCGCCACTTGGTTCGCGCCGTATTTTTTGATGACATAATCCATCACACGCCCCCTACCCTCGTCATCAAAATCGATATCGATATCGGGCATGGACACACGATCGGGATTCAGGAACCGCTCGAAAAGTAAATCGTACTTTAACGGGTCAATATTGGTAATCTTCAGGCAATAGGCCACCACTGAACCTGCGGCGGACCCCCGGCCGGGCCCAACGGAAACATCCATATTTCGGGCCTCTCGAATAAAATCTTCGGTAATCAAGAAATATCCGGGGTAACCGGAATTTTTGATCGTATCCAGTTCAAAATTGATACGTTCCCTGATTTCATCCGTAATTTCAGGATAGCGCTTTTCTGCACCTTCATAAGTGATATGCCGCAAATAGGCATTTTCCCCGCGATTTCCGCCATCCACTTCATCCTCCGCGACCTTAAATTCATCGGGAATGCTGAACTTGGGCAAGAGCACGTCACGCGCCAATTCGAAAGGTTCGATTTTATCGACGACTTCCTGTACGTTTAAAATGGCTTCGGGAACATCCTTAAAGAGTTCCTTCATCGCGTCGCCGGACTTGAAGTAGTATTCCTGATTCGGCAACCCGTAGCGATAGCCCCGACCACGGCCAATTGGGGTCGCTTGCTTCTCGCCGTCTTTAACGCAGAGCAGAATATCGTGCGCTTCGGCATCTTCCTGTGCACAATAATAGGTGTTGTTCGTAGCGACCAGTTTGACGTCATGTTTTTTGGAAAACTGCATAAGTACCTGGTTGACCCGGTCTTCATCCTCTTGCCCGTGGCGCATCATCTCGATGTAGAGGTCGTCGCCGAATTGCTGTTTCCACCAGAGCAGAGCTTCCTCGGCCTGGTTCTCACCCACGTTCAACACTTTTCCGGGTACTTCGCCGTACAAGTTTCCGGTCAGCACGATAATATCCTCCTTGTACTGCTCGATGACCTTTCTGTCGATACGGGGCACATAGTAAAACCCTTTTGTGTAGGCAATCGATGACATCTTGCAAAGATTGTGATACCCCTTTTTGTTCTTGGCCAGCAGTACGATCTGGTAGCCATAATCTTTTACGTTTTTATTGGTATGGTCATCGCAGACGAAGAATTCGCAGCCGATAATCGGAATGATTTCCCGTTCCGTGGCCGGCTCGCCGTTTTCATTCGCCGCCTGGTTTCTTTCGCGTACGCCCTTGTTATGTCCGCCGACTTCCTTGACAAAATGGAAGGCGCCCATCATATTCGCATGATCGGTCAGGGCTACCGCCGGCATCTGGTTGTCCGCAGCGGATTTCACCAAATCCTTAATCCCTATCGTGGACTGTAAGACCGAAAACTGGCTATGGTTGTGCAAATGCGAGAATCGGGCATCCTCGAGGGTTTTGATATTCTCCTTGATCTCTTCTTTGGAAATTTCCTCCGCCTCGCCGATACCTAGCTTATCCGCTATTTTTTTGGATGCCTTTTTAAGGTTGATGTGTTTCAGGCCGATGAGTTGGATTTCCTGAGGATTGGCCTCGGAGAAATTCTGAAAGTAATCGGGCTGCACATCCAATTTTTCAATAGGATAGAACTTTCGGCGCACCAGCTCTAGGAAGCACCGGGTCGTGGCCTCGACATCGGCCGTGGCATTGTGCGCCTCGTTGAAAGGTTCGCCAAACAGGTGCTGATGCAGTTCCGTCAGGGTAGGAAGCTTGAACTTACCGCCTCGCCCGCCGGGAATCTGGCAGAGCTTCGCGGTTTCCTCGGTACAGGTATCCAAGACCGGCAATTCCTGCAGCGGATTTTCGACGGCCAGCCGATGGAACTCCGCCCCCATAATATTCAGGTCGAAACCGACATTCTGACCGACTATAAATTTGGTTCGGGCCATGGCCGCATTGAACTTTTCCAGAACCTCGGCCAAGGGATGACCTTCTTGTTCCGCCAAGGCCGTAGAAATACCGTGGATCTGCTCCGCATCATAGGGAATATTGAAACCCTCGGGCCGCACCAGATAATCTTGATGCTCGATCAGATTGCCCATCGCATCGTGCAACTGCCAGGCAATCTGAATACAGCGCGGCCAGTTGTCGGTGTCGGTGATGGGGGCGTTCCAACGTTTGGGGAGGCCGGTAGTTTCGGTATCGAAAATCAGGTACATGTCTTGTAGTCGTAAAAATTATTGTTCTCCTCCCGTTGCCGGTATCCGCGAATCTAAGAATCCCACAGAGCATTCTTCAAAACGTGGTGCAAGGGCACTCAAAATAGGTGTCATAAAAATACGGATTAACCGACAAAATACATTTGGCATCCTATCTAGTTTTGAATAGTTATCAACCCCTTATTTAAAACTTCTCCGCCCCTGAAGGTCAGCAACTAACATTTACCACAGATCGTTGAAAGGAACAATTTTTACGGTAAAAAGGCGTTTTACATCCAGTCATAAACGAATCCCCCAAACAACCGATCATGAAAAAGCCCCTGTTATCCGCCATACTATGTGCGTTGTTGCTATCACAATCGTGCTATAAAAACGAAAATATAATTCCAAATCTGGCACCTTCGGAATTCACCGTCGAAGCGACACAGACTCCCAATCAGATAAACCTGAACTGGTCCGAGGCCATTGATCCCGAAGAAACGCAGGTCACTTACGACGTCAAAATCAATAGCATACTTATCGCCAAAGAGATCGAGGACCTTTTCTTTGTTTTCGAAAACCTAGACCCCGCTACGGACTATCTTTTTAGCGTAATCGCCAAAGATGCCGACGGCATACCGAACCAGATCGACATTCATGTACGCACCGACGACGCACCCGTACCTTCCGACTTCGAAATTGAACAAACCGCCAGAACCGCCGAAAACATTTCAATTGCCTGGAACGCCTCGACCGCCGCTGACGGCTCGGAAATTGTCTATGACGTTTATTTCAATACGGTGCGGGTTGCGACCGACATCACCGAAACTGAATATGCTTTTAAAGACCTAACGCCCATCAGCTACCATTCCGTCAGGGTCGTAGCCAAATCTCGTTATAGTACCTCACTATCCCGTACGCTAGATGTAAATACCGACGGCAATTATGTGATTTTTGGTGAGCCGAACCACCCGATGGGGCAAGCCATGTCAGAATCCGATTACGGAATTATAGAGCTGCCGGTCATCGTAAGGGATTATAAAGACCTAAATGCTTCGAATGCCATCGAAGATATCCATTTCGGATTCTCCATAAAGGGCAATGTCAACCAACAAGACTATGAGCTGCTGACTCCTTCACCACTCATAATCAAGAAAGGCAATGCGATGGGTACCATCAAAATAAGGGTTGTCGCCGATGATTTTCAAGAATTTCCCTTTGAATATCTGATCGTTGAACCGGCCGAGATAAAGAACGGCCTGTACCGTAAAGTACCTAATGCGGACACCACTAATATCTATCCACAATTTGTACTCGAAGGACTCGATTACGACTGGCTACAAGACACGGCCGACGCCTATTCGGTCGCCATCAGCTGGAGCAACAACGAGGCCAACATCAGCGCGGTGCTATATCAGGAGAGCACCTCGCCCGGGATTTTTTCCGCTGTCGCATCTTTTGATACGGACGTGCAGCCACAACGTTTCGAGCTGACCACCTCAAGAAGCGATGGAAACTATTACCTTGAACTCATACGCAACGACAATGTAACCGCGCCCGTAGAAGTATCGATTTATGTGACGGCCCCTAAGCAGGCCGAGCGCTCCACGCCCAATTTGGTTACCGTACAAAGCCTGATGCTCGAAAACGGGGCCAAACGGGCCATATACGATATAAAAGTAAAGGATAATCTATACGGTTTTACCTCTAGGAAATAGCAAAATATACTTTTGCCGGTGGTCTTTATATAGGTTCGAAGAACAAAAGTTGTTTTTCGAACCTTTTTTTTGTGCAAAATCGTGCAGCGCATCTAGTCCGCACAGCGCATATTAAGTATCCCGATAGCATAGGAAAATAATATGACGCTGCCGAGCTTGATTCGTTTTTAGTTCATAGGAATATTCGATTTACGCTTCTATCGCAACCCAGAATTAATTACATTTAAAACCGTAAATAATGTTCCATGAAAACCACATGCATCCCTTGCACGCTTCTGAGTTGGCTATGGCTCAGTCTATGCCTCGTAGATTCCTTTAGGATTGACGCCCAAACGGATGAAGCGACCCCGCCCAACTTCGTCATCATCTTCGCCGATGACCTGGGCTATGGCGATCTGGGCGTTTTCGGCCATCCTACCATAAAAACCCCGAACCTCGACCGGATGGCCCATGAAGGCCAAAAATGGACGAACTTCTACGCCGGTGCGAGTGTCTGCACCCCGAGCAGGGCGGCCTTACTTACCGGAAGGCTTCCCGTGCGCAGTGGCATGGCCAGCAACAAACATCGGGTACTCTTTCCCGATTCGAAAAACGGACTCCCATCCGAAGAAATCACCTTGGCGGAACAATTAAAAGAAGTGGGCTACAACAACGCCTGCATCGGAAAATGGCATCTGGGGCATAAAAAGCAATACCTGCCCACCAACAATGGTTTTGACTATTATTTCGGTATTCCCTACTCCAATGATATGGACAAACTTCCGGGCGATACCTATCAGGACTACTGGGCGCGCCCCAACGATAGCATCAAAACGGAACACTTTAATGTGCCGTTGCTGCGAAATACGGAGGTCATCGAACGCCCCGCCGATCAGCATACGATTACCAAACGCTATTCCGAAGAGGCCGTTTCTTATATCAAACAGCACAAAAACAAGCCCTTTTTAGTCTATCTAGCGCATAATTTACCGCATGTTCCACTTTTCGCCTCGGAAGATTTTTTGGGGAAAAGCGAACGCGGACTGTACGGTGACGTAGTGGAAGAAATCGATAACGGCGTGGGTAAAATCATGGCCGCCCTTAAAGAAGAAGGCCTTGCGGACAATACCATTGTCATCTTCACTTCCGACAACGGGCCATGGCTTCCCTTTGAACTCAATGGCGGTAGTGCAGGGCTCTTACGGGCCGGAAAAGGCACCACTTGGGAAGGCGGTATGCGAGAGCCGACTATTTTTTGGTCTCCCGAAAAAATAAAGCCAGGTGTGGTGAGCGATCTGGGCTCCACCATGGACCTCTTCACAACATTCGGTACGTTGGCCGGAGCGAAAATTCCAAACGACCGTATTATCGATGGGGTCGATTTGAGCGGGGTCTTGTTCGAACGAAATGAAAGCCCCAGAAAGAATATGTTCTACTATCGCGGCACCGAACTCTATGC
>JBATUY010000183.1:0-3456 GCA_049671465.1 Pricia sp. | reverse complement strand
ATGACATTGTAGAGAACATCACTACAAAAGCCATCGAAATGGATAATATTTTATGGAAAACTTGTTTCATCGTTGCAAAATTACAAAAATTTAACAGTTATTATTGGGATTAACAGAAATTTAATTTTGCTCAAAAGCTTCACAGAAGCATTTATTTCCAATATCCATTTGCAATCAAAAGCCTTTTCATCTTGATGAGTTGGTCTTCATCTTTGAAATATTTATGGTTAAGCATCTTTTTAAGCTGACCAATTGTTTCAGTCGAAGTTAATCCCGTCTTTTCACAAATTTGATGAAACTTTTGAAGTTCCTCTAACTTAAATTTTGCCTTTTCAACAAATTGTTCGCCATTTTCAGATTCTTCATAACTTGATTGAATTTCGAAATGTTTTTCTATTGTTCCTGGTTTTCCAATTATCAACTTCTCAGCATTACTCTGAATGATAGCATTGGTCGTAAACACATAATCCCTATCGTGAACCATTCTATGAATTATAGTTTGACCATCAGCAATGCTGTTTGGAAAAATTTCCAAATAATATTGAGTGTCTAAAGGCAAGGTTATCACAGAGTCTGGGTTGAAAAGACCTTCGAATCGCGTTGATTTTATACCCCGTATAGATACTGGATTATCGCAGGTAATCAACGGTGCATTTTTATCATTGATTCGGTGTACGTTTATCGTGCAATCATATTTGAAGTCTACAAACTCTTTCCATTTCTCTAAGTGCTGCACCAAGAATTTAATCCTGTTTCGCTCTTTAAATTCTTGTCTAACTTTATCTATATCCTTTATATTGAACTCGTGTCTTTCTTCTTCAAACGTAAATTTCACCTCGCCATTTTCGTCTGCATACAGTAGCATTCTATCTAAAATTTGGTCAGTAAATGCATTTTGATGATTAAGAAATCTTGGTGTTCTAAAGTAAAGAGATAGACATACGTATAATACCTGTTTCTTTTGCTCAGGGGTCAATATTTTCACACTTTCATCAACAAGTAGTCTATATATTTTGGGAAATTCTGAATCTACGTGTTCGGCGTAATGGTGTTCTAAATCGTATTTCCTATCAACTTTAGCATTCGGAATTGTGTAAAGATTTTTTTTGAAACAGATACTTTTCGTGCTAATCTTTTCAAGTAGCAAGTCGTCTTCAAGTCTATAAGCATCTACTAAATAGTTGCCTTTTTTGGCTTCAACACCAAAATTTTTCAGATAGGAACGTGGTATGTAGTGTTGTTTGATGGGTTCGTTTTTGGCCATATCGTAAATATTTAATTGTATAGTCCAGGAATATATGTTTTAGGCGTAAGAAAGGGGATTGATAATCTCGCTTGAACGGTTTGATTAAAATTGAAGTTTTTGAAATCTGTTATTTCGTAAAAATCTTTTCTTGTGGGTTCAGAATCTAAAGCATAAACAACACCGAATGGTGGGAAGGTAATTTCGCCAAGATGATGATACCCTTTTTCGGTTCTTGCCATTCCCCAACCATTTCTAACTTGTTTTGTAACGGTGTGGTAAACAAAAACCCTTAAGCTATCTGGAAGCGCCTTTGAATCTTTATCCAAAATAAAATCCGCAAGCCCTTCTAAATTTAAAAGTCGGTCGCTTGTATCTATCGCCATAAACATTGCTAAAGTCTGTTTGAGAATGTTTAGTGGCTGTAAGGCATATTCAAAAGTAATATCTTTTGAAGCCCAAATTCTATGTGTCAGCGCCATCATTCCCATATAGGCGAATTTTTTGTAGCTGTCCCCATAGTAACTACCCGTGAGATTGTTACAAGATTTGCATAAGTAATATCCACCTGCACCTTGATTACTTCGAATTTTTTTACCGTATAGAAAACTTTTTTTGTCGTGAAGATGGACAGACTTTTGAAAGAATACAGGGTTAGAATTGAAGGCACTTTGTGGCGGAACGTGCTCGAACGTCAATTTTGCATACTTACCGCAGATTCTGCAAATTCCTACTTTCTTCAACTAATACTTAGTAATTAAGATTTTTAATTTTCTCAGTTAAACCATCACATTGAATTCTTTCTTTGGCTTCTCGTTCAATCCTTAAACCCAGACCTTTCGTCTGGTTGATATGGTTTGATGTAAGTTGATTGACATAGGCATAGATTATTCCAACTTCCGTATTCATTTTTGTGTTCCAGTCGAAATCATACAGTTCTTTCAATTCTTCAGTTGGTGTTGTTCTAAAGACGAAATTTGGATTTTTATAGTGTCTGCCATCGTCCAGCAATATGACCATAAGAAAGACCCTACTAAAACCTATGTTTATGTAACCATCTGCTTGCTTTGTCCCTTTTTTCTGAACGCTTGTAATCTTGTTGATTTTTGGCGGTTGATTTTCTAAGGATTCTGATTTTACTATTTTACATTCTATGCCAACTGCATTGCTTTCATTGCCTTCTTTGTAAAGAAGGATGTCAATGTCGCCAGGTTTCTTTTTAGGTTCTGTTATTGGTTCTTTCACGCCACAATGATGGATGACAGAGGATGATGAAAATAGATTTTTGAAAAGTATATGTTTAAAGTCGGCATTGCTCATTAACCAATTAATAACATCGTCTTCATTTTCAAAGGTTCTGGTCACGCTTGCACCAGGCTGAGGATTATTCACAAAAAATGAAATTTTTGATGCACCTGTAATAAGTTGTCTCTCTGAAATAACAAATTGTGTAACCTCGTATTTAGGCGGTGGTTCTTTTTGAAAGAAGACCTTAATTGTTTTTTTAAGTCTCGCCAGTATATTCATAGATTAAAAAGGCAATATTTGGTCGGTAAATTGCTTGAATATCTCGCTGGCAAGTGTTTTGTCTAAAGCCTTTGCAGCAATTAAATCCCCGAGTTTTGACTTTAACAATTGCCCGAAAGATTTCTTACTTAGCTTTGGGATATCATCTCGTAGCTCATCAAATTCATCAAAGATGATTTGTTGGCCATAACCTAATTTTTCAATTTCTGAGAGTACTTGTTTAATCAGTTCCTTTAGTTCTTCATCAGAACTACTAATTTTTGAGTAGTCTGTTACTTGTGCTTTTCTTGACTGTTCTATGGCATACTTTCCTTCCAGCGTAAGTCTGGCGCCTGTATCTTTTGTAGTAATAGTATCAATAAGATTTCTGTTTTCAAGCATTTTGGCGTAATCCCAATCTTCGCCGTGAGTGTTCAACTTTATACCATTGCCTTCAAGAATCCATTTGATAGAATGATATAACCTGTTATCATAAAGGTCATAGAGTTTGGATAGTATGAGGTCGAGTCTACCCTCGGTGTCAAGATTCTTGCGTTCTTCTAAATTAATTTCTTCAGCTCTTATTACTGCATCTGAAATGAATAGCATTTTCAAGTAGTAGTCAAGACCATTGATTTCATCTTTTAGGGCTTGAATTATGTTTTTAATCCTTTGGTCAACACCTAATTTGAAGCCAGTATTATAAC
>JBATUY010000182.1:0-2676 GCA_049671465.1 Pricia sp. | reverse complement strand
ACCCTACAGCTCCCGTATATTCCGGTGGTGAAGTAACTACAAGAGCAGGCGCTACCGATAATCCCGTATCATTTTTTGATCTCTATCGGGACAGGGCTGAAAGTAAGAGGATATTGGGTAATTTCACTACCACATATACCATTTTCGATGGTTTGGACTACAAGCTAAACTTTGGTTACGAAAATTCGGATACCGATCGTTTTTTCAGGCTGTTCAGTAATTCCGTTGACGGAGGAGACCAAGGTCAGGATCAGGTTACCCAAGATTCAAGGGAGGATACCAATGTATTGATAGAGAATTTTCTAACCTACACAAAAAGCTATGATACATGGAATTTTGACGTTCTTGCCGGCCATTCCTATCAGACGTTTAACAATACGGGTTTGAGGATCCAACGGTTCGATTTTAGTACCCGGGAAATTGATCCAATTTTTAATTTAGGCGTGGCTTCCCAAGAGGGTACTACGATCGCGTCCAGTAATACGGAAAGAAAATTACAATCGTTCTTTGGAAGGTTCAATGCGAGTTTCTCGGATAAATACTTGGTGACCGCATCCTTTCGGGCAGACGGGTCTTCAGTATTTGGTGAGAACAATAAGTACGGTTATTTTCCAGCGATCGGTTTAGGATGGCGTATAGATCAAGAAGAATTCCTCGCAAATTCCGAGGTGTTTTCCAATTTAAAACTACGATTAGGTTGGGGCCAGACCGGTAACCAAGCGGTTCCTGTCAGGGTAACGCAGGCCTCGTTCGACACTAGTTTTGACAATAGCTTCACCTTTGCCGGAACAACGGTGGTCAACGGGGTAACCACCACGCGAACCCCTAATCCCGACTTGAAATGGGAGGTTACCGAGCAGTACAATGCAGGATTGGATTGGGCGATATTAAATGGTAGGGTCAGCGGTACGGTCGACTATTTTTATAAAAATACGACCGACCTTTTCTTGGAAGTCTCTGCACCGGTTCCGGCATTGGCCAGTACGATTTTCATAAACTCCGACGCAGAAATTATCAACAAAGGTTTCGAATTTGCCTTAAATGTAAATGCGGCCAGAACGGAAGACTTTTCGCTTGATATTTCCGGAAACATATCATTTTTGGATAATTCGATTAACGGCCTTACCACAGATCTCTTTGTTGGCGGTATTTCAGGCCCCGGGGCCTCCGGCGAGTTCAGTAGTATCTTTACCAACGGAGAATCAGCGGGATCCTTCTTTTTACCAAGATTTCAAGGGTTCGATGGCGATGGTGCAGAAATCATATCGGATCCTGAAATAGTGGGCGACGCCTTACCCAATACGATTTTTGGATTAAACATTAATGCATCCTATAAAAGCTTTGATTTAGCCTTGGGCTTTAACGGTGTCGCCGGTGTTGATATTTTCAACAATACTGCAAGGGCGTATTCAAGTGCGGCATCCTTGGGACAAAACGGCAACAACATTTTTAAGGAATATCTAGATGTTAACGAAAGTCCCTTGTTTGCTCCCGTTTCTTCATCAAGGTTTATTGAAGACGGTTCGTTCTTTAGATTGAACAATGCCACCTTGGGCTGGAATATCGAAAACAATGGTTTTCTCGATACGCTAAGGGTGTATGTTACAGGGCAGAATATCTTTGTGATAACCGATTATACAGGATATGATCCTGAAATCAATACGGGCGGTGGTAATGTGTATGGTGTAGATTTTGGGGGATATCCACGTCCTCAAACCTTTACCCTTGGCCTAGACCTTTCCTTCTAGTTTAGCGCAGGGAACGATACAATTTATAAAAGAAATATATTTAAGAAAAAAAGATATGAAAAAACAAGCTATTATTTTTAGCATCCTATTGACGGTCTTCTTCGGATTTCAATCCTGTGATATCGAAGAAGAAATCATCGATGAAGCCCTTGGTGAGGATTTGTTGACCAATGCCGAGCCGTCAAACCTCTTGGCTCCCGCATATAACAATATGAGAAGGGTTTACGGGCATCGATGGCTTTTTGCCCTACAGACCTTTTCGGCTGATGAAGGTATGGTGCCTACGAGACAGAGCGATTGGTTTGACGGGGGCACTTTTCAGGAGTTGCACAGACATGACTGGGGGCCGAATCATCGGTATACCAGAGAGACCTTTGAACACATCGTAGCGGGATTGGCCAGCGCGACCCAGGCCGTTGATTTTTTGGAAGAAGGTACGCAGGAGTATGCAGAGGCCATAGCCCTATTATCGCATTTCATGTGGGTATCCTTAGACGCATACGGTCAGGTGCCCTATCGCGGGATTACTGAAATTGATTTTCTTTCAGACCCTCAAATCCTTACTGGAGCTGAAGCGGTAAGTACCATCATTGCCAATTTAGAGTCGGTATTGTCAAGTCTCCCGACGGGTAAGAACACGGTACGCTTTACCCAAGACGCCGCAAAATCCCTTTTGGCCAGAATTCATTTGAACAGGGCCGTTTATGAGGATCGATATGCCTCTAGCTTTTCTTTTTCCGATGAAGACATGCAAAGGGTAATTGACCTTACCACGGAGGTAATCAATAGTGGAACGCATTCTTTGGAAACCGATGACTATTTCAGCTTGTTCGACCCTGACAATGAAAATCACACTGAAATCATATGGTCGATAAAGAACGAAAAAACGGCAGTAAGAATTGGTGGTAGAAGTGTTTCGCGAAACACC
>JBATUY010000181.1:0-6961 GCA_049671465.1 Pricia sp. | reverse complement strand
CACATTTGCGTTTTGAAACTGCTTGTAATACGCGCGGATACCATCCCAAAAAATACCATCCCCAAGTTTGTGGCGTAACATGTTCAGCACCCAGCCGGCCTTTTGATACGTATTTACACTTAAAACTTTTAAGGGGTCTTTAATACTAGGGTCGATGATCGGCGAAGGATTCTTTTGGTAATATTCAAAAATCTGCTTCCGGTCTAGGGCCAGCTCTTCCTTTCTTTTTTCATTACCATACACATTTTCTTGGTATAGAATGGCGAAGTAGGTAGCGAAGCCTTCGCTTAGCCAAACATGGTTCCAGTCGTTCTCGGTGGCCGAGTTGCCGAACCATTGGTGGGCGATTTCGTGGGCGATAAGGCCCTCGACCCCGTTCTTTCCGGTGACCGAATTTTCAAAATAGGATATGGTGCCCGCGTTTTCGAGTCCTCCCCACTGGGTCTTGGCTTGCATATTGGCCAATTTGGCGTAGGAATACGGTCCTATATTATCGATAAAAAATTGTAGTACCTCGGATGCGACGCCGTAGTCGGAAAATCCATCCAGCCGGTTTTCGGGATAGACCCAAGCGGTAACGGGGATGTGGTATACTTCGTCGATCAATCGGCTGGCAAATTGGGTCACCCCTATAGTGACCACTTTCATGGCAACCGGGGCCGGTTCTTTATAAATGGTCAGTTTCGTGCTTTCGTCTATATAGCTCTCCTCGATTTTCTCGCCCGTAGCGACCACGTCGTAATGCTCTGGCGCGGTAATTCGGAATTCGATGCTGGCCTTGTCATACGGGTGATCGACTGACGGCAGCCAGTGTCGTGCCAGATTCGGCCAATTATCTCCGAAGAATGAGCGCTTGCCGAATTTTGTGGTGTCGATGACCAGGCCTCTTTCGGGAATACCACGGTAGGCTATTTTAAAGGTTCGCGATCGGGTCGTATCTGACGATGACGGAGTTATCTTGATTTTGTTGTTTTCAAAAGTGTAGTTCGCCGTGTTATCGCCTTCAAATACGTTGGAAACCTCCATACCGTAGGTTTGTGATTTGGCGACAAGGTCTAAAGAGAAGGTCTCAGGTCTGTTTTGAAAGTCGACGGTAATTTCGGCTTCGCCCTGTATTTGGTCGGTAGAGTCGTTTAGGCTTAGGCTGAAAATATAGTTTTGAATGTCGGCGGAGGCGTTTCTTTGGTAGGTGTCTTGAGCTTTTGCGCCCGAAGAAACAAATATCAAAAAAATAAAAATAAAAGGGAGCCTTCTTATCATAAGATTTAGAAAAAATACTACTTTTTAGCGTGAGGATTTTCTCTGTCGGTTATCCTTCATGGCAATGACCGTGACTATATTTTTGGAATAGTAATAATATACTGTTGTCCTTTTGTGGATTACCGCTCTTCTCAGGTTCTTTTTTTCTTTGGACTCTGGATATATGGTTGGAAAATAGGATACCGTTATCTCAAATTCTTTGAGTAAGGTTTCGAAAATAAGTACCTCTCTTTCTGTAAATCTGGTTAAAATAAATTTTTTTATACTTTGAGCGTTTCGCAAAGAACGTCTTGTCCATTGCACTTCAACTGGTTTATTCATCCGAAAGAGCTTTCCAAAACTGTTTTGAACTTAAGATTTTACCTTCTTCGTAATCCTTAAGCCCGAGGTCAATGTTTTCTTTATCCTCTTCAGAAAGTTCTGCCCACCAATCCGAAGATACATTTTCATTGGAAAGTTTGACCGAACTTAATAAGTTCAAAAGAGTACCGTCTTCCAGTGTATTGATCCAGTCGACCAGTTCCTTACGCATGTTTTTCAGTTCTGTTGTGCTCATGGAATCGAATTTAAGTAAAGTTACGAAAATCAGAATATTTACAGAGTTCAATGTATTATCTGAATCAAGCGTCTCTTTTTATATTATCTTTTCCATTTTCTTTCGAATCTGATCTAAACACAAATTCCCCAAACTTCCTTCGTGGGTATGCTTGATATCGCGTTTGGGCGTGAAGTTGCCCGCTTCTATATCCTGCCCCATTTTTTTATAGGCGTCCCGAAAAGGCATCCCGATTTGTACCAGTTCGTTCAAGGTGTCGACGCTGAACATGTAGTCGTATTTAACATCGTCTACGATGTTTTTGCGGACCCGAATTTCCTTTAAACTAAAAGTCAAGATTTCTAGGCACGCCTTCATGTCCTGAACTGCGGGCACAATAATTTCCTTGACCAGTTGCAGGTCGCGATGATAACCGCTAGGGAGGTTATTGATGACTAAAGTCAACTGATTGGGGATGCTCTGCAGTTTATTGCACTTGCCACGGACCAATTCGAAAACATCAGGGTTTTTCTTGTGTGGCATGATGCTGCTACCGGTCGTCAGCTCATCGGGAAAGGAAATGAAATCAAAGTTCTGGCTCATGTAGAGGCAGATGTCCATCGCCATCTTTGAAAGGGTAGCTGCTAAGCTCGACATGCCGAAAGCGGTCGCCTTTTCGACCTTACCACGGCCCATCTGTGCGGCGACTACGTTATATTTCATCGTTGCAAAGCCCATTTCATCCGTAGTGAAACTCCGATCGATCGGGAAGGAGCTACCATAGCCTGCGGCGCTTCCCAGCGGATTTTGGTCGGCTACCTTGTAGGCGGCGTCAATAAAATAAAGGTCGTCGATCAGGCTCTCCGAGTAGGCCGAGAACCACAGTCCGAATGATGAGGGCATGGCGATTTGCAGGTGGGTGTAGCCGGGCAACAGTACATCCTTATGTTCTTCCGCAAGATTCATTAAAAGGGCGAAGAGCGTTTTGGTCTGCACCTTGATTTCGGTCAGTTCATCCTTTAGATATAAATGCATAGCCACCAAAACCTGATCGTTCCGGGAGCGTGCGGTATGGATTTTCTTTCCGGTATCGCCCAATTTTTCGGTGAGCAGATACTCAATTTTGGAATGCATATCCTCAAAGGAATTCTCGATTACAAAATCTCCGTTAGCTATCGACACGCCGATGGCATCCAGTTCATCGACCAATGCTCTCGTTTCCTCTTCCGATAGCAGTCCGATTTTACCCAACATCTTGGCGTGGGCCTTCGAGGCGATGACATCGTATTTCGCAAGATGCAGGTCGAGTTCGCGGTCGTTGCCTACCGTAAAGTGGTCAATTTTTTGGTCGGTGCTAAAGCCTTTGTCCCATAGTTTCATTTTTTCAAATATTAGGTTAAGACTTGCTTGCCAGTAAGCAAGCCTGAAGTATTACATGCTTGTTCGATGAAACGGAAAACTCTCATCGCTGATTGTTCTCACGTCTCGTATCTAAAACTTTCCGTCGGCAAATCTCAAGTCCGGTCCGTTAAAAATCCCTCTAAAATTCGAATATACAAATCAATTCCTTCCTCGACTTCCCTAACGTAGATAAACTCGTCGGCGGAGTGGGAACGTGTGCTATCTCCAGGGCCTAGTTTCAGGCTTTGACAGGTCAAGGCAGCCTGATCGGATAGGGTTGGAGAACCATAGGTTTCACGGCCCAAGGCCATACCTGATTGCACCAAGGGGTGGTCTTTGGCAATCGCCGATGAATTGAGACGTAGGGAACGCTCCTTTAATTCGCAGGGCGCTTCCTTTTTCAACAGCTCTGCTATTTCGGCATTCGTGTATTTGTCGTTGACCCTAACATCGAGTACCAAGTCTACCTGTGCCGGCACGGCATTATGTTGAACGCCACCGTTCACTTGGGTGACCGTCAATTTGACCTCTCCTAAAGCTTCGGAGGTTCTGTCAAACCTGTAATTTTTGAACCACTCCAATACTTCAATACTATTGTAAATCGGGTTGTCATCGTTGGGGTGTGCGGCATGCGAGGGCGTTCCCTTCACCTGCGCGTCAAAAACGACCAATCCTTTCTCGGCGATGGCCAGTTGCATCAAGGTCGGCTCGCCCACGATAGCTACGTCTATTTTGGGAAGTTTCGGTAATAGGCCGCGAAGGCTGTTGTCGCCCGAACTTTCTTCTTCCATCGAGGCGACCATTAGCAGATTATGGCTCAGGTTTTCTTCGGAGTAATAATGGGTGAAAGTTGCCATTAAGGATACCAAGGCGCCACCGGCATCGTTACTGCCAAGTCCGTATAATTTGCCATCTTCGATATGCGGATGGAACGGGTCTTTGGTGTAGGCGGAATTCGGTTTGACCGTATCGTGGTGGGAGTTCAGCAACAAGGTCGGTTTGCTTTCGTCGTAATGTTTGTTTACCGCATAAATGTTATTGATGTCTCGCGTGAAAGGGATGTCAAACCCCTTGAACCAGTCTTCGATGGCGTCGGCCGTCTTATCCTCTTCGGAGGAAAAAGATGGGATCGAGATCAGTTGTTTGAGTAGGTCCAAGGCCTTTTCGGTAAGCTGTATTTTGTCCATCTTCACTATAGTATCTTATTTCATTGTAGTGCTTTGCGGCCGCGATGTTAACTTCTGTTTTATCTGGCCTTAAATTCTTCCGATAGGGACGCTTATAGTTCTAAGGTGGTAAACATCCCATCATTTTGCGCCAGCATTGACATGTTGCCGATGCAGACTTTGGCGACCCCGTTGTTCAGCGCATGAAAGCAGTTGGTCATTTTCGGGAGCATACCGTCGGCTATGATTTTTTGTTCCAAAAGATGTTGGTAGGTTTCGCTGTCGATATGTCGTATTACGGAAGTGTCGTCAGAAACATCCCTTAAAACTCCATTTTTCTCAAAGCAGTAATATAAAGTAGTCTTGTACTGTTTCGCCATAGCGATAGCCAGTTCGGAAGCTATTGTATCGGCATTGGTGTTCAGTAGCTGCCCCTTGCCGTCGTGGGTCAGGGCACAAAAAACAGGGGTAAGGCCCAAAGTCAAGAGATGGGAGATCAGACCCGCGTTTACGCCGTCGATATCGCCGGCAAAGCCATAATCGATGTGCACCACAGGACGTTTATGCGCTTGAATGGCATTACCGTCAGCACCGCTCATTCCAAGGGCATTACAGCCTTTCGCCTGTAGTTCAGCAACGATGTTTTTGTTGGTGAGCCCGGCGTAGACCATGGTGATGACCTCTAGCGATTGCGCATCCGTAATACGTCGGCCATCGATCATTTTCGATGCGATACCCATTTTTTTGGCGACTTCCGTGGCGCTTTTCCCGCCGCCGTGCACCAGTATTTTAAAGCCCTTGATTTGAGAAAAAAGGCTCAAGAGTTTCGATAGTACGTCTTTATCCTCAATCACATTTCCTCCTATTTTTAAGATAGATATACTTGGTTTCATTGCTCGAGTATTTTCTTCAAAACAATTTGAGCGGCAAATGTCCTATTGTTGGCCTGTTCGATGACCAAAGATTGTCCGCTATCCAACACGGCATCCTCGACGACAACATTTCTTCGAACGGGTAGGCAGTGCATGAATTTTGCCTTGCCTAGTTTCTCCTTGGTCATCATCCAATCCGAATCTTGATGCAGTACCTTTCCATAATCGGAATAGCCGCTCCAGTTTTTGACATAGATAAAATCCGCATTTTTACAGGCTTTTTTCTGGTCGTATTCAATGGTTGCCCGTTTGATAATTGCCGGGTTCAATTCGTATCCCTTTGGATGGGTAATGACGAATTCTGCATCCTGCAATTGCATCATCTCCACAAATGAGTTGGCTACGGCATGCGGTAAGGCCTTTGGATGCGGCGCCCATGAAAGTACGATTTTAGGTCGCTTAATGTCGGGCTGCTCCGCTAAGGTAATGGCATCGGCCAAGGCCTGTAAAGGATGCCCCACGGAACTTTCCATATTTACGATAGGTACGGAAGCGTATTTTTTAAACCCGTTCAAGACCGCTTCGGCCTCGTCTTTTGTTTTGTCTTTCAGTGCCGCAAAAGCGCGAATGGCCACAATATCACAATACTGTGAAACGACTTGGGCCGCTTCCTTAATATGCTCAGATGTGCCTTGGTTCATGACGGTTCCGTCTTCATATTCCAAGGCCCATCCCTCGTTACCGAAGTTCATAATCATAACTTCCATGCCAAGATTCAAGGCTGCTTTTTGGGTGCTCAAACGTGTACGAAGGCTGTTGTTGAAGAAGAGGAGGCAGAGGGTCTTACCGGCTCCCAAGGATTTATCGGCTGTGGGATTTAATTTTAGCCGCTTGGCTTCCTCGACCCAATCGGGCAAATCGTCGATATCTTTTAAGGATAAATAATTTTTCATTCGGTTATTTTAGTGTGTTCGCTTTTGCCGTTCAGCGCACGGACTATAAAATTGTCCTTCAGCCCGTTTACGATCCAAGTTTCAATCCCAGCTGCCTGCGCTATCGTTGCTGCCTCGATCTTTGATTGCATGCCCCCGGTACCGTGGGAGGACTTTTCGTCGCCGACTTCTTCGGCCAATGCGTTGATGTCCGAAATGGAGGATATCGTTTTCGGGCGGATGTCCTTCAAAGAGGCCTTGGTATAGATACCATCGGTATTCGTGGCGATCATCAAGAGGTCGGCATGTAAAAGGGAAGCGGTCAATGCGGCCAGTTTATCGTTGTCGCCGAACTGAATCTCATCTGCTGCCACCGTATCATTTTCATTGATGATGGGAATAAAGTTGTTCGCAACCAAAACATCGATTGTATTCTTGATATTCGCTTTCGACTTCGGATTTTCAAAATCGGAATATGATAAAAGACATTGCGCCGCGAAAAGGCCCAGTTCCCGAAAACTCTCTTGAAACATGCGCATCAAATGGGGCTGCCCAATGGCTGCCAAAGCCTGCTTTACGTTGATTTCCTCTCCATTATGCTCCAATTTCACGAACTGTTTGGCCGCGGCAATGGCCCCCGAACTGACCACGATAAATTCATAATCGTCGCTCAGCAAGGCGATTTGTCGACCGATATCCTCAATTTTACCTCTGGATATTTGGTCGGTTTCCTTGGTAAGGGTGTTGGAACCTATTTTTATCAGGATGCGCTTTTTCAATGGTTCATCTTTTGTC
>JBATUY010000180.1:0-12575 GCA_049671465.1 Pricia sp. | reverse complement strand
GTCCCGTGCCGCCTTGTATCCGATTTTACTTCCGCCGAGAATCATCACGTTTTTGATTTCCTCTTTCTTCTTCCCGGTCAGTTTGTAGAGCTCGTCGACCCCTTGTTTGGTGGTGATAAAGTAGACTTGATCCCCATCTTTGAAGACCGTATCCCCACGGGGAATAATGGTATACTGCGTACCGTTTCGCTGTAGGGCGATCGGCATAAAATGCAGTTCGGGAAAGATAAGCGCCGCTTCCTTGACCATTTTACCCACGAAGGGCGCGGTCGACGGTAATGAAACCCCGACCATAATCAGTTTCCCTTCTTCAAACTCATAAGTATCGTTAAAAGCGGACTTGTTCAGCAGCATCTCGATTTCCTTAGCCGCCAATTCCTCAGGGGAGATCAGCTCGTCGATACCCAGATCTGAAAACCGGATGGTATCCTTACAGTCGGTAAACTCGGTATTCGAGATTCTGGCAATCGTACGCTCGCAGCCCAATTGCTTGGCCAGCATGCATAATGTAATATTCGTAGTTTCAGAAGAGGTAACCCCGATGACCAGGTTCGATTCGTTCACCTGTGCATCCTTAAGCACGGCAATAGAGGTGGCATCGCCCCGCAATACCCGAATATCAAGATGGGTATCGGCGTAAGCCAAACTCTCCTTTTTGGTATCGATCAAGGTGATATCCTGTGATTCGTAAGATAGCAGTTTGGCCAAGTGAAAACCTACTTCACCGGCACCTGCAATAATTATTTTCATTCGTTGGCAACTTTGTGTGGTACGCCATCCGTCGGCCCTGACCCTGTCAAAAGGTCTTTACAAATTCAAGCCGTTTACATTTCGGATTCGCGCTGCGAAATTACGTATTATTTTGGTGTAAAATAAAAATGAGACGTGGCAAAAAGGGTGCCACCAAATCCATCCTTCGGCTCAAAAACGATACCTTTGCGGCAAAATTGTTTGCTATGGCCAAAAAGGTTACTCCTTATAAAGACTCCCAATTAAGCAAGAAGGAGCAGGTCACCCAGATGTTCGATACCATTTCGGAGAAGTACGATGGATTGAATCGCGTGATTTCTTTCGGCATCGATGTAAAATGGCGTAAGAAGGTGGTTGATATCCTATCGAAAAAAAAGCCCAAAAGTATTTTGGATATTGCCACGGGAACCGGTGACCTAGCCATTAATATGGTCAAAACGGGCGCTCCCAAAATTGTAGGTCTCGATATCTCCCCAGGAATGTTAGCCGTTGGAAAAAAGAAAATTGCTGCCAAAAATTTGGGCGATACGATTGAGATGGTCACCGGAGATAGCGAAAACTTACCCTTTGAAGACGGAAGTTTCGATGCAATTACGGTAGCTTTTGGGGTAAGAAATTTCGAAACGCTGGACAAAGGCCTAGCGGAAATCTATCGCGTACTTGCCCCACGGGGTACTTTTGTAGTGCTGGAAACTTCGGTACCGACCAAAACGCCCTACAAGCAGGGCTACGGTTTTTACACCAAAAATATACTGCCCGCTATTGGAAAACTGTTTTCAAAAGACCGTTCCGCCTACGCCTATTTGAGCGAATCGGCCTCCGTTTTTCCGCACGGGGAAGCCTTCAACAATATTTTGCGGAAAATCGGGTTTATAGAGGTAGAGAACAGGCCCCAAACCTTTGGGGTCGCATCAATTTATGTCGCCACAAAGCACTGATATGAAGCACACTTTTTTGGTTCTGGTCCTTATGACGCTCTTTGGTAGCGGCCTCCGTGCCCAATTCAATGCCGACCCCATTCTCAACATCGAGAACAAGGACAAGAAGCTGCTGAACTACGGTTATTTTTTGGGATTCAACCGCTACGGGTTCAAATTCGATTATAAAGAGGATAGAGGAAATCGGGACACCGATGTTCAGGTGTTGGAATCCACCGGTTTTAACGTAGGCCTCATCGGGGAGCTGCGCCTTAACGAGTTTTTGGATCTTCGCATAGAGCCCGGACTTTACTACAACGCCAGAACGCTAGGTTTCCCAGGATTTTTAGATACCGATGAAGGCCGAAGAAATGCCTTTCGGGAGGTCAAATCAACCTACATCAACTTTCCGTTACTTTTAAAAGTCGGCACCAAACGCTTTGGAAACTTTAAGCCCTTTCTCGTGGCAGGCCCCTCGGCATCACTTAATCTGGGAAGCAATGAAAAAAGCCTCGACGATAACAGCAGTGGCACCTTTCGACTAAAAAAATGGACGTATAATTATGAGGTTGGCTTTGGAATCGATTTCTACCTGGAATATTTCAAGTTTACCCCATCCATACGGGGCGTATTTGGAATCAATGACGAGCTGATTCCCGATAACGATCCGAACAGTCCGTGGACCAGTAATATAGAAGCGATGCGAACGCGTGGGCTTTTTATCAACTTCACGTTCGAGTAATCTCGGGCCGCCACATAATCCCTTTAAAATTCATCTCAAAAAAATACAGCGTGTTTAAAAAAATACTAGTAGCAAGCCTCGTCTTGCAGCTTTCATCCTGTGGCGAACTACAACAGGTCATCGATCAATTGCCCCAAGAACAAAGCGGCATCGGAAACGCCCAAATCGCGGAAGGGCTGCGGCAAGCGCTGGATAAGGGAATCGACAAACAGGTCAGTAAACTTACCCAAGAAGACGGTTTCTTTAGAAATGAACTGGTAAAGATTGCCCTCCCGGCCGAGCTCCAAAAAGTAGATAAAACCTTACGGGATATCGGGTTGGGCAATTTGGCCGACGAAGGCCTTAAAGTACTGAACCGAGCGGCTGAAGATGCCGTGGGCGAAGCTACTCCCATATTTGTCAACGCAGTAAAAGACATCACCTTCGATGATGCCAAGAATATTTTACTGGGCAGCGATGATGCCGCAACCGAATATCTGACCAAGCAAACAGAGGCCGAACTCTACACAAAATTCAGTCCGGTCATCAAAAATTCTTTCCACAAGGTCGGTGCGGATAAAATATGGAGTAACCTCATCAGCAAATACAACAGTATTCCCCTGACCAACAACGTTAACCCGGATTTGACGGATTACGTCACGCAGGAAGCCCTAAAAGGAGTTTATACGATGATTGCGGTGGAGGAAAAAGATATCCGCACGAAAGTCTCGTCCCGCAGTATCGACCTACTTAAAAAAGTTTTTAGCTTACAGGATTGAGTATAAAAAACGTAGTTCGACTTACAATAACTTAAATATATATCCGTTAAATAAAATAGAGAAACAAAATATTTGAGTTAGCAATTTTTGAGTTAGTTAGTTAGTTTAAAACCGGTGGGAGCACCGGTTTTTTTTGTTTAAAATCTTTCTAAAGATATAGGATAGATTTCTTGACTTCCTGCGTTAGTCTAACAAAAACCAACTATTTAAGAACTTTACGAAGGGTCAACTCTTATCGGGACCTACTTCTTTTATGAAATATTTAAGACCTATGGTTTCTATAATTCCCTAATTTAAAGGGCGTTAATTTATCAAACAAGCAATATTTAAATGCCATATCATATTCTATGCTTTCGTTGTCATTAAAAATTTTGAGAAATGACATGCATACCAATCAATAAGATATTAGCTTCACATTGCAACTTTACTAAATAGACCTGCGTTATATTTCTTATCTCATAATTTTTAGCGACTGAGTTTGCATATCGACAATATCACATCAAAATTGTGTTTTTTATGACTACATAATTGTTTATATATGCTTTTATTAAGATTTTCGTCATGCTAATCCAAAATTGCTGCTATGAAAACAACGCTACATGCTATATTGACGTTTACAATGCTCTTGATTGCGCATTGCTCATTTGGACAAGAAAAGTCGATAACCGGAACCGTGACCGATCAAAACGGCCTTCCTTTACCAGGGGTCAATGTATTGGTCAAGGGCACTACCACTGGTACCCAAACCGATTTTGATGGTATTTATTCCATTTCGGCCGATGAAGAACAAACCTTAGTGTTCTCCTATCTAGGGCAAAGAAGCGTCGAAATGACCGTAGGTGCCTCCGATACCATGAACGTTCAAATGGAAGAAGATGCCTCGCAATTGGAAGAGGTTGTCGTGGTGGGGTATGGTACGCAGAGTAAACGCAGCCTGACCGATAATATCGTAAAGTTGACTTCCGAGGATATTGCGGAGGTACCCAATCCTAACCTTCAAAATTCATTGGTCGGAAAGGCGGCGGGCGTGCAGGTGACCCAGACCAACGGCAAAGTAGAAGGCGGCATCAACATTCGTGTACGCGGTGCGGCCAGTGTCAGTGGTGGTACTCAACCGCTATACGTTCTTGACGGTATTCCATTGGTAGACCCGGTGGGCAATAACGACGATGTCGGTAATGGAGCTCCCACCAACCCCTTGTTGACCTTAAGCGCGAACGAAATAGAATCTATCGATATTCTCAAAGATGCTTCCTCTGCAGCAATCTATGGAGCCAGAGGTGCGAACGGTGTCGTTCTCATTACCACAAAGCGCGGTAAACAAGGAAAGGCCAAATTCTCCTTAAACCTAGCACAAGGTTTTAGCCAACCTACCAATAAAAGGGAATGGCTCAATGCCGATCAATATATCGAGCTTTTTACCGAAGCTGCCATTAACGGTCTAGGTGAAGAAGATGGTATAGCCGAAGCAGAAGGCACTTTTGATTTTTTGGCCGGAGACAGCGACTGGAGAACACGTGAAGTTGATACAGACTGGACGGAGCTAGCTTTTCAAGATGGCTTTCAAACGGATGCCGATTTTTCTGTATCCGGTGCCGATGAAAAAACATCGTACTATTTTTCTGGTGCCTACAATAATACAGATGGTATCATTCGGGATAATGCCCTCGAAAGGGTAAATGCAAGAACTAATGTGAGCCATAATTTTAGCGACAAATTTACGGCAAGTATGAACCTTGGGTTCTCACGGACAGAAATTGATAGGATAGCCAATGACAACGCTTTTGCCACACCCTTGCAGGCAATCGCACAATCTCCGTTATCATCGGCTTTTCTTCCTGACGGTATGCCTAACCCAAATACACTTTACGGTAACTTTTTGCTCGATGCCCAAAACGCATTTTTTAAGACTATCGTGAGGAGGCTTACCGGAAAGGTGGCCGGCGAGTATAGGTTCTTTGATTCTTTGAAATTCAATTCTGATTTCTCCTATGACCATTTTGCGCAAACGGAAGATAATTATCGAGGTCAGAATTCTTTGTTCCAATCCACCAGCGGGGAGGCATTTGCTTCCGATTTGGGATCCGAAAGCTATGTGTTCAGTAATTATTTGACATTTGATGAGCTTTTCGCCGATAAACACAATATTAATGTCACTTTGGGAACAGAGTATAATCAGAACAACAGAAGGATTACCAGTGTGACCAGCCAGCAATTTCCCGGTGACGACTTGCCCACTGTAAGTGGTGGTGCAGAAGTGACTGCCGGCACAGGAGTAGAACAGAAAAATACATTTCTCTCCTATTTTGTAAGGGCTACCTACAGTTTTGATAACAAGTATCTTTTCAAGGCAAGTATTCGGCAAGACGGCTCGTCACGGTTCGGTGCAAATGAACGTTTTGGTATTTTCCCTTCTATTTCAGGGGGATGGATTATATCGGAGGAGAATTTCCTAAAAGATTCAAACACGCTATCCTTTTTAAAGTTTAGGGCCAGCTACGGCGAATTGGGAAATGCTGAAATCGGTAATTTTGCATCGCGATTCCTCTTTAATGGCGTCGCCTATAATCAAAGACCGGGAATAGCACCGGCCCAACCCGGGAATCCTGACTTGACTTGGGAAAAATCAAAACAAACCGACTTCGGAGTAGATTTCGGATTTCTGGACGGGATAATCAGTGGAGAAATCGATTACTATGTCAAGGATACTGAAGGGTTACTTTTTGAAGTGCCACTTATACCAAGTAGCGGTTCGAGTATTATCAATCGCAATATAGGGACCCTGAAAGGACAGGGTGTCGAGTTTGTATTGAATACTAGAAACGTTAACAAAGATGATTTTACGTGGACAACCAATCTCAATATCTCCAATAATACGAATGAACTCAAAACTTTACCGAACGATGGTGCCGATATTGTAACCGGCGAAAACATTAACCGTGTCGGCGAAACTTTGGCTTCATTTTACCTAAGAGAGTTTGCGGGCGTTGACCCTGCCAACGGCGACGCACTTTATTTTCTGAATACCGAGAATGCCGACGGTACATTAAACCGAGATACCACGACAGACCCTAATGAGGCCCAACGAATAGCAATCGGTAATCCGTTTCCCGAATGGTACGGTGGATTAACGAATAGCATAACTTTTAATGGCATCGATTTTTCCTTCACCTTTCAAGGCGAATGGGGCGCGAGTATTTATAACAGCGGTGGTCGTTTTCAATCGGCATCGGCAGATTTCTATGACAATCAGAGTATTGACCAGTTACGAAGATGGCAACGGCCCGGTGATATTACCGATGTACCTCAGGCCAGGCTCTTTGGAGGCAATGGAACGTCTGAATCTACCCGATATCTTGACGAAGCGGATTTTATTCGGTTGCGCAACCTTACCTTAGGTTATACAATACCCAGCCAAACGGTAGAGAAAATCGGGTTCAGTAAATTACGTGTTTACCTTACTGGTGTGAATCTCTTGACTTTTACCGATTATAAATTCGAAGATCCCGAGGCACGGAGCGATGTAAACGATTCCCGCAATCCCGGTAGCACCTTCTATTCATCGCCACCGGCCAAGACTATTACTATCGGCCTTAATATTAACTTTTAACAAAGTGTCATGAAAATATATAAATATCTCTTTATAACCTTATTGTCGGTTTTTTGGACGGGATGTGAAAATAAACTGGAAATCAATCCGACGGATAATCTCCCTGGCGAATTGGCCCTCACCTCCGAGGCCAACATTTCGGCGATTCTAATAGGAATCTATCAAGAAATGGGACAAGAAGATACCTACGGAGGAGAGCTGCAGCTAATGGATGACCTTTTGGGAACCACGAACGAAGTGACATGGGGAGGAACATTTATACAACCGCGTCAGGCCATAACAAAAAGCCTTTTAGTCGATAACCTTTTTGTAGAAAACATTTGGGAAAATAGTTACGAAAGCATCAATCAGTCTAACTTGGTGGTTGACAACATTGCCATAGTTACCAGTAGTCCTGAAGAGGCAAATCGAATCGAGGGGGAAGCCAGGTTTCTTCGCGCCCTCGCCTATTTTGACCTGGTTCGTAATTACGCTGCACCCTATCAAGCCGAGGGGGGTAATTCACAACCCGGAGTACCACTTCGAACCGAAGGTATACTTGATTACTTACAACCCTTGGAGATAGCCAGAAGCTCAGTCGAAGAAGTATATACCCAAATCATATCCGATGCGCAAACGGCGTATTCGCTTCTGCCGGACGCCAATGGATTCTACGCGGATAAATATGCGGCACAGGCCTTATTGGCAAGAGTCTATCTACAACAAGGAAATTATGCAGCGGCTAGAGATGCAGCGAACGACGTATTACAGAATAGCGGTCATAGCCTTGCGCCAACTTTTGATGGCGCCTTTAACAATGAAACTGACGGCCCTGAAATCATATTTGCTTTTCAGAAAACAAGCCAAGTCGTTGCTGGAGTAGATGGAAACCAATTAGTCAACTTTTATGCTTCTCAGGAAAACGGTGGTCGTGGCGGTGATGTGCGTATTCAAGATGCCTATTTAAATCTTTTCGACGATGCAGACAATGATACCAGGGCCAGCTTCTTTTATGTAAGTCCGGATAACGATGAAAGGCTGACTTCCAAATATACCAGTCAATTTGCCAACGTAACCATTTTCCGTATAGCAGAAATGCACCTCATTCGATTGGAAAGCAATTTCGTAGAAGGTACCTCGGTAGGTCTGGCACCGCTTGCCGAAATCAATGCGCTACGTGCGAGATCCGGTGCATCTGCACTAACCTCGCTCACCGAAGATATAATCTTCAAAGAACGGCAGTTGGAATTGGCCTTTGAAGGTTTTTTGATTCATGATTATAAGAGAACCCAACGCTCCGTTGGTAATTTGGCCTATGATGCCAATGCCTTGACATTTCCAATACCACAGAATGAAATGGACACCAATACCTTAATGGAACAAAATCCTGGATACGGCGGTTGAACGTAATTTATGATTCTAAAATATTTAAAAGGTTAGACTTATAATCTGGGCCTTTTACAATTACAAAATATGATGGAGATAATTATCGACTCACATCCGAAAAAAACCAGTAAAATCGTTAAAAAGTTTCGGCTGTTCTAAATTCACAACGTGACAGCAATTCTCAATAGCCAGTAAGCTAGCGGTAATGTGCTTTTGAATCATTTTATTGACGGAAGAGAGAAAAAGGTAGTCTGTCCCGCCCAGAACGAATAGCGTAGGAATATTGATATCCGCAGCGTTGAAAATACGTAATAAAGGACCAATCTGCGACGCCATTCTGTACCATCGAACGAATTACTTCTAACATATTTTTTTGGCCTCGCCCATAAAAGGTGATCGAAATTCTCGATGATAGTTATCGGGCATATAAATAATTTGTAAAATCAGATATAAGGCACTAATGATTTGAAATAGTTACCATAACCGAGTATCATCATAAACCTAAAATCCAATCGAATAAGGGTGTCGCCCATGACATTTCTCTGTACCCAGGCCCGCTATATTTCGGCCAAGTTTCTGATATGTACCGTTCTTAAGGTAATGTGAACTAAATGAGATTGTTGAATTTGGAGATAATCGATAACCTACACTATACCTTCCGTTATGTAGTCGAAACTATATTTGTAGTTAAAAGCATCTTTGAGAACCGGTTTCCAATCGTCATAGCCATACAAGTAGAGCATTAGAATATTGAATTTTTTTTTGAATTCCCGAACCTGCTCGTACCAAATAGACGAACTTTCAGCGATACCGTTTAGAAAGGTGACCCAAGTGATTGATTTTTCGTCAAGACAAGTGTCGTAATGTAGCAGGGTATACTCTCAATTTTTATTTTAAAGAAACCTTGCAATATATTGAATCATTCGATGAGCCACTGCTTTGAAAACAGAACAGCTTTAATCAATGCGTGACAGCGCTATGGCATATAAGAGTAGCGGTAAAATTTTATAAGGATATTATTCGATGCTCAAAAATTACTTTAGTGATAATATAAAAGTCTTCAGGCTCAAAAATGAACTAAAACTCTAGGCATCCAAGAAAATTTACATTCTTAAGCCCCAATGTTAATTTATCATTAATATAACGGATTTATGGTGAAATATGACGGAAAAGGGCATCCAAAATCGACGATATGCCGTATATTAGAGACTCATATATACGACTATGGAAAATCAATATTGCAAAGTAGGAAGCGTTACCCCAATGACTGCGAACAGAAATGTTATCTCATTATTGGAGTACCAATATCAGAATTTTTTGGATAAGGCCAGCAACTTGGAATATACCGATGCGAAGTTGGTGGAATTCTTTGAGCAGAAAGCGCAGAAAATCCAAAAAATATTGGAGAATATGATCAGGTGATTCCGTTACTTTTTCAGTTCCAATGCCATCTGATTTTGCAATTCGGCAGCCTTTAATGCTGCGGCTTTGGCAAAATCTTTTTCTTTGGATGCATAGATGATTTCCCGTGAAGAATTTATAAGCAGGCCAATATTTTCGTTCATCCCGTATCTACACACTTCTTGTATACTGCCTCCTTGGGCGCCAACGCCCGGTACCAACAAAAAACTTTCTGGAATAATTTTTCGAATATCTCCAAGAAACTCCGCTTTGGTCGCCCCGACTACATACATCAGGTTCTCCGAATTTTTATAGGTTTTTGAAGTTTCCAATACCTTTTTGTACAGTTCTTGCCCCTCTACCATATTTGTCTGAAAATCAAATGCGCCTTCGTTCGAGGTCAACGCCAACAAAATCGTATGCTTATTCTCAAACGCCAAAAAGGGCTCCACGGAGTCTTTGCCCATATAGGGCGCCACGGTGATGGAATCAAATTGTAGGTCTTCAAAAAATGCCTTGGCGTAACGGGTCGATGTGTTTCCGATATCCCCACGCTTGGCGTCGGCGATGGTAAAAATTTCTGGATGGTTTGCATTCAGATAGGCGATGGTCTTTGACAAAGCCAGCCAGCCCGCAATTCCGTAAGCCTCATAAAAAGCGATATTGGGCTTATAGGCAACGCACAAGTGATGGGTTGCATCGATTATGGCCTTGTTAAAGGCAAAAATCGGGTCTTCCTGATTAAGTAGTTGCGGTGGAATCTTTTCTAAGTCGGTATCAAGACCAATACATAGAAATGACTGTTTTTTATGGATTTCCGATACGAGGTCTTGTAGTTTCAAGGATGATGCGTTCTTTTTAAAGTTATCTCTATCATCTAAAAAATCTCCGAAGCTTCCTTCAACTTCTCGGTATTCTCTACCAGACTCAACTCATCAATAATTTTTTGGACATCACCATCAATAATATTCTGCAGGTCATAAAGGGTCAGTCCGATACGGTGATCGGTCACTCGCCCTTGCGGATAATTGTAAGTACGGATTTTTGCCGATCGGTCGCCACTGCTTACTTGGGAATTCCGTTTGGCAGCATCCTCTTCTTGTTTTTTAGCTAGTTCTTGGTCGTAAAGTCGCGACCGCAGAACCTTAAAAGCTTTTTCCTTGTTCTTGTGCTGTGATTTCTGATCTTGACATTGCGCAACCAGTCCCGTTGGGATGTGGGTCAAACGCACAGCGGAATAAGTTGTGTTCACCGACTGCCCTCCCGGACCGGAAGAACAGAAAAAATCGATACGCACATCTTTGGGATCGATCTGTACATCAAAATCCTCCGCTTCGGGAAGCACTATGACCGTTGCGGCACTGGTATGCACACGGCCCTGGGTTTCAGTCTGAGGAACACGTTGCACCCGATGCACACCGGCCTCGAATTTTAAGGTGCCGTAAACATCTTTACCCGTCACCTCGAACTGAATTTCTTTGTAGCCACCACTAGTGCCTTCGCTCAAATCGATGACATTGGTCTTCCATCCCTTCGACTCGCAGTATTTGGTATACATGCGAAAGAGGTCCCCGGCAAATATGCTGGCCTCATCACCCCCCGTTCCCGCACGGATTTCAACGACTACATCTTTAGCGTCTTCAGGATCTTTGGGAATAAGCATCATCTTGATTTCCTCTTCCAACTTTGGCAGTTCGGCTTTGGCCTCCTCAATTTGCATTTTGGCCATTTCAAGCATCTCAGCATCGCTTCCGTCGGAAATGATTTCCTCGGCTTCGGTTATATTGTTGGTAAGCTCGAGGTATTGGTCACGCTTGTCTACCAGTTCCTTGAGATCGGAATATTCCTTGGTCAGCTCCACGTAGCGTTTTTGGTCCGAAATGATATCGGGCTGAATAATCAGATCGGAAACCTCATCGAAACGCTGTTTTACTATGTTCAGTTTGTCTATCATGTGCTATTTGGGTAGGACGGCGAATTTACGAAAAAACGACACAATTATGACCTATTCCTAGATTTGAAGTTGTCAAGTCAATTCGATTTCAACAGACGATGAGTGCGAAAATATTCTAAGAGCAAATTATCGCCATCTTGAAAAGGTATTGAAAAAGTAGCGATGTATCAATTTGCAACAAAGGTCGTACCCAGCGAAATAATAAACGCATTGAGACCATCACTGCGATTGTAGCTGTTGACCCTCAAGTTCAAAGCCTTCATCCCTAAGCCAAAAATCGAAGCTTTGGTAAATATATCCTCGTAGCGTAGGCCCATGCCATATTGGTGGGCTTGATATTTTGAAAGGTCATAATCAGAGGTATAGAAGTTGTAGCTTGACAGGGCGACATCCTTTTCATAAAAATAATCGGATGCGGATTGTGAATAAAACCTATAGGTCGGATATAGAGTAAACGCGTCGTTTAATTTGATAGGAACCTCCAAACTGGCGGTTTGTGCCCGAATGCCCCAATCGTCATAATAGAAACGGTAGTAGCTCCGCAAAATAAAGGTGTCATTGAGGTAATAGTTCAGCCTTCCGCCGATGGGTAGCTTGAAGCGGCTATCGGGCAGCCGCTCTACATCGTCGGCAAGCTGAAAATCTTCGATAAAGAAATCATTGGCATCACCAAAATAGACCCGTTGGAACGGCGTACTGAGAAGTCCGTTCTGAACGACGGCATCCATGAACACAGCTCCTTGTAATTTTTTGCTCAAAATCTGGGTCAGGCCAATCGAAAGGGAATACGAATTCCTTTTCTCGTCCGTAAATTCCGTGAAGTTGGGAGTATATGTTCCATTTCCGACCGTTCGGAAATCAAAGAAACCATCCCTGAGTTCTATGGGATATTGGGGATTCCATTTGTCGAAATATACTTTCCCGCTTAGGGATAGCTCGGTATTTTTCTCGTTGAACAGTCGGGCATATCCTCCCCCGAAACCTATGGAAAAATAGTCGTATTCCGAAGATATATAGGCATTCGCGGTCGTCACCGCGTTCCGGTCATCAGAACTGTGCGCGTATGACGGATTAAGAT
>JBATUY010000179.1:0-5289 GCA_049671465.1 Pricia sp. | reverse complement strand
GTTTCAGGCATCAAGCGATTTCGGTTTTATGGGACGCAGTCATTGAAAAATACGACCAACTGAATTTTCGTGTCAGTGAAACGACAATCTCTACACCTTTAAACATTTTTGTAAGGGGCGTCAATTTTCTGATTTTCCGAATTCAAATTAAATAACAAATCGTTTATTATCAGCGAATTACATTTCTTTTTGAATGCGCAGTTAAATAAGCCTAATTTCGTTTTCCGAATTCAAATTAAATAACAATTCAATGATTATCAATAGTTTGCTTTCTTTTTCCAGTTTCAAATTAAATAAAACTTTAAGCCCAGTATGGTACATAAACGCTAAATTTTTTAGAAACATTTTCAGGATCTTTTGGTTTGATTTTACCTGCATCTATTGCGTCTTTAATCAATAATGAGATTTGGGCAGCTTGTTTATCGTGCATTCCAAATCTATTTCTTAAAGAAGTATTGTTAAATCCACCGTTTCCATATAACTGGATAATGCTATGTTGGTAGCAGGCCTCGATACGCTCTTCATTCGTCATTTCCGCAAATTTTCTTGGGGCATACATGGTTACTTTGAACGAATTTTCCATTTCTTCAAACTTTAACGGTGGAAGACCGAACAATTCAATGCCGATTACGGCTTTTTCAAAACCAGATCCTCTTTCCTCACATATATTGTAACGCCTAAAGGCAGATGCCAAAATTTCATTTCGTGATTCGGGCGTTGTCCGAATCAGTCGGTCTATTTTTTTGGAAGGCAAGAGTTTGCCCGGATTGGTAAATACAATTCTATCGTCAAAAATTTCAATCATGGGGCCGGTGCCCCGAATGCCAAAATCTTGATGTATCAAAATGTTCGCAATCAATTCTCTCAACGCTGCCTCAGGATATAACGAAGTTTCTTGCCGTAATGCCTGTTTGATGACCTCACTTCCAGGCAACAAACCTTTAACGAACCGTATCAAGGCCTCAAAACCAATGGCATACCCTTTCGTACCCGGGTATTCTTTACTGTTGCCGGCCTTATTTTTACCTTCATACTTGACCAGGCGAACCGCTTTTCTACTGAGACCGTCAAAACGGTTTAAGTCTTTTGCCGCCGCCGTTGCACCAAAATTGGTGATATAAAAGCCCTTGCCATCTACATCTACGAGCATTTTTTCGTCTACCAACCACTTGATAATTTCTTTTATATCACTGGGCACAGGTTTGCCTAATAATTGTAAGATTTTGTCATACTCCAAAAGTGTGATAACCTCGATTTCGTTTAAAAGTTTAGAAGCATGTAGTTCTTCCCAAGTGGGCGATTTGCTGTTCAGCATCAAAGCACCAACTTCTTGTCGTGATGCCGCCCTAGTCGTACCTCCACTTCTTATAAAACTATCTTCAATGGTTTTTCCCTTTAAATGAACAGGCTTTACCGCACTTTCAACAAAATATACCAACAGGATTTCTTCGCCTCTAAAGGTTTCAATGGCATGGTCTATTCTTACCAACGGGTCGACGCCATCTCGACAGAGTGAGGCCAGTCGTTCTATAATTGTATTGGCCTCCTCTTTTTTAACGCCTACGACTGCTGCCGTTTTATTGTTGATGCCAAAAGCTAAAAAACCTCCACCTGGCAAGTTGGCAAAAGCAGAAATGTGTTTGCACAGCTTATCGTTTTTAGGCGACAAACTTTCTTTCCAGTCAATTTCGTTCAACTCCGAGGGTACTTTGCCCAATGATTTTTCCAGATAGCCCAATGCTTTGTCAATCCAGTTTTTCATAGGCCTTCTATTGTTGTAGGTTCTTCGATTTCGATCGTTGCCATTTTGGAAAAGAGAATTGTTTGTAAATTAATCAAGGTTGATTTGTATTTTATGCGGTCGGTTTCTAGCATTATTAATTTCTAAGGGTTGTCACTTTAATCAGCCTTATCCGAAAGTTCATCAAATTTTGCTTTCATTGTGGGATTTCCGTGGGTTAACTTTTTAATAGTTAAATCATCAGCTTTATTGTTCGCCAATCGCAAATTATTTTCAGATGATAACAAAGCCTCTTTGGTTTTATTCAAATGGCTAATAGTCTTATCTATTTCCTCAATGGCCTTTGTAAATTTTCGACTTGCCAAATCGTAATTATAAGCAAATCCCTTTCTAAAGGCATCGATCTTTTCCTCGAAATTGGTAATATCAACATTTTGGTTTCGCATCAAGTTCAGTTCGGCCTTATATTTCAAGGAATTCATTGCCGCATTGCGAAGAAGTGTAATTATCGGTATGAAAAATTGAGGTCGCACCACATACATTTTCTCGAACTTATGTGAAACATCTACTATGCCAGTATTATAGAATTCGTTTTCCGATTCTAAGAGCGAAACTAAAACTGCATATTCACAGTTCTTTTCTTGACGGTCTTTATCAAGTTTTGTAAAGAAATCCTCGTTTCTTTTCTTTGTCGCAGTTTCATCATTTTCGTTCTTCATTTCAAACATGATTGAAATGATTTCATTTCCGGCATCATCGAGTTCTTTGTAAATGAAATCTCCTTTATTTCCGCCTCTTGAATCGTTGTCTTTCTCAAAATAAGCATTTTGAAAAGCTGTTGCCCGTAGCTTGTTGAATTCGGTTTCACAATGTTGCTCTAAGGTTTCACCAACCATTTTTGTTGAAAGTTTCTGCTTAAAATCTTTTAAACGGGCAATTTCATCATCTTTCATTTTAATGGTTTCATCTTTTACGATGAGTTTGTTCGTAAACTGTTCCTTAATCGATTTTTCAAGTAATTGAGTTTGTGTTTCTTTGATTTTCAAATCATTTGCGAGATTGTCACGGTCTTTTTCAATGACTTTAATAGCTTCGGAAACATCTAACTTCTTTTGAATTTCAGCACTTTGAATTCGTGATTTCATTTCGGCGATTTCCGTTTCCTTTTTGGCTAATTTCTCGGCAAGTTCGGTATCGCTTTTGGCTTTCAATTCAGTAAGTTCTTTGTCTTTTTTTGCCAGTTCTTCTTGAAATGTATTTTTTGTATTCGCTTTAGCAAGTTCAACGGCACTGGCTTTTTCCTTTTCAGCAAGGGCAAGTCTGTTGCTCAATTCTTCTTCAAATTGATGGTCTCGAACTTGTTTAAGTATATCTGCAAAGCCGGCTTCGTCAACTTTGAATGCTTTTTTACAATTTGGACATATAATTTCGTTCATATTGTTGATTTTTTTAGCTTGTAATTATCATGGCGACAAAATACGTATAACTCAATTGTCGTGTCAGTGAAATGACAATTTGGAAATCGGGATATGTTTCGGCAAATTGCATCATTCTTCTTAAATTCTGGGTTCCATAACTATTTCCATATTGCTTTTTCAATTGTGACGACAGTATCGGCACAATCTCTTAAGCGTATTCCACGCACCTGTTATTAAGCACTTCGTCATTGACACGTTTGCCTACCTGACAGAATACCAAGGTCATTGTACTGTTGACCTGAACGCTGATCTGTAGCTTGCCCTGTTCAATTAACGCGCTTAATTCGGCTAGCAGATTTTTATGCAGGCTTTTTTTGCTCATATACCGTTATCGTTTTGTGCCAGTGCTACCACCTCTTTTGCCGAATCCAAGTCTATGGTCAATGTTGATTTGTATTCTATGCGGTTGGTTTCTGACATTATTTTAACTATTTTTTCTCTTGCCAATCATCAGCAACAATCTTCCAATCAATTGACCTTTGGACTTCCTTGCCATCTTTATCTTTACGTGTCCATACATCCCAGAAATCAGGATCGTCCGATTGAGGCCTTTGTTTTTTCGGCAAATCACGAATTTTAACAAGTATAGGTAATTCAGAAGCCCAACCAAGTAAGATTGCCTTTTGAGAAGGAAGGGAGGGTAGCTCCCGTAATAAACCTCTAAAATTGTCAGGCAATAATCTACCCACTAATTCTTGATCCCTATCATTGCTAATTCTATGTAAAATATAACTATTGCATTGCGAAAGCACTGTTTGAGACAACTCAGAAGGGCGTTGTGATGACAAAACTAAGCCAAGACCAAATTTCCTTCCTTCTCGTGCTATTTTTTCAAAAACCTTGGTACAAGTTGATGATGAAGATCCTTCATTATTATCATTGTATCGAGTTATAAAGGAATGTGCTTCTTCCATTACCATGGCTGTTGGCAATGTTTTGGAATTTAGTTTACGATATCTTTGCAATGCTTCAAAAACAATTCTAGCAATAACTGCTGTTGTAACATGAGTAATTTCAGCAGGAACTAATGATAAGTCAATAATAGTTATAGAAGTTCTATCATCTGTTCCGAGATATTTTTCTAACCATTTATCAAGTTCTATGTTTATCTTATCCCCAATTACGGAATCCATTCTGGAGTCAGAAAGCAATGTGCGAATCCTTGCGATAAGAAATTCAAGATATTGTTCGTTCCCGGTTTCTTGAGCCAATGCCTCGAGATAGCTTAAAAAGACATCTCCTTTAAAAGGGATTGGGATGTCCTCATTTTTTGGATAAAGTTCTGTTTCGCTTCCACCTAGTTCAGCATACGTATCCCTTATGATATCAATTAGGTCTCTGATTTCACGTGTTGTATACTCTGGGTAGTCGAATCCATTTCCATTACGCCAAGGAATTTTGTGATTACTTATTAGTGCGGTTAAAATAATTGTTAGCTCTTCCAATTGATTATCTTCCAAATCAAAACTCTCTAAGGAAGTATTCCAAGTAATTAGCCTTTCCGTAAAGTTCTTGTTATGCGGAAACCCGTTATACGGTTCACCTTTATTTTCGCTTGAGATGGTCGAATGAAGCATAATTCCAGCAAATTTCTTTGCTTTAAAATTTGCATCCGTTTGAAATTCCAACTCTTCATTGCGCATAGCGCGTAAGGCTCGCTTTAACAATGGCAGTTGAGCTCCTGACTTGGCTTGTGTAAAACTTCTCCATTCCTCACTATTCCACATCCACAAAGGAACTTCTAAATTATTTTCTTCGCTTCCGACCTTCAAAACTTTAGCTTTATCGCCAAATACTTTGGTGTACTCTCCATTTGGGTCAAGAATTATGAACCTCGCATTAGCTTTATCATCTTGTCCTGTGGCTTGAAGAGACCATTGAATAAGTCCGGCAACTGTACAAGATTTACCACTTCCTGTATTTCCCAAGACGGCCAAATGCCTTCCAAATATTCTGTCAGGATCAACTTTTACTTCGGCATTGGCGGCTAAAGGGCTATTTCCTATATAAACTCGTCTATTAGACCCAGACTCCACAATAGATTTCAACGGTAAGTCCGTAGGTATTAAG
>JBATUY010000178.1:0-2034 GCA_049671465.1 Pricia sp. | reverse complement strand
GGTCTACCCATAGGTCATTGGGGCCGTTCAGCTTCTTTCCTTCGAAATCGTCAATCAGTACGGTCACATTTTTATTCGGATCGATACGCCATAACTGATTTTTTTCATCGGCGGCGGACAGCAGGTTACCGTTATGGTCAAAGTAAAGTCCGTTTGAGCGCCCTGCGGGTTTCAGGTAATCGGCCACGGAATTATCGGAAGCGCTCCATTTTACGATGCGGTCGTTGGGCTGATCGGTAAAATAGACATCACCGTTGCTGTCGACGGCGGGCCCTTCAGTGAATTCATAGGTGTCCGCTACAAGGGTAAGCTCAGCGCCATCGGCGACTATATTTTGGTTCTGGGCTTTTTGGGCCTTGCAAGAACTGAATATCAAAAGCGTTAAAATACATACTTGCAACGGAATTGTTAATTGTAATTTCATGACTTATTGTTTTTATTTGGATGTTCTTACCGCGCACTTCCGAAAATCGGAAACACTTATTTTAGAACGGATTACTAAAGTTTTTACGTCAGGATGTTTTACGGATATTGGCCTTCTACTGTTCAGATCCGATGCCCGGTACTGATGTCCTTTTTCTTATTCGGATGGTTTTGGGTCCATATTAAAAATCCTCCTCCTGAGGAAATGGATACCCCAATTCGAGCAAATTCTGAGACTAACGCCGAAGCATCCAAAATTATGTAAAGCCGAATACCGAATCTGATAAATATATTGGCATCAGCATTCGGACGTATGGTTTTTCCCAGCAAAAACCCCGAAAATCCAATCTACCGATTACGACGACACGATTAGCCCCTCAACCATCCGACCTTAAACCTTTAAAGCCTAGTTACCACCAAATCATCCGTTGCAATTTCCCCCCTGAACCCCATAATTCAGCAAATTGAGCGATTCAAAGAATCAAGATCTAGAGCTTCCGCAAAAACGCCATATTCTCTTTCATACTTTCAAGAGGTGTGCTCGAATATTCTTCCTGCTCGATATAAATGTGTTTTACACCCGATTGTTTTTGATGGGCCATCATGGCCGCAACGTCGAGTCCACCTTTTCCGAACTCGGTACTTTCTTTCTTGTCCATATTCATATCCTTCAAATGCCAAAGGGGGAAGCGGCCCGGATATTTTTTAAAATACGCCAACGGATCTTTGCCGGCCACGATGACCCACCCCAAGTCGAGTTCCATATGTACTAGATTTTTATCCGTGTTGTCCATTAAGACATCATATAGAACCGTTCCGTTATCCGATTCGAATTCGTACTCGTGGTTGTGATATCCGAATTTGAGTCCTAATTTTTGGCAGGCCTCGCCGGCGGTGTTGAACTGTTCGGCCACTCTCTTATAATTATCGACCGTTTGGCCCTTGCTGGGCAACGACGAACAGATGATATAGTCTTGACCCGACGCCACGGCCTGCTCCATCGTTTCTTGAAAATCGTCGTCGAGCGCTACGTGTCCACTAGTCAATCGCATCCCCAAATCTTCACATGCCGATTTCATTTCTTCGGGTGCCAGACCGTAGTATAGGCCTTTATCGCTGCGTGCCGATTCGATTTCCACAATGCCGATATCCGAAATTTTTTTCAGGGTGCCCAGCGCATCTTCGGCCATGGCATCGCGAAAGGAGTAGAGCTGTACCCCGAATTTTTGCACTTTATCCGCAGTGAATCCCAAATTCGGAAGTAGCAAAGTCCCGATGGCCAATGCCCCCGATTGCCCTAAAAATTGCCTGCGTGTTTTCATAAAAGTTTGTGTTAAGAGGATGAAGATACTGAAATTTCATGAATCCCTAGACCCACCCTGATCGATAAAATATGTGCTAGTTATATAGGTGTAATACGTACATTTGGAGGATGAAAATATTCCGATGTCAGAAGTGCGAAAACCCGCTCTACTTTGAGAATACAAAATGTGAGGTGTGCGGATGTCGCCTCGGATATTGTGAGAAAACCTCGACCCTGGTGACACTGATCGGTTCTTCGAATAGTGGGGATGTTGTTTATAATAATGACGGCAAAAGCTACCGTTACTG
>JBATUY010000177.1:0-5202 GCA_049671465.1 Pricia sp. | reverse complement strand
TTGCAAGGCTTGCTTTCCCAGAATTCCCATCAAATCCGCACCAGCCTCGAAGGTCATGATCATCATCGCCTGCAGGCCGGCATGCACCGCTTTTGGTTTTTCACTGGTCGGCCAATCCAAAAAACGGACCCCATTTAAAATTTCTTTGTTATCCTTATCTATAAATGTACTCAGTTGGTCCAGTAACTCGATCATATAACGTTCCTGTTCCTGTAGATAGGGCAGGTCGCCGTGGTATTGGTACCACTCTTTGTGAATCAACAGCCACCACATGGAATATGAGCTGATACCGTTCATCCATTCAGGTAAGGGGTGCTGATCTCTGGCGAGGTCCAGACTTTTCGGCACCACCTCATTTTTTCCGAAAACGGTATTTACCGTCATCACTTCGGGGTGCAAATCGCCGACCCAAACAAGACGATCTCGTTTGATACCATCCCATAAATAATTTTGCATGTTCAGGTGCACGGTATACGCCCCGGTCATCCAAATTTCGTTCAGGCGTTCGTCGCTACTTTCAAAACTGCCCAAATAGGGGATGTCGCGATATACGAATGCGGCATCTATGGATTTAATGGGTGCGACCTCCCCAGCTTCCACGACATCGATACGCAGAAATCGGAATCCGGTTTCGCCCACTTCGACGGAGCCCAGCCAAGGTACTTCAATTACAAAATCCCGTAACGCATGTTCGTTGGTCGCGTTGGTTTCGCCCCCGAGGTCTGACATGGCCTCACCGACGGACTCCCCGAAACGCAGGCGTAATTTGAGGGGAGACTTGCGCTCACGAATACCCATGGAAATTTTTACACCGCCGTGAATTTCCTTTCCGTAATCGAACAAAATTCCGGGTTTGTGTTTTTCGGTGCTCGTGAGTTGCAATACGTTCTTATCGTTTACCGCGACCTGACCGTTCCCTTTTTTCAGAAGCGTCTCGGTATCCTTGATGAACTCACCGCTATTGTCCGATTGCCAGACAATACGCTGTGGTGTCAAATAAGTTTTGACCATATCGGAATGGCTGGCCTTGTCCGTGTAGTCTTCACCGAATATCGGGGGTAGTTGTGCGCCCATAAATTGGGTGCATAATAAAAGGGAAATTAAGCAAAGTAAATATTTCATTTTAGGAGAAATTATCATGGTGGAATCGGCATCCTAATCCCGTTGCCTGTAAAAATAGGTTTTGAATTAGGATTATCTGTCCTGTACCGTACTGCCACAAATCGGATGACGCAAGATTATTCCACTATTTCATCCATCGCAAACCGCCATTATATCCAATTTGAAAACCATCTGACTATTTCGGGCTGAGCAGGGAGGAACAGGATGCGATATTCCATTTTTCAAATTAGTATTGTTACTTATCAAGTACTTAGGCGCGAAATCAAAATCAGTTAGGCGTATGAAAAACATGAAATTCATTGTAGGGATTCTTCTTTTAACGGCATGTGCCGGTATCCAAGAAGCAAACGACGGCCTAACAATTGAAAAGGTAACTGTAAATTACTTCGAAAATCCGATCGGATTAGATGATCCTCACCCCCGTATAAGTTGGGTGATGACGGCAGATGGAAGAAATAAAAGCCAATCCGCTTACGAAATTGAGGTGGGTCAATCTGCGCAAGACCTCGATAAGACGTACAATCTCGTTTGGGATACGGGCAAATTAATCTCCGGCCAAAATACCCATGTGCGATATAAGGGCAAAACGTTACAATCAGGTCAACGCTATTATTTCAGGATCAGGGTCTGGGATGAACAGGATGTACCTTCTCAATGGAGCGAAACGCATTCATGGCAAATGGGACTGCTCGAGCAGGAAGCCTGGAAGGCCAAATGGATCAGCTTTAAGACCAAAGACACCAATGTTAAGGACACTTTGGTTCTTCCCCCCGCGGCCTATTTACGAAAGCCATTTGAACTACAGGGCAAAGTTAAGACTGCACTTTTACATGTCGCCGCATTGGGCGTTTTTGAAATGTCAATGAACGGAGCGAAAATCGGAAATGACCTGCTCACCCCGGGCTGGTCGGACTATAACAAGCGGGTCTACTACAAGTCTTACGACGTGAGCAAAAACTTGGAACCTAAAGACAACACACTGGGTGCTATTTTGGCCGACGGATGGTATTCCGGTTACGTCGGTCCGAAAGAACTGTCGAACCCGAAAAATAGGGAGCTGTACGGTGAGCAGCCTGCGTTATTTTGCCAGTTGGAAATTGAATATGAAGACGGAAAAAAGCAGATAATCGTTTCCGACGAAAGTTGGAAAGGAAACGAAGGCCCGCTTAGATATGCGGATTTGCTGATGGGTACGGGCTATAATGCCAATTTGGAACTACCAAATTGGAACACCCCGACCTATGAAGATCGTGACTGGGCCCAAGTCGAGCTACACAAAGGTTCGGAGGGACTATTGCAAGCTTACCCCGGAAATAGCATCAAGGTATACGATGAGTTGGAACCGACAGAAATCACGGAACCCGAAAAGGGGGTTTACATATTCAATCTGGGACAAAATTTTGCGGGCCATTCCAGATTAAAAGTGCAAGGAAAGAAAAACGATACGATAGTCATGCGCTTTGGAGAACGTTTATACCCTGATGGCACCTTAATGACCGAAAATTTGAGATTTGCCAGGGCCACGGATATGTATATTTTGAAAGGTGAAGAAACGGAGGTTTGGGAACCTAAATTCACCTATCACGGCTTTCAATATGTAGAGGTCTCAGGACTACCAACCAAACCTGATAAAAGTATCATTACGGGCATTGCATTCGGATCTTCTACCCCCATGGTTAGTTCATTTTCTTCTTCGGACGCAACCTTGAACCGTATGTTTGAGAACGTACTATGGACTCAACGCTCCAATTTTATGGATGTACCTACCGACAGTCCCCAGCGCGATGAACGTTTGGGTTGGTTGGGGGATGTGCAAATATTTTCAAGATCGGCACTCTACAATGCCAACCTCGGGGCTTTTAACACAAAATGGTTTGCCGATGTGCGCGACGCCCAATATGACTTTGGCCCATATTCTACGTTCGCTCCCCGTCCTTATCCAGAATTGGTTTGGTACTCCCCGGGTTGGATGGAGGCCGGGGTGATGGTACCCTACAATACCTATAAATTTTATGGAGACACAAAAATCATTGAGGACCATTACGCATCCATGGTTCGTTTTATGAAATATCACATCGAAAAAAGTGCGAAAACGGACTACTTCTATCCCGAAAATTCATGGCCGGAAATAGGCCCGAAAGGGGGCTTCGGCGATTGGTTGTCCATGACCGATAAAAATCTTGCCCATGATATCATGGCCTCGATGTACTTCCAATACGCCTTAAAAATAATGGCAGAGATGAGTGAGGCCCTTGGTGAAAACGAGAAGGCCGAACGCTTTCGAAATATATACGAAACCTCGACAGCGAACTTTATAGCCCATTATCTTGATGAGGACGGAAAATTTAAAATCGATGAAATTGTTTACGGAGATGGAGAGGGGTACTTCGAAGGGGAGAAAGGCTTTACCGGGCATACACAATCTGCCTATGCAACGGCCATTTATTTTGATTTGTTACCTGCCGATTTAAAAGAAATGGCCGGAAAACATTTAGTACAGCTGATCAAGGAAAATGATTACCTACCGTCATCTGGAATTTTGGGGATCAGACAGGTATTACCGGCTTTGGCATCCATCGACCGATCTGACTTGGCCTATCGCATCTTATTGAACAAAGAATACCCGAGTTGGGGCTTTCAGATCGAATACGGGGCGACCACGATCTGGGAACGCTGGAACAGCTACACGCCAAAGGATGGATTTAATGGAGAAATGAACGCTAAGATGAACTCGTTCAATCACTATGCCTTCGGGGCATTTTCTCAATACTTGTTCCATGGTATGGCCGGGATAGATACCGAAGGTGCAGGTTTCAGGAACATCGTCATCCGTCCCGATTTAGGCAATGGTTCCTTAACGGATTTGACCGCTAACTACGGTTCCATTAATGGGAATATCAAATCTTCATGGTCGGTTAAAGATAGCATGTTTTTAATGGAGGTCGAGGTTCCCGTGAATACGGTAGCCAAGGTATATGTGCCCTCAAAACCTAAGACTGTTATTAAGGAAAGTGGCGAAGTATTTGACGAAAAAAGCATTCAAACTGTAGGACGCGACGGAGATTATGAGATTTTGAAAGTGGGTTCGGGAAAGTATTCCTTTACCTCACAAATTTCAAACGATTAGAAAATAATATAGTGATGTATAATCTGTATTCATTCAAGAAAATAAAACTTTTTAAATTATCAGGTGCACAATTTAGAAGGGTGATTTATAAGAAAATTACAATTCAGCAGCACGGTACAGGATACCTTTTTGATAAAGTAGTAGTAACATTGTTCCGGACTAACATAAACTTTACTTAAAAAATTAACGAATCAAAACAAATGGACTATGAAAAACTTTAATCACACAAATGTCTGGAAGAAGACAGTGTTTTTTCTCTTTTTGACGGTTTCTTTTGGCCTTTGTGCACAAGAGCAAACCATTACGGGGAAAATTACAGATGCTGACGGAACACCGCTCGCAGGAGCCAATGTGGTTCAGATAGGAACATCTAATGGCGTAGTTGCCGATTTCGACGGTAATTACGAGCTACGGCTCACGGAGGGAACAAAAACCTTGGTGTTTTCATATGTCGGTTTCAAGGAAAAACAGATTCCTGTCGGGGACGATACCGTAGTCAATGCAACTTTAGAGGAAGATGCCCAAAATCTAGACGAGGTCGTGGTAGTCGGATATGGCTCCCAAAAGAAAACGGATATCACTGGTTCGGTAAGCTCGGTGGATAGCGAAGATTTAGAGAAAGCGATTTTCAACAATGTAGACCAGTTGTTGCAGGGGCGTAGTGCAGGTGTGCAAGTAACATCGTCTTCCGGGGAACCGGGTGCTCCCGCTTCAATCCGAATCCGAGGTAACAACTCCATTTCGGGAAGCAACTCCCCGCTTTATGTTGTAGATGGTATTCCGATTACGGGAAGTCCAAATTTCAATCCCCAAGAAATTGAGAGCCTTGAAGTGCTAAAGGATGCTTCCGCTACCGCAATCTACGGGTCGAGAGGTGCAAACGGCGTCATCTTGGTTACCACGAAAAGGGGTAAGTCGGGCAAAGCCGAAATTTCTTTTACGCAAAACAACAC
>JBATUY010000176.1:0-3352 GCA_049671465.1 Pricia sp. | reverse complement strand
GTTCTAGCTTCCGGCCAGAATGCGCCGGTCAGCACTTTGTACTACCAATCAGTATCCATATCTTTTTCTATGTTTCAAGAAAGGCTAGATTGCATCGGTCATGACTTTTTACTGCTAGTTAATGCCCATATTTAATCTTCTATTTCAAGAAAGACTCAACTAGGTCTGAGGCACCACATTCCATTAGTCTGTGTTTTGAGCACTACCTTTCAAAGGTGGCCTGATTCAAATCGACCTCTTACCGGGTATTCGGATTAAAACGAAACCCGCAAAAGTTCCGGAATGACTCATACTGCCGAAATGTCCTATTCTCATTGGTTTTAGCGGACATTTTGTCCGTTCCCCCCTTTGGTAGGATTGTTGACCTACAATTTCCGAAAATAGACATTATAATCTTAAAATATACGATATATGAATCCTAATAATTACACGATAAAATCGCAGGAGGCTTTGCAGCAGGCGCAGCAGCTGGCGCAAAGTCTGGGCCACCAGCAGATCGAGAACGAGCATCTGTTCAAGGCCATTTGGGAAGTTGACGAAAACGTGCTTCCATTTATTTTAAAGAAACTGAATATCAACGTGGGGCTGTTGCAGCAGATTCTGGACAAGGAGCTGCAAAGCTTCCCAAAGGTATCCGGGGGCGACATTATGTTCTCCCGCGAGGCCGGCAAAACCGTGAACGAAGCCAGTATCATCGCCAAAAAGATGGATGATGAATACGTTTCCGTCGAACATTTGCTGTTGGCCATCCTCAAATCAAAAAGTAAGATCGCCCAAATTCTAAAAGATCAGGGAGCTACGGAAAAGGACTTAAATTCCGCCATTTCAGAACTGCGCGGGGGTGAAAAAGTGACTTCGCAAAGTGCTGAGGAAACCTATACTTCCCTAGATAAATATGCGCTGAACCTCAACCGGATGGCCGATACCGGAAAACTAGATCCGGTCATCGGGCGTGATGAGGAGATTCGTCGTATCCTACAGATTTTATCCCGCAGAACCAAGAACAACCCGATTCTCGTTGGAGAACCGGGTACGGGTAAAACGGCAATCGCCGAAGGTCTCGCGCATCGTATCGTGCAAGGCGATGTGCCCGAAAACCTAAAGGACAAAATTATTTATTCCTTGGATATGGGCGCACTGATCGCCGGAGCCAAATACAAGGGCGAATTCGAAGAGCGATTGAAATCCGTTATTAAAGAAGTAACTTCTTCTGACGGTGATATCGTGCTCTTTATCGATGAGATTCACACCTTAGTAGGCGCTGGGGGCGGACAGGGTGCCATGGATGCCGCCAATATTCTAAAACCGGCCTTGGCACGGGGCGAACTCCGGGCCATTGGTGCGACTACGCTTGATGAATACCAAAAACATTTTGAAAAGGATAAAGCCCTGGAGCGTCGTTTTCAAAAAGTTGTGGTTCTGGAGCCGGATACCGAGAGCGCCATTTCAATTCTCCGCGGTATCAAAGAAAAGTATGAGGCGCACCATAAAGTAAGAATCAAAGATGAGGCGGTCATCGCCGCGGTAGAGCTTTCGCAGCGCTATATCACGAACCGCTTCTTGCCGGACAAGGCCATCGATTTGATGGACGAGGCAGCATCAAAACTTCGGATGGAAATCAATTCCAAGCCCGAGGAACTCGACGTGCTCGATCGCAAAATTATGCAGCTTGAAATCGAGATCGAGGCCATCAAACGCGAGAACGATAAGGCGAAGCTAAAATCCCTCAACGTTGATTTGGCCAATTTAAAGGAAGACCGAAACGAAATCTTTGCCAAATGGGAAAGTGAAAAATCGGTGGTCGACAATATTCAGAAGACAAAACACGATATAGAGGAATTCAAGCAAGAGGCAGAACGTGCGGAACGCAATGGAGATTATGGCAGGGTCGCCGAACTTCGCTACGGAAAAATCAAGGAAGCCCAAGAGACTTTGGAATCCTTACAATTAGAACTTCAGGAACAACAAAAAGGCGAAAATCTTATTAAAGAAGAAGTCACCAATGAAGATATCGCCGAGGTGGTCGCCAAGTGGACGGGCATTCCCGTTACCAAAATGCTTCAAAGCGAGCGCGAGAAGCTGCTCAAACTCGAAGATGTGCTGCATAAGCGCGTTGTAGGGCAAGAGGAAGCCATCGAGGCCGTTTCGGATGCCATCCGTAGAAGCCGCGCAGGTTTGCAAGATACCAAACGGCCCATCGGTTCCTTCCTATTCTTGGGAACCACCGGGGTCGGTAAAACGGAATTGGCCAAAACCTTGGCTGCCTATCTGTTCGACGACGAGAACGCTATGACCCGTATAGATATGAGCGAGTACCAAGAGCGGCATTCGGTCAGTAGACTGGTGGGCGCACCTCCGGGATACGTGGGCTATGATGAAGGTGGCCAATTGACCGAAGCGGTACGCCGACGCCCTTACTCCGTCGTATTATTGGATGAGATCGAAAAGGCGCACCCCGATACCTTTAACGTTTTGCTTCAGGTTTTGGATGAAGGAAGGCTGACCGATAATAAAGGCCGGGTGGCGGATTTCAAGAATGCTATTATTATCATGACCAGTAATATGGGCAGCCATATCATTCAGGAGAAATTCGAGAATAGCGACAATATCCATAGCGCAACGGAAGCCGCACGGGTCGAAGTATTGGGATTACTGCGGAAGAACATCCGCCCCGAATTTCTGAACCGGATCGATGATATCATTATGTTCACGCCATTGAACAAAAAAGATATCACCAAAATCGTCAAGTTACAGTTAGATGGATTGAAAAAGATGATCGCCAAGCAGCACATTACCATAGATGCTACCGATCAGGCCATTGACTATTTAGCGGAAAGAGGCTATGATCCGCAGTATGGAGCGCGCCCTATCAAAAGGGTGATTCAGAAAGAGGTTCTCAACCGTTTGTCGAAAGAATTATTAAGTGGCGATATATCTGCGGATAGTATCGTACTTATCGATGCCTTTGATGATCAATTGGTCTTTCGTAATCAAGACCAGCTCGTGGAGTAGCGGTAAGATTCTAATTTATTAACACTCAATTTTCGATCGTTAAACTGACCGCGTCGCTGTTCAATACTTGATTGAAGTATAGAAAGGCTTTTCTCTTGACCTCAAGAGGAAAGCCTTTTCCTTTCCTTACGGGAAACCATATCGAAAACTCAAGATAAATTGGATGCCTGAACTTTTCAAAAAAATAATACCATACAGTATATAGATTTTTTATCTTCGTACAAAACCGTACTTACATGTCTACGAAAGCTGAAAAAACAACTGCATTCATTATTTCGACCGTGGCACCGGTCTTCAACAGACAGGGATATATCGCAACAAGCATGAGCGACCTGACCGA
>JBATUY010000175.1:0-14973 GCA_049671465.1 Pricia sp. | reverse complement strand
ACCCTACATGGACCCAGAAGAGGAAACTATCTCCCTTCTATCTATATAAAGACCTCCATAAAAATCCCGATTACGCCCCCGTACGTTACGATTCGGAGAGCTATCCCGCCTTTGCCGCTGAACTTGGGGGCGGCATTATGGCAACCTATGATCGGCGGCCGATAGTACTCCCAAAAAGTGTCGATGCCCTGATCAACCGATGTCTGGGCAGCGGGGCGAACGGTATCGGCTATTATATGTATCATGGGGGCTCGACCCCTAAGGGCAAGGGAGGTTTTCTAAGTGACGAGGCCGTGGGCGCCACCAAAATATCCTATGACTTCCAGGCCCCGATCGGGGAATTCGGGCAGACCAAAGAATCGTATCACCGTTTGAAGTTGATTCACTACTTCTTAAATTCCTTTGGAAATCACCTGGCCACAATGACCACGGTCTTGCCGAAGACCAATGCCGACATCGAGCCCGATGATACCGAGACGCTACGGTACGCGGTACGGCACCGGGGCGATTCGGGCTTTCTTTTTATCAACAACTTTCAGGACCATAAAAGTACTAAGGACAAAGAAGGTATACAGATCGAGGTAAAGACTGCCGATGGACCACTTTTGATTCCCGAAAACGGCGGATTTAGCTTACAAAGCGATGAAAATGCCATTTTTCCCTTCAATTTTGACCTGTCCGGAGTACAATTAAACTATGCTACAGCGCAGTTACTGACCAAATCTGAGGACGAAGAGGATTTCTATTACGTGTTTTTTGCCCCTGATGGGGTGCGGCCCCAATTTTCGTTCGGAGCATCCGAGGAACTGAAAATCGTCAACTCTGCAAATACCAAGATTCAATCGAACGGAGAACGTTGGCTGGTCGATTGCCCTGCGGACGGACCTTCCGAATTTATCCTTAAAAAGGATGGGCGGCAAATAAAAGTGCTTGTGGTCGATAAAAAATTTGCCCTGAAATCATGGCCGGTCGCTATCGAAAATCGGAAACATCTGCTTTTCACGGATGCCGATGTCCTACAGCGTCCTCAGGGAATAGCATTGATATCCAAAGAGAAGAACAAGATCGAACTTTTTGCTTATCCTAAAATAGAATCCGCACCGACCAGCGACCATGGGAGTCTCTCAAGGAAATCGAAGAATAAGCTGATGTCCCATTTTGAAGCAGCGCTGCCGGAGACGCCCCTTGCCTTTACTTCCTCCAAAACCAACGATAGAAGATTGGTGGTATCCCTTGACGGCGGTATGCCCGATAATTTGCACGACGTGATTCTGAAAATCGATTATACCGGCGATACCGCTATGGGATTTTTAGCCAACGAGCTAGTGGTCGACGAATTTTATAAGGGAATGCCATGGGAGATCGGCCTCCGCCATTTTATACGAAATAAAGGGGCCGAAGAAATGAATTTCTACTTTCGGCCCATATTTGAAAATGCCCCCTTTTTGGTGGATTTGAAGGAAGAAAACAAACCGGATTTCAGTGCTAAAAAAACAATGGTACGAATTGGGAATATAACCTTCGTTCCGGTGTATAAGACGAGATTGGAGTTTCGATAAAACGATTTTTAGTAACATTGAGATAGTACATAGCTGCAAAAAGCGATAGGTGCCCAAACCAGACATTATATACATTGGTAGGACATAAATTAAGATTCAGTATGAGTAAAGCAAAAGCCTGGAGAGAAAAAGTCACCATCCCGACCTACGAGGTCGGCCAACCTGAAAAATATCCTGTTTTTCTTGAGAAAAGGGTATATCAGGGAAGTAGCGGATCGGTCTACCCGAATCCTGTAATCGAGCAGATCAGCGACAAGAAAACGGATAGGGAATGGGACGCGATCTACATCGAGAACGATTACATCAAGATGATGGTCTTGCCCGCATTGGGCGGCCGGATTCAAATGGCCTACGATAAAATCCGGGAACGGCATTTTGTGTATTACAACCACGTCATCAAGCCGGCTTTGGTCGGATTGACAGGACCTTGGATTTCCGGGGGCATCGAATTCAACTGGCCCCAGCACCACCGTCCCAGTACATACGACCCGACCGATCACTACATCGAGGAAAATAGAGATGGCAGCGTGACCGTATGGGTCAGCGAGGTAGAGCGCATGTTCCGCACCAAGGGCATGGCCGGTTTCACGTTGCATCCCGATAAGGCATACATCGAAATTAAAGGGCAGCTGTACAACCGCACGCCCCACCCGCAAACCTTTTTATGGTGGGCGAATCCTGCGGTAGCCGTGAACGACCACTACCAGTCCGTTTTTCCGCCCGATGTCAATGCCGTATTCGACCATGGCAAGCGCGATGTGTCGGAATTTCCGATTGCGAAGGGCGAATATTATAAGGTGGACTATGCCCCGGGCACCGATATATCCAAATATAAAAACATACCTGTACCTACTTCCTATATGGCCATTACCTCGAAGTATGACTTTGTGGGCGGCTACGAAAACGATTCCAAAGGCGGATTGTTGCATGTGGCCGACCACAATGTCTCTCCGGGCAAAAAGCAGTGGACCTGGGGCAATGGTGATTTCGGCCAGGCTTGGGACAGAAACTTAACGGATAACGACGGCCCGTATATCGAATTGATGTGCGGGGTCTATACCGATAACCAACCCGATTTTTCATGGATGCATCCCTACGAGGAAAAAAGTTTCAAGCAGTATTTTATGCCCTATTACAATGTGGGGATGGTAAAAAATGCGACCAAGGAAGCCTTGTTGAATTTGGAATTGGAGGATGGGCAGGCGATGGTCAAGGTCTATGTTACTTCGAACTATCCCGGTTGTACCCTAGAACTTTTGAACGAGGGGAAGGTTGTTTTTGAGGAAAGTATGGATATTAGTCCGAAGAATGGTTTCGAGAAAAGCACATCCCTAGAAAACGCCGTTTACCAAAATCTTACAGCTACCTTAAAGGATGAAAACGGCGATGTTCTGGTTTCATGGACCCCAGAAGATTATTCCGATCAAGAAGTTCCCGAAGCGGCGAAAGCGGCCAAGGCACCGAAAGATATCGAAAGCACCGAGCAGCTCTACCTCCGAGGCCTACATCTGGAACAATATCGCCATGCGACCTACGACCCTACGGCCTATTATTTGGAAGCTTTATCCCGGGCCCCGGGCGATGTGCGCAACAACAACGCAATGGGACTTTGGTATCTGAAAAAGGGACGGTTCGAAAAAGCGCTACCCCATTTCGACATGGCTATCGAGACGCTTACGCAACACAACCCGAACCCCTACGACGGCGAGCCCTATTTTAACAAAGGCCTGACCTTGCGTTTGATGGGAAAACCGGACGAAGCCTATGCCGCCTTTTTCAAGGGTTGCTGGAACGCCGCTTGGCAAGACGCCGGATATTTCAATCTGGCTCAGATCGACTGTTCCAGAGGTAACCTTGGTAAGGCTTTGGAGCTGGTCGATAAAGCCCTCATCAAAAACTGGCACAACCATAAGGCCCGGCACCTAAAAGTCATTCTATTGCGAAAAATGGGCCGTGTCGAAGAAGCGCAACAATTGATAGAAGATTCGTTGGCCATAGACCGCTTTAACTTCGGGGTACTTTTTGAAAAGTATGTGTTAAGTGGAGATACTGCAGATTTGGAGCATTTCAAAGCAATGTTGCGGAACTATGTGCATAACTACATCGAATTTTCTTTGGATTATGCACAGGCCGGATGTTATGGAGACGCCATTTCCTTGATGGAATTGTATACGGAGGGAAAGACGGAGATGTATCCCATGGCCGCGTATTTCTTGGGATGGTACCGCGAACAAAAAGGGGAGGCGTCCGAAGCTGCAAAGCACTACAAACTGGGCAGTCGAATGCCCTCTGATTATTGCTTTCCCAGTCGTTTGGAAGAAGTGGTGGTTTTACAGGCAGCTAGAAAATCCAATCCAGAGGATGCCATGGCGCCGTATTATCTTGGTAACTTTTGGTACTACGCCCGACAATACGAAAACGCAAAGGAATGTTGGGAAACTTCGGTAGCTATTAAAGGCGACAATGCCATTTGCCTTCGTAATCTGGCCTTACTGTACTACAATAAGAGCGATAAAAAAACATTGGCGCAGGAAAAACTGGAACAAGCTTTTAAACTGGACGCCGACAATGAACGCTTGTTGATGGAACTCGATCAGCTTTACAAAAAAGTAAACGTTCCCGTCGACGAACGTTTGCAATTATTGGAAGATAACGAGACGCTCACCAAGTCCCGCGACGATTTATATCTTGAGCGTATCGCGCTGAAAAATTTTAGGGGCGAGCACCAAAAAGCCCTGGCACTGTTGGAGCGAAGACAGTTCCACCCATGGGAAGGCGGTGAGGGAAAAGTACCGTTTCAGTACATCACCGTACACGTAGAATTGGCGAAACGCGCATTGCAGGCCAACAACACAAACGAAGCCTTTGAACATTTGGATGCTGCACAAGTGTACCCGCATAATCTTGGCGAGGGAAAATTGTTCGGGGCACAGGAAAACGATATCTTTTATTGGATAGGATGCGCTTACGAGAAGCAGGGCGACACGGTACAGGCCAAGGAAAACTGGAATAAAGCTTCCGAAGGATTGAGCGACCCCAGCCCCGCTATGTTCTACAATGACCAGCAGCCCGATAAGATTTTCTATCAAGGTTTGGCTTTGTTGAAGTTAGGGAAGAAACAAGAAGCAGAGAAACGCTTCCAAAACCTTATCGCTTACGGCAAGGAACATATGAACGATGCCGTCAAACTTGACTATTTCGCGGTATCCCTGCCTGATCTGTTGATCTGGGAAGAAGACTTGAACGTACGCAACCAAGTTCACTGCCACTACTTGATCGGTTTGGGAGAACTCGGATTGGAAAACATCGCGAAAGCGATGGCCGCCTTCAACAAAGTGTTGGAAATGGACTTATATCATCTATCCGCCCATATTCATTTGAAGATGGCGGAAGCTTGGGAGGAGAAATATCAGGTTTCGGATAAGTAACAAGTTTCGGGATTTCGGCAGCGGACAATTATTATTATACCTAGAACATGAACAAACTGAAAACGTATTACGTAATACTATTTTCAATAGTATTATGGGTGCCGTCAACGGCCCAGAAAATAAATCAAATCGACCTATCTGGCAGTTGGCAGGTAAAATTGGATTCCACTGACCTGGGAACGACCGAAAACTGGGCCAAAACTAATTTGAAAGGAACCAATATCACACTGCCTGGCACGTTGGATGACGCCGGCCTTGGCACGCCGAATAACTTGGAACCAGCCCTGAACAACTACGTACTTTCCAACCTTGCGCGAAAGCACCAATACATCGGCAAGACCTGGTATCAAAAAGAAGTAGAGATTCCGGCGGATTGGAAGAGGAAGTCCATCAAACTCGTTTTGGAACGGGTCATTTGGGAATCGACGGTATTTGTGGATGGCGAAAAAATCGCATCCAAGGAGAGCTTGGTCGGTAGTCACGAGTACGATTTGACCGATGTCTTGCCCTCAGGCATACACCTCTTGACCATTCTCATAGATAACGGAAATAAATATCCCTTTCTCAATGTTGCCGGCGACCGTTATCCGGATCCCGTAAACCAAGATATGGCCCACGGCTACACCAACCACACCCAGATCAAATGGAACGGTATTATCGGGGATATTCTGCTAGAAGCCTTCGATACGAACGCCCCTCGACACCTGAAAGTGCATCCCGATTATGCCAACCAGATGCTGAATGTCGTGTTCGAGCAACCGGAACCGAGCAAAAAGGGCATCACTTTAGAAATTTTGAATGCCGAAGATGAGATTATCGCATCCCAAGAAATTAAAAAACCTTTGATAGAGGGCAACTATGTAAACTTTTCAATAGCCATACCTGAAGGGCTACAGCTTTGGGACGAATTCCATCCCAACGTATACACGGCTCAAATCAAAACAAGAAGCGGCACCTCGGCAACGGAATTCGGCCTTCGCAAACTGGGAAACAAAGATGGCGTACTGACCCTAAACGACCAACGCATCTTTTTAAGGGGCAACCTCGAATGTGTAATTTTCCCGCTGACCGGCCATCCGCCGATGGAAAAAGCAGGATGGGCGGAGCTAATCGAACAGGCCAAAAACTATGGACTCAATCATTTACGTTTCCACTCGTGGTGTCCACCTTCCGCCGCCTTCGAGGCCGCTGATGAAGCGGGATTTTATCTGCAGGCTGAACTACCGCATTGGAGCCTGAAAGTTGGGGAGGATAAACCGACCACGGAGTTCCTGAAAAAGGAAGCCGACAAGATGATCCGCGATTATGGGCATCATCCCTCCTTTATTTTTATGGCGATGGGCAACGAGCTGCAAGGCGATATTAGTGTATTGAACGATATGGTCGCCGAACTGAAAAAGAAAGATAGCGGACGCTTGTATGCGACCACTGCTTTCTCTTTCCAGAAACCCACGGGCACTCGCCCCGAGCCTGAAGATGAATTCTTTATCGCCCAATGGACGGACAAGGGCTGGATTCGAGGGCAAGGGGTCTTCAATGATCAATCCCCGGCTTTCGATACAGATTATTCCGCAAATAGCGAACATATCAAACTGCCGTTGATTTCCCATGAGATCGGACAATATTCGGTGTATCCGGATATGAGTGAAATACCGAAATACACGGGGGTTTTAGAACCCTTGAACTTTATGGCGGTCAAAAACGATTTGGAGGAAAAAGGGATGTTGGAATTAGCTCCCGATTTCACACAGGCCTCCGGAAAGCTGGCTGCCATGCTCTACAAAGAAGAAATCGAACGGGCCTTGAAGACGCCAAGCTTCGATGGCTTTCAATTGTTGCAGCTACAGGATTTTCCTGGCCAAGGGACGGCTTTGGTCGGCCTGCTCAACGCTTTTTGGGAATCGAAAAGGGCTATTTCCGCAGGGGAGTTCCGAAAGTTCAACAGTCCGCTAGTACCGTTATTGCGTTTTGAAAAAGCGGTGTACGAAGATGGGGAAAACTTTGAGGGAACCATCGAGGTCGCCAATTTTTTAGAGGATAAAAGGGAACAGACCTTAACATGGTCGATAACCGACGCCATGGGAAAGATACTTGCCGAAGAAAGCATAGAAGGCATCGACCTATCTATCGGAAATAACTTGAATTTAGGAAAAATCGAATTCCCTATTGCTATTGAGAAAGCACAACGGTTGACAGTCTCCGTCAAATTAAAAGGTACGGAATACGAAAACGACTGGCCGATTTGGGTCTATCCCAAACCAAAGGTTTCGGATACAGAAGATCCGGGAATAGAGGTTTCGCAGACAGAAGCCACAAAGAAGGAAAACTCGGAGACAAGAGCTTCGAAAATAAAAATTTCTAACACAGGGGTTTCAACGCCAGAAATTTCAAGAAATCAAACCTCAAAGACAAAAGTCCCCGAACCAAAAGATTTGCAAACAAATGCTTACGAATCAAAAGATGTCTTTATTACCTCTTCATTTGACGAGGCCTTGTCCGCATTGGAAAAGGGCGAAAAGGTTCTCCTCAATCCCGACACTCTACAATTGAAAGGCATCAAAGGCCGATTCGTACCCGTATTTTGGAGTCCCGTCCATTTTCCCGATCAGCCAGGTACGATGGGGCTACTTATCGATAACAAACACAAAGCATTGGCGGACTTCCCGACAAAGACCTATACCGAATGGCAGTGGTGGGATCTTTGCATCCAATCGAAATCCGTCATCATCGATTCGCTACCGGTCAAACCCATTGTGAGGGTTGTCGACAATTTTGTGACCAACCATCAACTCGCTACGGTTTTCGAGGCCAAGGTCGGCGAGGGCAAACTACTGTTTTCGTCCATGGATTTGCAAACGGATTTAGATAAGCGTCCAGCGGCAAGGCAATTGCGCAAAAGTTTGGTCGACTATATGGCATCCGAAGTATTCGAACCCGATGCCGAACTGAGCGCCGAAAATGTATTGACGCTAAAAACAGAATAAATATGAGAAGTATTTTTGAGTTCATACTTATTGCAACATTCATCCTTTTTGGAAATGTGGCCTTTGCACAGCAGACCTATACGGAATTCAAGCCCGGAGAGGTTTGGAACGACACAGAGGGCACTCCCATCAACGCCCATGGCGGTGGAATGCTATTTCATGATGGTAGTTACTACTGGTTCGGCGAACATAAGATTGCAGGCCCAAAAGGTAATACTTCGCAGGTGGGTGTTCGCGTTTATTCGTCAAAAGACCTTTATAACTGGAAAAACGAAGGCGTTGCCCTAGCCGTCAAGGAAGATACGACTTCAATGCTTCAAAAGGGCAGCGTTATCGAGCGGCCCAAGGTTATCTATAACGATAGAACGGATAAATTCGTGATGTGGTTCCACCATGAATTGAAAGGACAGGGCTACGATGCGGCGATGACCGGCGTAGCAGTATCCGATGAAGTTACCGGTCCGTACGAGTATTTGAACAGTTTCCGGATTCATCCGGGGGTTTGGCCGCAAAATTTTACCGATATTGAGCAACAAAAAGCGGAAGAAATATATAAGGATAAAGACGCCAGTAGAAACGACAAACGCGACAACGCCGCGTATCTCTATCGTGATTTTGAAGGGGGACAGATGTCCCGTGACATGACTCTGTATAAAGATGACGACGGGTCTGCGTACCACATTACCTCATCCGAAGAAAATGCCACGCTTTTGATTTCAAAACTCGCCGACGATTACCTTTCCTTGACCGATGAGTACGTTCGGGTTTTCCCGGGAGGTAACAACGAGGCTCCCGCGATTTTGAAAAAGGACGGAGAGTACTTTATGATTACTTCAGGACTGACGGGATGGGATCCCAACCCTGCCCGGTCTGCCATGGCCGACGACATGATGGGCCCGTGGGAATCATTGGGAAATCCCGTCAAGGGTACTGAAGCAGAAAAGAAGACGACCTTCAAGAGTCAAAGTACCTATGTTCTTCCGGTTCAGGGAAAAGAGGACGCGTTTATTTTTATGGCGGACCGCTGGCGACCGAAAAACCCTATCGACGGAAGGTACGTCTGGTTGCCTATTGAATTTGAAGACGGCAAGCCCATTTTAAAATGGCACAAAAAATGGAATTTAAGTGTTTTTGAAAACTGATCGTGTTCCTTTTTGCATGTCTCGGAACTTGGCCATAAAAATGTCGAATACTTGACTAGTCGTCTAATGATGAACTACATCTGCCTGTCAGCACCCGGGTCTGACCTTATAAGACTAAAAATAGCATCAAATGAAATATATACTTCTTTCAATATTGGGCCTGACGATGGCCTGCGGCTCAAACCAAGAAAAAACGATGGCGATGGTCCATAGGGTCGAGACCGACGAGAATACCGAGACAAAACCCAATATCATCATCATTTTGGCAGATGACGCTGGTTATATCGACTTTGGCTTTATGGGAAGCGAGGATCTGCAGACCCCGGAAATAGATAAAATAGCTAAAAATGGAACGGTATTTACCGATGCCCACGTAAGCGCCACGGTCTGCGCTCCGTCAAGGGCGGGCTTGATCACCGGAAAATACCAGCAACGTTTCGGTTTCGAGGCCAACGGTACCGGCGGTATCGGACTCAGCGATGATGTGCCGACCATGGCCGACGTGTTCAAAAAGAATGGCTACAACACCTATGCATTAGGCAAATGGCACCTGGGCAGCGACGCATCCGATCAGCCGAACCAAAGGGGTTTCGATGAATTCTACGGGTTTTTAGCCGGTAGCCGGTCGTATTTTCCGTTGGATAATCCATCCGAAGATAATATGCTGCAACATAATGGCAAACGTGTCAAGTTCGAGGGCTACATGACCGATGTACTGGGAGATCGATCCGTCAAATTCGCCGAGCAAAGTGGAAACAAACCTTTCTTCATGTATTTGGCCTACAATGCCGTACATACGCCGATGGATGCCAAAGAAGAACATCTGGAAAAATTTAAGGACCATCCGCGGCAAAAACTGGCCGCCATGACCTGGTCCTTGGATGAAAATGTGGGCAAGTTACGCGCAAAACTTAAAGCACTGGGCAAGTTGGAGAATACCTTGATATATTTCCTAAGCGACAACGGTGGGGCGCACAATAACGACTCCAAAATGGGTCCCCTAAAAGGATGGAAAGGCAACAAATTCGAGGGCGGCCATCGCGTTCCCTTTGTAGTGAGTTGGCCGGCAGTCTTCAAGGGCGGCGGAAAATTTGGAGGCCTTACCTCATCCTTGGATATTTTTCCGACTTCTCTGGCAGCTGCCGCCATAAAAAAACCGGACCATCTGATTTTAGACGGTGTTGATTTGCTACCGTACTTAAAAGGAGAAAAAACAAGTGACCCCCATGAACGCCTGTTCTGGAGAAAGCTCGACAAATCCGCCGCCCGAATCGGTGATTACAAGACGATTACTTTAGATGAGTATGGTTCGGTAATGTACAATTTACGTACCGATCTTAGTGAAACGAACGACCTCTCAAAATCCGAACAAGCCAAATTCGATTCCATCTCGAAAGTCTATACCGATTGGCAATCCGAACTGGTACCACCCTTATGGGATGAAGGCGAAACTTGGATGGGTATCTGTGCGCACATCCACAAACAGTTGATGCAGAACAAGGAAGCCGAGTATAAAGACCCTTGGTCGGATGCATACAAAAACCGAAAGACCAAGTGATGGATAGGACTTAAAAGAATTGGCAAAACTATTAATCGAATCTAGACATATTCAAATGCGATTCTTTTAAGTTTCCATCAAACCATGACCGAACTTTAAGTTGCCCCGTATAACTGATATTGTAAGAGGCAATTATAGTATTTTACTATTTCTTTGTCGTGAACATGCTACAACGGAAATGCAATCATTACCTCTTTGTCACTTCTCAGGAAATTAATTTTTGTAAGCGAATTGCAATACCTTACTCCTTTGTCAGTTTAAACTCCCCGCCGCCCTGTCGCAGTATCATTTTCCGGTCTTTCGGAAGGAATTCCAATTTCAAGCCGGCCTGGTCGAACTTGAACTTATCGGCCTCATAGGCTTCCAGTGGAAAGGAAGATTGACCGGTGGCCTGACCCATCAATACGTTTTCCTTCTTCGTAATGGTAACCTTCAACGGAAAACCGGAACTGGAGTATACACCGAGATACTTGTCCAGGTCTTTCGATTTCAGCATCAGGGTCTTCTCCTCAAAATCCGGTAAGTCATATTGCTTCCCGAAATAGATACTCAGCGCCCCTATTATGATATCGTTAATGGGCATGGCCATGCCATTCGCGGTCAATGCTACCGAAGTCTTGTCGGGCGGAAAATAGTAGGCATTGGCTTGAAAAGCGTCGATGGCCCCGTTATGCCCAAAGCCCTTTTTGTCGTAAAACGGCACCTGAAATAGACCAAGTCCGTAGCCGTCTTGCATCTGTGTCATGGCGCTTACCGTTTCCTCCGAAACAATTTTGTTGGTAAAAAGGCAGTTCAAAAACCTGTTGAGATCGCTAGGTGTTGAAACGATGCTTCCGGCACCTTGTGCGACCGACATGTCCCACTCGGGAAACAATTGCCACCCGTCGGATTTCGTATAAGACAGCGCCTCATCATTTCCCAAGGATATTTTTGAACCGTAGTAAGTGTCTGCCAGCCCACAGGGTTTGCAGACGGTTTGCTGCAAAAGCGCCGCGAACTCCTGTTTTTCTATTTGTTCGGCAATAAAGGATAACAGGACATAATTGGAATTGGAATATTCGAATTTTTCACCGGGCTCGAAAACGCTTCCGTTCGCAGCGATTTTTTCTACCAGGCTCTCCTTTGAAATAGGATGTTTCATCCATGACTGAAAATCAGCAGCGCTTGTATAATTGAAGATGCCGCTACGGTGTTTTAGCAAATGTTCGATGGTGATCTTTTGAGCGTTCTTTATGTCAGGATAGAATTCCGAAAGTGTAGTGGTCAAGCTCAGTTTATCATCTTCGATGAATTTTAAAATGATGGCGGCGGTGAAAGTTTTTGAAATGGAACCGATGCGGTACTTGGTTTTTTCAGTGGCCATTGCACTATCCCCTAAGCTGGCATATCCGAACGTGTTTTGATAGGTTTCCTTTCCGATTTCGAAAATAGAAATGCTTCCCATCGCTTTTTGGTTCGTTTCGATCGACGTGAAAAGACTGTCCATTTTTTGTCGGTCGAAATCTTGGGCGAATAGGTTTGTGCCGATTACTAAGGTGATAAGGAATAGGATGTTTTTCATGTTGTTTGTTGTCTTGCTCTGCTCTTTCATGATGCTCTTTGTTTTAGTCGCCTTCGTTTTGAATATGGTACGTTGCAAGCATTATTCCTTCATCGCGTCGATAAGGTCGTCTATTTTTCCCTATCCCTTTAGGAGGATATTTTCAAGTGCTTTGCCCATGCCAATCTCTTGTCTCTATTAGTTTAGTTACATGAGGTTTAAAAATAGAACAAGTTTATTTGTTTTTTAAAGGATATGTGAATCTGCCAAGAAAAGAATTTGAAAACTTCAATGGGTATCCGATTATTCAAACTAATATGTTCGGGCAATCCCGAAAAAACTTTATTTTTGCCATCCCGAGAATACGGCCTCGTAGTTCAATGGATAGAATAGAAGTTTCCTAAACTTTAGATGCAAGTTCGATTCTTGCCGAGGTCACTTTTTGATGTTCAGAACAGTTTATAACTGTTCAAATAGTATTGATTTCCAGTGTTTTACGTTTTTTTGACACAAAATGATGTCATTTGATATCATCCAATCGAGTTCACAAATCGTCAACATTTTTTGCCATGTGTTGTCGTATCTCTAAATGAGTCGTTTTTGAACTGTTAAAAAACGTTTTGCCGGTGATTTGACTTTCGTCTTCAACTAAGTTTAACTTAAAGACGAATGTCATGCGCACTTCTTCCACATTTTCTATCCTATTCTGGATATACGCGAAAAGAATCAAGAACAACCAGGCCCCACTTTACGCCAGGATTACCGTAGACGGAAAAAAGCTAAACCTAAGCCTAAAACGTAGAATAGACGTCCAGCTTTGGAATCCACAAAAGCAACGGTTAAGGGGTACCGGAGATAAAGCAAAACGTCTAAACCAACATTTGGACGAGGTGCATTCCTCTTTATTTCAGTGCTACCGTGATTTGAGGGTAGCCAATAAACGCATTACCCCCCAAACAATAAAATCGAAATACTTGGGCAACCATGAGAAGCGGATATACACTTTAAAGGATATTATTTCGTACCATAATTCCCATATGTTCGAAAAGCTACATTGGAACACCTCAAGGCTCTACCTTACCAGTCAGAAGTACCTCCTGCTATTTTTAAAGAAGAAATACAAGCGGAACGACATGGAGCTGTCGGAGCTTGATTATAAGTTCATTCTCGGTTTTGAAAGTTTTCTTCGAGGCCATAAGCCGAGACATTATCAGCAGCAGATTGGCAACAACGCGGTAATGAAGCATATACAGCGATTGCGCAGAATGATTACCCTCGCCTACCAAGTGGAATGGATCGACAATGACCCTTTTCGTAAATTCAAGCAGAAGTTGATCCCGACTCACAGGGGACATCTTACCGCCCAAGAGTTGGAACGAATAGAAAGTCTGACCTTGAATTCAATGCGACTAGGAACGGTCAGGGACTTGTTTGTGTTCAGTTGCTATACCGGCATCAGTTACATTGATTTAATGCAGCTGACCAAAGCAAGTTTGGTGATAGGTAACGATGGAAGCTATTGGATCGTTACCAAAAGGCAAAAAACCAGAAATGCGGTAAAAATACCTTTACTTTCAAAGGCGTTGGTTTTGATTGAAGGTTATAAAGTCGATACACGGTCTGTAATCAATGAAACATTATTCCCAAAGATTTCCAACCAAAAGGTCAATGCCTATTTAAAGGAGGTGGCCAAGCTTGCGGATATTCAAAAGAACCTCACTTTTCATATGGCCAGGCATACCTTCGCGACCACCATAACCCTCACGAACGGGGTGCCGATAGAGACCATTTCGAAAATGCTGGGGCATTCGAAACTAACCACGACACAGATTTACGCCAAGGTCATAGAGCAAAAGGTAAGCGACGATATGCAATTGCTACGTCAGAAATTAGAAAAAAACTTGGAAATGGGTAAACCACAACTAGTAGGCTAATCCGAATAAGAAAAATACGAATAATAGCCTACCAAGGTACCTAGCAGTATTTTTGACCCTACATCTATTGACTTAAGGGCAGGTAACTTTTTAATATTTATCCTACCTTGAGATTACCTATCCTACCTATCAGGGTAACATAGGTAGGACGAAAAACAGCTTACCTGTGCTCTCACCTCCCTTGAGCATTGGGTTAGGTAACTTAGGTAGGTGATTTTAAGGTTTTAAAGGGATTGCTTGTGAAAGAAAAAAAAATATGTTTCTATTTCGCTGTACATTTTTGATGATACGATGACTGATTCGATTAAGGCCATTGTTTACAAAGCCTGAGACTGTCATCAAACTATTATCATTTTATCATCAAAATAAAAAACGATGACGGAAAATGCCATAGGAAATTAAAGAATGATGATATGATGACAAAACTGATGATAGGGTAATGCCTATGTCATAGGGTTTAAAGAGACCTAGTCATCAAATCATCTAAATTTGTAGCAAAACCATTTGGCTTGAGGAAATACGTAAAAGTTGGTAAGACTCTTTTTTCTTTTCAACAGCAAAATTTTTAACTAAGAGACCTTTCGATTTAGAATTTAACTTATCTGTACAGGTTTAGATGGCAAGCCTATAATTAACTTGGGCAGGGAATTCAAGATGTGTTTTTGTGGCCACAAAAACGAACTTGCTTTGCTCCCCATGGTCGCAAAGAAATAAAACAAAGGAAAGTAAGAAAACATATTTTACCAATAGAGACTAAAAACTCCATTTTAGGACCAGTAGCAAATTGCGCCCTATTTCGATTTTACTTTACGCTTATCTGCCGGAACG
>JBATUY010000174.1:0-3803 GCA_049671465.1 Pricia sp. | reverse complement strand
TTATCGATGTGGGCATTACCCGGGTACCCGACGACTCTAAAGATAAGGGCTATTATCTGACCGGCGATGTCGATTTTGAGAAGGTAAGCCCAAAAGCATCTTATATTACCCCGGTGCCGGGAGGGGTCGGACCGATGACCATTGCGATGTTGCTGAAAAATACACTCTTGGCGCGGGAAAGGCATCGTGCCGAGCAGTAAGGTTATATTTGGGAAAAAGCTATCCACAGAAAAGTATTCGAAGACATAGAACATCTAAGAAAACGAACATCCAAAGCGCTAGAACTTAGAAACACGAGAATGAAAACAACGAACAAAGTACAGATTGCAGCTGTCACCTTCTTCTTTGCGTTGGGCAGTTGCTTGGCGCAGTACAATACTACGGAGAGCGGCTCGATGCCGATGACCTCGGGCATCATTACCGAAAATATGGATACTTCGGTGGATCCCGGTGATAATTTTATGGAATACGTGAACGGTAGTTGGATCAAATCCAACGAAATTCCGGCTGATAAGTCCTCTTACGGCGCCTTTAATATTCTTCGCGACAACGCCGAAGACCAGGTGAGGGCGATTATCGAGGAAGCCGCGGCCGGTGCGTTTGAAAAAGGTTCCGATCAGCAGAAATTGGGCGATTTGTACGCCTCATATCTGGATATTGAAAAACGGAACCAAATCGGTACCGCGCCTTTGAAAAAGGAATTCGATAACATCGATGCCATCGCCGATTACGATGGCTTGAACACCTATTTTGCCTATGCTAACAAGAACAGTATCAATGCGCCTTTGAGCATTTATGTATGGCAAGATTATAAAAATCCGGAAATGTATACCGTTTACATCAGCCAGAGCGGATTGGGAATGCCGGACAAGGAATACTATTTGAAAACGGACAAGCGTTCGGAGGAAATCAAGGCGAAATATGTCGAGCATGTCGGCAAGATGTTCGACCTTGCCGGACTCGGTAACGGGAAAGCAGCCGCCAAGACCGTCATGGACTTGGAAACCAAGCTGGCCGAAAAGCAGATGGATAAAGAAGATACCCGGAATTTGGTCGAAAACTATAACATGATTCCCGCCGATTCCCTCCCGGAAATTATGCCCGAATTTAATTTTCAAGGCTATCTTAAAGAAGCCGGCCTCGAAAACCAAGACAAAATAGGGGTGATGATGTTGGACTATTGCAAGGCCCTCGACACCATTATCACCGCAACCGATTTGGATACTTGGAAGACCTACTTGAAATGGAGTGTAATCGATGCAAAGGCCTCCGACCTGAACGAAGCTTTGGACCAGCAGAATTTTGAGTTCTACAGCAAGGAACTACAGGGCACGGAAGAACAACGCCCGGTGTGGCGACGTGCCGTTTCGACGGTAAACGGAAACTTGGGCGAGCTTGTCGGCAAGATATATGTGAAAGAATACTTTCCGCCGGCCGCCAAACAACGGATGGAGGCTTTGGTCGCCAACCTGCTGAAAGCCTATGAGTCGAGCATCAAACAACTCGATTGGATGAGTGCGGAAACCAAAAAGGAAGCGCTCGACAAACTAAATAAATTCGTTCCGAAAATCGGCTATCCCGATACATGGAAGACCTATGATATCGAAATCAAGCCCGATGACCTGTACGGTAATTTAGAGCGGGCAACGCTAATGGAATATGAGCGCGATCTGGCGAAACTGGGCCAGCCCATAAATCGAGACGAATGGGGTATGACCCCGCAGACCGTCAATGCGTATTACAGTGCTACAAAAAACGAGATTGTGTTCCCGGCAGCGATCTTGCAGCCGCCTTTTTTCAATATGGAAGCCGAAGATGCCGTCAACTATGGTGGTATCGGTGCCGTAATCGGTCATGAGATAGGCCATGGTTTCGACGATACCGGTAGTACGTTTGACGGCGATGGTGCCATGCGCAATTGGTGGACGGAAACCGACAACGAAAAATTCGAGGAGCGGACCAATGCGTTGGTCGCCCAATACAATGACTTCGAGGTGTTGCCCGATGTCAATGTCAACGGGAAGTTTACGCTGGGCGAAAATATAGGCGACCTGGGCGGACTCAGTATCGCCCTTAAAGCGTACCATCTATCACTGAACGGCCAAACGCCCCAAAGAATGGACGGGTTTACGGCAGATCAACGGGTGTTTATAGGATGGGCACAGGTCTGGAACGGAAAGTCCCGTGATGAGGCCCTGCGTTCACAGGTCAGTTCAGACCCACACTCGCCAAGGGAATTTCGCGTAAACGGAGTGGTTCGAAATATTCCGGAATTCTATGAGGCCTTTAAGGTTCAGAAAACCGACGATTTGTATTTGGCGCCGGAAGAAAGGGTTAAAATTTGGTAGAACTTTTACGGACATGCGGTCCGGTCGAATCTATCTACCGTCAGGGGCATTATAAATTTTGCGGCATTCTAGATTCTACAGTTTTTTGACCTGCTCTAAGTTACAGCGGGGTAACTTCGCCTTTAAATCACAGTCGAAACCTTGTTGAAAGTTAGATTAGTATCGTATTAAAACCCTCTGGTCAAGAGGGTTTTTTAGTGGATGTCTTTCCAAAGATGGTGGTATCTCCCGGTTTTATAATTTCAATATCGTTACTGTCGTCAACAGAGCAACTGCCCATAGCGACGATGCTTGCAAAAATCAGGGTGAAGTAGACTATTTTTTTCATGAGACGATTTTTCAGTGTAGATTTCGCTAATGACCAAGTTTCACTTAATGGTAACGTTGAAAACATGATTTCGGTATCCGTTTTGTGAAATCTTGACGATTTTTCACGACTTTCTCCTGCAATTCCGCTTACTTTTGCGGCTTTCCAAAAAAATATGTCCGCCAAAAGCCGATTCTCCCTTATCGACCCCGCTAAAAGTCCTTTCTTTTATGGCTACGTCATTTTGGTGGTCGGTACGCTCGGCGTCTATTGCAGTATTCCGGGACAGACCATTGGGGTTTCCGTTTTTACCGATCCGGTAAAAGATGCCTTGGGGCTATCTCGCAACCAGTTCAGTAACGCCTATATGATCGGTACCATTTGTAGTTCGTTGGTCATCGGCAGGGCAGGGGTGTGGTTCGATACATATGGTGCCCGCTACGTGGCTTTTTTTGCGGCCCTTGCCTTGGCGTTCGCGTTGATGTTATGTTCATGGTCGGTACAGATGAGCGAATTCGCCAAACGAGTATTGGATTCCAGTTCGTGGCTCATCCCTTTTTCAATGATGACCGTATTGTTCTTTATGTTGCGCTTTTCCGGGCAGGGCGTACTGACGATGGCCTCGCGGAACGTAATTATGATATGGTTCGACAAGAACCGTGGCAAGGTGAACGCGATAAGCAGCGTGGCCATATCCTTCGGGTTTTCATCTTCCCCGCTGTGGGTAAACGCCTTGATCGAGGGCTACAGTTGGCAAAGCGCTTGGCAAATTCTTGCGGGCGGCCTGCTCGTGGTCAGCTTTTTTATCCTCCAATTTTATAAAGACCGCCCCGAAGCACACGGTCTGCTCCCCGATGGGGAGAACGTCGAGACCGGCAACGATACCAAGACCGTTCCTTTGGCAAAGCAATATACCTTAAAAGAGGCCAAACGTACCCGGGCCTTTTGGATGTACGGACTCATATTGGCCTTCAACAGTTTTTTCATTACGGGCCTGACCTTTCACGTCGTATCCGTTTTCGCCAGCGAGGGTTTCCCCAAAGCGGATGCCATCGCCATATTTCTACCTACTTCGGTGGTAGCGGTCAGCATCTCGCTAATTTTCAATTATCTGAGCGATTACTTACAGCTCAAACTGTATATATACC
>JBATUY010000173.1:0-5314 GCA_049671465.1 Pricia sp. | reverse complement strand
CTATTAATAGTTACTAATTGCTCAATAGTTTCAGAGGCATTTGGTTTTATAACTATTTCCTTAGATTTAAATACTTTTTCTAACCCCTCATTGTCACTAAAAGTCATAACAGCATGAACGTGTTTTTCAAGTTCAGATGCATTTTTAACATGGCTTTTAACGATGCCTTTGGCAAAACTTTCGGAAACATCTTTAAAATGGACCAAAATTCCACCGCTGTTGGGTTCATTAGCATGGACTGCATCCGTTATATACACATCTCCCGTAGTTATAAGATAAGTATTCCTATAAATACCTCCATATAAATTGAAATCCAATACCTTTAATTCCTTCCCTGGTGGAATTGTTTCATTATCTTGATTATCTACTCGGACAAGAATTTCGTTGTTCCCGGTAGTCTTTATCTCGTTTGAGATATCAACTGTAAAGGGCAAATATCCTCCTTTGTGATTGGTGACTTTTTTCCCGTTTAACCAAACATCAGCCTCTTGCATAACACCCTCAAAATAGATAAAATGATTTTTGTTTTCCTTACCTTTTTCTACTGTAAATTCTTTTTTGTACCAAGAGATTCCCTGCCATTGATAGTTTACAACAAGCGGTTCTATATTTGCAGTATGGGGCAAGGAGACTGGTATCCAATCAGCAGGTTTGATAGTGTCACCTTTTTGAAATAACCAATCTTTTCCAAAATCTACTCTATCCCGGACTACATTAATTTTTTCAGTCGGTGTACATGACCAGAATAATAGGAACAACAAATAAAAAGCTAAAAAGTAACCTAGTTTCATCAAAATTATTTGGAATTGGCATTGTAAAACTCCATACCCTTTGTTACTTTATAATTATGATCAAACAGTGTAGCGTTATCCCAATGGGATCCTTGAGCCCATTGCGTACTGCAGCCGGTCGAAACCCATGCAGGTTCCCAATAAACCAATCCTTCACCTCCAGCTTGTTGAATTACCTTCTTTAGTTTGTTCAAGTACCCCAATTGACCTTCGGGAGTTGCCGGAAAACCTGTTACAAGGGCATCACTACCAAGAATATTATTTGCGTTGTCGGCATTTTCCAAGGTGTATGGATAGGCAGTTTCAACTATCATAAGGCGCTTGGAGTATGTACTAATAAGTTCTGAAAAGGCTTGAGAAGCTTCATCCAATTCAAAATCCGACCAGATGGGGTAATAAGAAAGTCCTATCCAATCATAATCCGTAACACCTGCAATGGTCGCCTGCTCAAACCACCAAAGTGCATTCTCAGGCTGCGCTATGTGCAGCATTACCCCTATCTCTACATTCTTTTCAAAGGCAATGTCCCTTACGGCCTTAATTCCCCTATTAAGTAAAGATGAATTTCTATCCCAGTCAATAGGCCATTCCAACTCGCCTTGCTGTAGAATCATTGGATTAATTTCATTGCCGACCTGAACAATTTCAGGAAGGAGATTATCGTTAGCCAAATTATTTAGAATTTCATAGGTATAGTCGTATAACAAATCACCCAATGCCTCTGTATTGTCTATTTGCTCAATCCAGGCAGCTGGAATTTCTTGTTTGGCAGGATCTGTCCATGTATCCGAATAATGAAAATCCAGTAAAACTTGCATGCCCAAAGTTTTTGCCCTTTGAATGGACTTTTTAACATCTTCAAAGTTAGAGTAGTCCGTCCAAGTAGGATTATGCCATAAACGAAGACGTACTAAATTGGCTCCGGCTTCCTTAAAAATTCCGTAGGGATCTCTGGCTGAATTATTTTCGTCATAGTAGATTGCCCCGCAATCCTCCATTTCGTTTACATAGGAAAGATCAGCACCATAAAAGAAAGCTGACGACTCATCGGGTTCTTCATTTTGGTTATTATCAACTTCATCCATAGGCGTATCATCCATACTAGAAGGGTCTTCTTTTGGGGGCTCCATTTCACTGGCGGAACATGCTGTAAGCATAATTAAGAAAGCTGTTCCCACCCTTAAATGTTCCGCTTTAAATAATTTATTTTTCATAATAACCATGTTAAAAAAAAAGGGGAATAGCAAAGATTCCCCTTAAACAACTGCTTCAATTAAACTAACTCAACTTGATTACAAGTTTTTTGCAAAAAAGATTTATTCTAAGGTAATTGTGCGTTCCAATTCGTTAATGGTTAGTGCGTAGGTACCTGGTGAACCAACAAAATTAAAATTGCTGTCCCCATCCTCGGCGTTCTCAAAATTTGAATCTATTGTATACCCTAAATCTTCAAAATAGGGATAGTTCAGGCCACTATTCCAATCATCTCGTACAGCAAAAAATCTAAAAATACCTGTGTTAAACTCCAAAGTAGCGGTTCGTATATACGCGCTCGTTTCCGGTGCCTCTATAGGCGCCGTCCAGTCCCAACCTCCAGGAACTGCATCACCTAAAAGAAATAGTGGGGTAGAAGCAGTTAAAGTAATGGATTTTGCATTGTCGTCAACCACAAATTCATATATACCTGGCGTGCCGACAAATGTGAAGTTTGAATCCCCATCACCAGCATTCTCCAATTGGTCATCTATGGTGTAACCTTCATCCGTAAAATACAAATAGTTTAAACCTGAATCCCAGTCTCCTTCGATTTCAAAAAATCTGAAACTGTCGTTTATAAGTGAGACTCTAGCGGTATAAACCCCTTCATTACATATAAATTCTATAGGTGTCGCCCAATCCCAGCCAGCATCAACCGCGGCCGCACCAACAACCCAAAGAGAAGGACAAGGGCCTCCCGTTGGCATTTGTTCCAACCAGAGAATATTCATTGGCTGAACTTCTGACATCATCTCCTCGGTGTTAGCAGCACCGGTACCTAAAAAGGCCCTTACACGAAAGAAGACCTGACCTAAATTATTAGGAGTACCTGCCTCAGTTGATGTATTTGGGTCATCATCCAAACCAAGTGCTTCAGCAAAATTAAGAAGTTGGCTTACAAGAACCGGAAAGTTGGTTTCATTAGTAGAACCGACGATTTCAAAATTGTCAAATGTCGGGTCAATGGAACCTTGAATCTCGTAGGTGATATTAGATTGAACATTAAAATCAGCATCGTTCCAAATAAGCCTATCGGCAATATTGTCCTCGGTTTCTTCTGATAGTGCATATTCATTTGCAAATTCATTCACAAAATTAAATACTTCTTCAGAAGCCTGTGCCTCAAAAACAGGTCCTGTTTCTTCATCACATCCTACATTAAGCGATAAGGATATCGCTAACAAAAAATATAATATTTTCTTCATCTTTATTCTTTTTTTAGTTCGTTAATATCCTGTGTTTTGATTTAGATTTGGATTCGATGCCAAACTAGCGTTTGGAATGGGGAATAGACTTCGAAAATTTGGGATAGGAATGCCGTTTGGTGCACTGCCTTTCCAAGACCAGTTATACACTCCTCCTGTATACCTATTGAATCTGATAAGGTCTTGTCTTCTGTGACCTTCCCAATGTAGCTCTACCAACCTTTCGTTTAGTACTAATTCTAAATTTAAATCTCCTGAAGTTATTAGATTTGGGTTATTTGCCCTAATGCGTAATGAATTGAAATAATCCAATGCATTTTCTAAAGTTCCACCGCCTCCCCTTAAATGTGCTTCCACATACATCAAATAAACATCGCCCAATCTGAACAGAGGAAAATCCGTGTCCACAATTTCCGTTGCGGAACCTGTATTCCCTTGTGAGGTTATGTTTGACCATTTTCCAATGATATATCCGGTACCGTTATTGTTGATTGGCACAGCATCAATAGGTCGGTCTCCTATTATTAGGGTATTACGCTCATCCGTATCGTAAGGTCCACTCAACATTAATTCAGAAAATTGACGTGTTACCCTAAGAGCACCGCCCCAAGCTCCTGCAACAACACCAAAGTCCAACCCATTTTGTTCTAGGGAACCAACTTGGCCATTAACCGTTAATGTGGTAGGACCATAATTCTGTGTTACAACTCCATCGGAAAGCAACGGGAAAATAATTTCGTTTCTCGCGCTACCTAAATCGTTATCTGCTTTAAAAACATCTAAATAATTTGGACTCAATTGAAAACCTGCATCGATAATTTGTTCGCAATATTGCATACAAGCAGCGTACCTATCTTCGCCTATATAGACCTCTGCGTTGAGATAAAGTTTGGCGAGAAGCATCCAAGCTGCTGCTTTGTCAACCCGCGCATAATCGTTTTGTAAAGGATCGACCAAATCGGGCATTATCGCCAACAGTTCACTTTCTAAAAAGTCAAATAACTGGGTTCTTGAGTATTCGGGAGATTGAAAAGCTCCGACTGGATCACTTTCGGTCACAAAGCCTGCCTTCCCAAACAAATCAATTATATGATAATAGGCCAAAGCTCTCAAAAATCGAGCCTCTGCTCGGTATTCCAATATATTTTGCCTTGTTGCCGAATCCACACCACGAATTTCCAAAATAGGTTCAGCAGTCTGTCTAAGATATTCATTCACAAAAGCGACTTGAGTCATAGCTCTACCGAAAAACCCCCTTATAATAACATTATCAGCCGACCATGTATTACGGTTCAACTCCCGCGTTCCAGGGTCGTTTTCCCAAGACCAGATCACCTCGTCGGTAGTAAGCTCCTGTAAGTTCCAAAGACCTCGGCCGTATTGACTCGTACCTGCGTCCAATCCTGAAATATTGGAGTTTTCCGGGCCCTCTGCACCAGTAAGGGCTAAATTGCCATAAACCCCTGCCAAACCTTGCAAATAGGATTCCGGAGTTGTATAAAAATCGTCTACCAAGAACGTGTCCGGATCTTCAGGAAGTACATTTAGCTCATCGGTACATCCGACCAAAAGGAACGTAATTACCGTTGCACTAAATAATAATCTGTTGTTTTTCATAGCGATTATTTTAAAATTGAAAGTTAGCACCTAATAAAATCGTCGTTGGTCTAGGATAAATAGTATTGTCTATTCCATTCTCAAAAACTTCTGGATCCAGACCTGAGTAATCAGTTATGGTAAATACATTTTGCACACTGGAAAAAAGTCTTACGTTTGACCTTGAACTCAGCACATTATCAAAAGTATACCCTACTGTAATATTGTCCATCCGCAAGAAGGATGCATTTTCTATATAATAATCCGATAAAATGACATCCTCAGTGGTATTGAATCCTGAGTCCAAAACAGAAACAGGTAGGTTGGAGATTACAGCATTATTTTGTAGGAGATTTAGTTGGGCCCTAGCCGAATTCACATTGTTGTAAACATAATTGCCAATACTAGCCCTCATATTGAAGGAAAGGTCAAAGTTCATATAGCCCATGTTGGATAGTAGTCCCA
>JBATUY010000172.1:0-34895 GCA_049671465.1 Pricia sp. | reverse complement strand
TAAGTGGGATAGGCTTTCTCTCACCATAATTTGTCGTATCCACCCCTGAAAACTCCCCTCGTGCCGAAACGTGTCCAAATTTTTAAAGACTTTCACAAAGCCGGATACCATGACGTCTTCGGCAAATTGTAAATCCTTAATATACCTTCGGCAGACACCCAGCATTTTGGGCGCATGCTCTTCGTACAAACGCCGCTGTGCTTCCCGATTCCCTGAAGCCGATTTTTTGATCAGCTGCTTTTCGTTTTTATAAAAAGGTATGATTTTCAAGGTCTTTTGATTGTCTTCTATTGGTATAGACGTGTAATGTTTTTGAATGGTTGCCCGAGGGATGAATTTTTTTTGCAATTCTATTTAAACTTGCGCCTCGATTAATCTAAACGATGTCATACGCTATGCTATATTGGAAATTGCACCGATAATTTGTTTTAATACTTTTTTGAAGTTAACAATAATCGTGAAGAAAGGCTGACGCTTGTAGACGAAGAATCGACAGTCGAATCAACGATGAAACGGGATATTGGTCTAAAGTCATTAATATTTGACCTCAACGCGCTCAAAAGCCAAGCCGCCTTTCGCTAAAACCTGTTCGGGAAACTACTCACTAAAACTAGGATCAAACGGTGTTACTTCTTCCGATCGACTACGTAGTTCACCATTAGTTCCAGCGCACTCTTGTATTCCGAAGAAGGATAGGCCGCCAACAATTCCAATGCCTCTTCTTTATAGGAAAGCATTTTTTGCACGGCATAATCCAGCCCGCCGTGGTCCTTTACGAATGCAATCACTTCTTTGACCCGCTTCTTATCTTTATTGTGGTTTTTCACGGAGTTGATAAGCCATTTTTTTTCGGATGTCGAACAGTTATTCAGCACATAGATCAACGGGAGCGTCATTTTTTGCTCCTTGATATCAATGCCAGTAGGCTTTCCGATGCTTTTTGAACCGTAATCGAAGAGATCGTCCTTTATTTGAAAAGCCATCCCGCAAAGCTCCCCGAATTTCCGGAAGGTTTCTACATCGGGAGAATCAGGTTTTACGGAACAGGCACCGAGGCTGCAACAGGCGGCTATGAGTGTCGCGGTCTTTTGGCGGATGATGTCGTAATAGACCTCCTCCGTAATGTCCAAGCGTCTGGCTTTTTCAATTTGCAAAAGTTCACCCTCGCTCATTTCGCGAACGGCGACGGATATAATCCGTAGGAGATCGAAATCGCCATTGTCGATGGACAATAATAAGCCTTTGGACAATAAATAATCACCCACCAAAACAGCGATCTTATTTTTCCAAAGGGCGTTGATGGAGAAGAAGCCGCGACGTTTATTGCTTTCATCGACTACGTCGTCGTGTACCAAGGTAGCGGTATGGATCAGCTCGATGACCGATGCCCCGCGATAGGTACGCTCGTTGACCGCTCCGTCATTCAACAATTTAGCGGTCAAAAAAACGAACATGGGCCGCATTTGCTTGCCTTTTCGGTTTACGATGTAGTAGGTAATCCGATTTAGCAAGGCTACTTGAGAAGACATAGCATCCCTGAACTTTAATTCGAAAAGCTCCATTTCCTGTTCGACAGGCTGTTTTATTTGGGATACGATTTTCAAGAATTCGGGTTCAGGATTGGGTTTCGTAAAATTAGGGAAAATAAAGTGGGTAGTTGCAGTCGCAACGGGTGGTAGTCGTGAATATTCTAAGTTTATTTCTACAATGAACTGCGAAGGCAATCACCTATTGTTTATTCGCCAATTGCCCGCAAGCGGCATCGATATCCTTGCCCCTAGAGCGACGAACGGTAACTATGATGCCATTGCGCTCCAAGGTATTCACATACATATCTAAAGACGCATTGGAAGCTTGGCGGAAGTCCCCATCGTCGATAGGATTGTATTCAATGAGATTTACCTTTGAAGGCGCGAACCGACAGAAATCCACCAAGGCGTCAACATCGTTCTGGGTGTCATTGATGCCCTGCCAGACCACATATTCGTACGTAATTCGACTTCCGGTCTTGGCATACCAGTATACCAAGGATTCCCGAAGATCGGTCAGGGTAAAGGTCGCATTAAAAGGCATAATCGAGGTTCGGATGTCATCGATGGCGGAATGTAATGAAACCGCCAGTTTGAACCGTACTTCATCGTCCGCCATTTTTTTGATCATCTTCGGAACACCGCTCGTAGAGACCGTGATGCGTTTCGGCGACATGCCCAGGCCCTCCGGCGAGGTTATTTTATCAATCGCTTTCAGCACATTGTTATAGTTCATGAGCGGCTCGCCCATTCCCATGAACACGATATTGCTCAGAGGTCGATCAAAATACAGTCGACTTTCATTGTCAATGGCGACAACTTGGTCATAGATTTCATCGGGATTCAAGTTCCGCATACGTTTCAAACGCGAAGTCGCACAAAATCGGCAATCGAGACTACAGCCTACTTGGCTAGAAACGCAGGCAGTGGTACGCGTTTTAGTCGGAATAAGTACGGACTCCACTACCAAATCATCGTGCAAGCGAACGGCATTTTTAATGGTGCCGTCACTACTGCGCTGCATCTGGTCGACCTTGATGTGGTTGATGACAAAGTTGGCGGCGAGCATATCACGCGTCTCCTTGGAGAGGTTGGTCATACCCTCGAACGAATGTGCGGATTTTTGCCACAGCCACTCATAGACCTGATTGCCCCGAAAAGCCTTATCGCCTTCGGATACAAAGAAATCGCGTAGCTGCTCCTTAGTCAGCGCCCGAATGTCCTTTTTTTTGGTCTGGTTCACCATATGCTCAAAGATAAAAAACAAAAATCCCGATAAACGAAAACAGGGTTTACACGGGATTTTTAATATGTATTCTTAAGATTCGTGGCTTCCCTTCGATTTAGGTCAGGGCAATGCCAGAAAATGACAGATCCGTACTAGATAATCAACATTGCATCACCGTACGAATAGAATTTATACTGCTCTATAATCGCTTCCTTGTAGGCTCTTTTCATCAGGTCGTGCCCCATAAAGGCCGATACCATCATTAAAAGCGTCGATTTAGGCAGGTGAAAATTTGTAATCATCGCATCCGCAATACTAAACTCGTAAGGGGGAAATATAAATTTATTCGTCCACCCGTCGTGAACGTTCAGCAAATGATCCGAAGAAACAGCACTCTCAAGCCCGCGCATAGCGGTCGTTCCGATAGCGCATACTTTTTTCTTTTTAGCTTTGGCCTTATTGACGATTTCGGTGGCTTTCTCATCGATAATAAGTTCCTCGCTATCCATTTTATGCTTCGATAGATCTTCGACCTCAACGGGGTTGAACGTGCCCAGACCAACATGTAAAGTAACTTCGGCAAAATCTATCCCTTTGATTTCCAATCGCTTCAACAGGTGCTTTGAAAAATGAAGACCGGCCGTCGGTGCCGCTACAGCCCCTTCATGCTTGGCATAGATGGTCTGATAACGGGTCTCGTCTTCAGGTTCAACATCCCTTTTAATATATTTTGGAAGTGGCGTTTGACCCAATTCCCGTAATTTTCTTCTAAAATCGATGTACGAACCATCATATAGAAAACGTAGCGTTCTACCTCTTGAAGTGGTATTATCGATTACCTCTGCCACCAAATCTTCATCATCGCCGAAATACAGCTTGTTGCCGATTCGGATTTTACGGGCGGGATCTACCAAAACGTCCCAAAGACGTTGCTCTTCATTAAGTTCGCGTAGCAAGAAGACCTCGATACGCGCTCCGGTCTTTTCTTTATTACCATACAAACGCGCCGGAAAGACCTTGGTATTGTTCAAGACCATGACATCATCTTCCTCGAAATAATCGATCATGTCCTTAAACATTTTGTGCTCGATTTTTCCGGTTTCGCGATGAATGACCATCAGTTTTGATTCGTCACGATTTTCAGCGGGATATTCGGCCAGCAGATTATCGGGCAGTTCAAAATTGAAATGCGATAACTTCATCTTCTGGTACTTGTTCGGTTTTATAGGCATAGTTCGAATTTGATGGATAAAATAGTGTTCGCGTACGATTTTTTGCGGGTGCAAATATACGACCCCGAGATAGGGGATGTCAAGTAAATGGGTGATTATATTTCCCTTACACCGATTCGAACGGCTTTAAGGTCTTCCCAAAAATCGGGATAGGATTTGGATACCACTTCGGCGTCGTTAATCATAATGGGGCATTTCAAGGCCATGGGCGCAAAGGCCATGGCCATTCTATGATCGTTGTAGGTATCGATGGCGACATGCTCTTTCGTAACACCCGATGGGCGCAACGTCAAGCTTTTGTCGGTGACCGAAATATCGGCCCCCAGTTTGGTAAGTTCGGTATGTAGGGCCTCTAGCCTATCGGTTTCCTTGATTTTCAGGGTGTGCAGCCCTGTCAAATGACATCCGATGCCCAAACCGAAACAGGTAACCGCAATGGTCTGGGCGATATCGGGGGCATTGGCCAAATCACAATTTACGCGTTTCATCGTGCATTCCGCGGTCTTTTTCAATAGGATATGGTTCTCGGAAAAAATCGTTTCCACACCAAAATCCCTATAGATTTCCGAGAGCACACTGTCGCCTTGTAAACTATTTTTCTTGTAGGACGACAATCGAATTTTGCTGCCCACTTCGCTTAAGGCCATGATACTATAATAATAGGATGCGGAACTCCAGTCCGATTCCACCGTCAAAAGCGTCGACGCCACATTGCTTTTTGGCGACACGGTGATGGTATTACCCTCGAATTTGCTTTCCACTCCTATCTGGGACAAGAGCCCAAGGGTCATTTTTATATAGGGCACAGAGGTTATTTTTCCGATCAGCTCGAGCTCCAGTCCATTTTCAAGACTTGGTGCGATCAATAAAAGGGATGTAATATACTGGCTGCTAATATTAGCCGGAAGGCTGACCCTTTTCTCGACCAGTTTTTGACCTTTGATACTTATGGGAGGATAGCCTTCGTTTTTTTCGTAGGCAATATCCGCACCTAAACTCCGCAGCGCTTCGACCAATACTTTTACGGGACGCTCGGTCATGCGCTGAGAACCGGTGAGCGTTACCTCTTTGCCTTCTTGGGATGCAAAGTAGCCCGTCAAAAAACGCATGGCCGTACCGGCGTGGTGGATATCCACTGTGCCATTTTGAATTTGCAATCCCTTTTCCATGACTTCGGCATCATCGGAATTGGATAGGTTTTCAATCGAGATTTTCGGGTACAATGCTCGAAGCAACAAGCATCTATTGGATTCGCTTTTGGAACCTGTAATTTCGATATTGGCAGAAATAGGGTTGCTTGGAGGTGCGGAGAGCTGTAGTTTCAATTTAAAGTTCAATTTTGGTTTACAAACATAAAATAAAGGAACGCTATTTCAACTTTTTATTGTTTTTATGCCGGTCGTGATCGCGTTCGGCCCTCAGGGCCAACTTCTTATCGAAGGCTTTTTGCAAATCGATACCGGTTTGGTTGGCGAGACAGAGCACCACAAACAGCACATCTGACAATTCTTCGCCCAAATCTTTATCCTTATCCGACGCCTTTTCGCTTTGCTCGCCGTAACGGCGGGCGATAATTCGTGCCACCTCCCCTACCTCCTCTGTCAGTTGCGCCATATTGGTCAGTTCGTTAAAATAACGCACGCCGTGGGCTTTGATCCAATCGTCGACGTCTTGCTGTGCTTTTGAAATGCTCATTAGTCTTTATTCTTGGTATCGATAATTATGGTTACCGGACCGTCATTCAGTAGATCGACTTTCATATCGGCCCCAAAAATACCCGTGCCTACCTTTTTGTCCAAATCTTTTTCGATTTGTCGAATGAAATCCTCATAAAGGGGAATCGCAACATCCGGTTTCGCGGCTTTGATATAAGACGGTCGGTTTCCCTTTTTGGTTGCGGCATGCAGGGTAAACTGACTGACCACTATGGCATCACCGCCCATGTCTCTCAAGGACTTGTTCATCACCCCGTCGGCATCGTTGAAAATCCGAAGATTTATTATTTTGCGGGATAGCCATTCAATGTCCTCTTGATTATCCGCATTCTCAATGCCCAACAATATTAGAAGTCCGAACTCAATTTCCGAAATAATTTTGCCTTCTACGGTAACGCTTGCCCTTGACACTCTTTGGATTACAGCTTTCATTTGGCGACATCAGCATTCAAGTTCACACCTATTTTAAAATGATACCATCACTTTTGCCCATGAATATCTATTCGATAATTTTCATCTTCCCCGGTCACCATTTGCACATAGCTTCGATAACGGCTCCAAGAGACTTCCTCATTTTCCAAGGCCTCCTTGACGGCGCATTGCGGTTCGTTCAAATGCAGGCAATTGTTGAATTTGCAACCGTCTTTGAGTGCAAAAAACTCCGGAAAATAATCCCCTATTTCCTCCTTTCCCATATCCACCACGCCAAAACCTTTGATACCCGGCGTATCGATGATGCGCCCGCCAAAACTAAGGTCGTACATTTCCGCGAACGTAGTGGTATGCTGCCCTTGTAAATGCTGGGCCGAAATAGCCGCGGTCTTTAGGTCCAATCCCGATTCCAGGGCATTGACCAAAGTGGACTTCCCAGCCCCGGAATGTCCGGCAAACATGCTGGTCTTATCCTTCATCAGCTCGCGCACTTTTTCGACATTTTTGCCCGTTAGCGCCGAAATACCGATACAGGTATGACCGATTTCCCGATATAGGGCGGCCAAAAATTTAATCTCGGCGATTTCTTCATCATTGTAAGCGTCGATTTTATTGAAGAGTAAAACAACCGGAATGTCGTACGCCTCGGCCGTGGCCAAAAAGCGATCAATGAAAAGCGTATAGGTAGTCGGATTGTTCAGTGTCACCAGTAAAAATACCTGATCAAGGTTAGCGGCTATGATATGGGTCTGTTTTGAAAGATTGACCGATTTTCTGATGATATAGTTCTTCCGGTCCTCGATGGCCGAAATCGTACCTACCTCATCGTCTCCCAATTGCTCGATTTCGTATTCGACCACATCGCCAACCGCAATCGGGTTGGTACTTTTTATCCCTTGAATACGGAACTTGCCCTTAATTCTGCATTCGATAAAACCACCCTCATCGGTCTTTACGCTATACCAACTGCCCGTAGATTTATAAACGGTTCCCCTCATTCTTTCGTATTGCAATCATCCATAACACAAAATAACGCTTTTTTTAAGGTAAACGGGGCAAAATTTAACGGTTCTTGCCACTTAGGGTTTCGCTTGAACTTTTCTACCGGATTTCATGGAGTAGCTTTTCCCAGAAATCCAGTATTTTTTCAAAAATTTAAGGATTAAGGGGGTAGTATCAGAATTTAGGATATAAATTCACGAAGGTATTCATCTAAATATATAAAAATGAGAAAAGTACTACTTGTATGTGCCTGCCTTGCGTTGGCCATAAATGATGTCAATGCACAGCAAATCAAGATTATCACCAGCGTAGAATCAATAGTACCGAGCGGTCTCGGTCGCTCACGTATTATCGACGCCCAAGAGGAAAAGGATGCTACAGAATTTACTAGCGTTCAGACCGAGGATGACAACGCCCGGAACAAATCGGACCGCGGGGAAATTCGGGTAAAGAATTTTGAGGAAACCAAACTGCTCAACTTTTACAATATTGCGGGTATCCGGTTTCAGAACATTGCGGCGAACGATGCCGTCATTTCCTCAAAATTGACGGCGATGGTACAAGAGGGATGGGAACTGATGTTCGTCACCAGCGGCGTTGAATCAGATTCCGGACAAGGCGATGGCCAGGGTATTTTTATTACGCGATATGTATTTAAGAAGGAGTAAAACGCAAGCTCAAAACAAAGCCGTCTCAAAACCCTTCGAGACGGCTTTATTTGTGATGTGCCCTCGGACTCCTACCGTAAGAGGGGGTCTCAAATTTTGAACTCGTTTAAACTTTTTCTATTATCTGCCCTATAAGTTTGTACCCTAAACCGCCCTACGCAGACGGGTTTCCTTATTTTTTAGTTTCGTAGTCCCGAAGTCTCGGAAGCTATGCAACTAAAAAATGACTTCATTAGGGCACAATCCGACTGACCGGTACGGAGGGATAGTCGAAAATACTGCCTAACCGGCAGACAGGGTCGGTACCCAACAAAAAGTTTAGATGCTGCCTTCTTTCAAATCTTAGAAAGCTTCCACATTTTGGTACCCCCCTATCTTCTCTATCCGAAGGTCGGAAGACGTAAACTATTTTCAGCCATTGATTACTTTCTCTTGATGGTTGATCGATTCTTGGTGAATGGCCTTGAAAAGTTTCAGAATAAACTCTTCGCTCAGTCCCTTTGCTTCGCCTTCTAAAATCATCGCGCCCAAAATTTCGTTCCATCGGGTAGATTGTAAGACGGCTACGTTTCTTTTCTTTTTCAGGGCACCGATACCGTCGGAGATTTTCATACGTTTTCCCATGGTTTCGATAATCTGATTGTCCAAAACATCGATTTGGGCACGTAAGTTGCTCAATTTGGTATTGTATTCCGCTTCGGGCGAACTTTCTTTTCGAATACGCAGGTCACGCATAATCTGCACCAAACGATCAGGGGTTACCTGCTGGGCAGCATCGCTCCAAGCATTGTCGGGATCATGATGGGTTTCGATCATCAATCCATCAAAATTTAAATCCAATGCGGTCTGGGAAACGTCAAAAATCATATCGCGCTTTCCGGTGATGTGCGAAGGGTCGTTGATGATGGGCAGATCTGGGAAACGGGTCTGCAAGTCAATGGCCAATTGCCATTCGGGAATATTCCGGTATTTGGACTTCTCATAAGAGGAGAACCCCCTGTGAATTACTCCCAGCTTTTTGATGTTCGCGGTATGTAGGCGTTCAACAGCTCCAAGCCACAGCGAAAGATCTGGGTTTACCGGGTTCTTGATCAAAACCACTTTGTCGGTACCTTCAAGTGCATCGGCGATTTCCTGAACGATAAAGGGGCTCACGGTCGATCGTGCCCCGATCCACAATAGATCGATGTCGTGTTCAAGAGCCAGCTCGACGTGAGCGCGATTGGCCACTTCGGTCGCGGTCTTCATTCCGGTTTCTTTTTTGACCCTTTGCAGCCATTTAAGTCCGAGTGCCCCAACGCCTTCGAAATTTCCGGGACGGGTGCGGGGCTTCCAGATACCGGCGCGGTAGTAATTGACGTCGGTGTCTTTGAGGTTATTGGCGATGCCCATTACTTGATCTTCTGTCTCAGCACTACACGGGCCGGCGATTACTAATGGATGGTCGAGATTCATCTCATCTAACCATGACCTCATTTGTTTTGTGTTTTCCATAATTTACTCGTTTTATCATTCTTGCGAACCTGCGGTCGGGCAGGCAGGGACATCAACTTCCCATTTTTCAATGTTTCTGGTTTATTATTTAAAATTTCAAAAAATAGAACTCGCCTTATCTGCTTTCCACATTTCACTTATTCAAAGGTATCCCTTTCAAAATTTCCCGAATCTTATTGGTGTCGTTCATTTCGTTGTAAATACCTTCATAGTCGTCATTTTCCAGCAATTGTTTAAATTCCTGCAGGTTTTGGATATATTCGCCCAACGTATCCAAAACATTTTCTTTGTTATGCTTAAAAATGGGCGTCCACATGGCGGGCGAACTTTTGGCGAGGCGAACAGTGCTCTCGAAACCACTGCCCGCCATGTCAAAAATATCGCGTTCGTTCTTCTCTTTTTCGATTACCGTCTTTCCCAACATAAAAGAGCTGATGTGTGACAAATGCGACACGTAGGCGATATGCTTGTCGTGCGCTTCAGGGTTCATATAACTGATGCGCATGCCCATTTCCTGAAAGAGGTTCAACGCCTTTTCCTGTATTTTAAAGGCGGTCTTTTCTACCTCACAGATGATGTTGGTCTTGCCCGTAAATAGATTTTCGATAGCCGCGGAAGGCCCTGAAAATTCCGTTCCTGCAATGGGATGCGCCGACAGATAATTTCTTCTTTTTGGATGATCGGCCACCGTTTTACAGACCAGGTTCTTGGTCGAACCTCCATCGAAGACCACACAATCATCGTTTACGGCATCCAATACTTTAGGAAGCTCCACGACCATGGCATCTACCGGAACCATCACGATGACCATATCGGCGCTGCCGAGCTCGTCGTAGCTTGACCGCACATCGATTATCCCCAAGGATAAGGCTTTCTCTTCATGAGCCGGATTTATATCGATCCCGAACATCTTTGATTCAGGACGTAGACGTCTGATATCCTTAGCGAAAGAACCTCCGATTAAGCCGAGACCGATTATAAAGATGTTCATTTTAATGGTTATTAGACCTGCTTGTCGGCAGGTCGATTTGAGAAATGAGATTTTAGATTTTTGTGGACAGGCCTGAACCCCTGATTTGACTAAAACCTCCCGATAGCCTCCCGGATTTTATCCTCGGTTACACAAAGCGAAAACCGTATATAGCCTTCGCCATTGCTTCCGAAAATCGTACCGGGCGTGATAAAAATATTCTTATCGTACAATATGTCATCGATGAACGCTTCCGAAGGTTTACTTCCGTCGGGCAACTTGGCCCACACGAACATTCCGACGGCATCCCTGTCGCAGGTACATTGCAGGGCATCGGCCAATGCGAAGATTAAATTTCTTCTCTTTTTGTAGACCGCATTCAATCCATCGAACCAATCTGCAGCACTTTTCAAGGCCGTAATCGCCCCTTTTTGAATACCATAGAACATTCCGGAATCCATATTACTCTTTACTTTTAGCACCGCTTCGAGGTGTTCGGCACTGCCCAAGACCATACCGACGCGCCATCCGGCCATATTGAAGGTCTTGCTCAGGGAATTCAGTTCCAATGCGACGTTTTTGGCCCCATCGACGGACAGGATACTCATCGGCGTCTCGTTCAGCACAAAGCTATAGGGGTTATCGTTGACCAGCAAAATACCGTTCTTCTCGGCAAAGGCTATCAAGTTTCTAAACTGTTCGGCATCGGCCGTAGCACCGGTCGGCATATGCGGATAGCTGATCCACATGATCTTTACCTTTGAAAGGTCTTGTTGCTGTAGGATATCCAAATCGGGAAACCATCCGTTTTCCTCGGACAGATCATAATATTTGGGCACGGCCCCCACCAATTTTGTTACGGATGTATAGGTAGGATAGCCCGGATCGGGAATTAATGCTTCGTCATCCGGATTGAGAAAGGCCAGGCTGATGTGCATAATGCCTTCCTTAGAACCCATTAGCGGCAAAATCTCGTTGGTCGGATCGGCATCTACATCGAATTTATCCTTATAAAATGTGGCAATGGCCCCCCTTAGTTCAGGAAGGCCTTGATAGCTTTGGTATTGATGCGCGCCGTTGTCCAAAACGGCGTTCTGAATACTTTCTACTATCGCTTTTGAAGGTACTAAATCGGGGCTGCCGATACCCATATTGATAATCGGCCTACCTTCTGCTATGAGACCGCGTACTTCCCTCAGCTTTTTGGAGAAGTAGTATTCCTCGACGGTCTGCAATCGATCCGCAGTGTTTATTTTGGATGCTATCATAATCTCACATTTTTGTATTCGCCCAAAACTTTAAAGTCTTCCGACATGATATCCAACAGCGTCTTCGCCTTCTTGAAACGGTCATATCCATCAAAAGTAACGTCGACGAAAAAGGCATATTTCCAAGGGGTTTCCACAATCGGTAACGATTGGATTTTGGTCAAGTTCAAGTTGCAATCACTCATTACATTGAGCACGGCGGCCAAACTTCCGCGTTTGTGATCGGTCACAAACCGAACCGAGGCCTTGCTGATTTCCTTTTTGGGGATTACCTTGTTTTTTGTACTTACAATGATAAAGCGGGTCGCATTATTCTTAATCGTCTGAATCTGTTCCGCTACGATGTTCAGATTGTAAAGCACGGCGGCCACCTTTGGTGCAATTGCCGCGATGTGCTTCATTTGCTGTTCTTGGATACGCTTTGCGGTTTCGGCCGTATCGACATCTTCGACCAATTTTATATTGGGATGATCACGAAAAAAATCCTTGCACTGCAGTAAGGCCATCGGGTGCGAGCGTACTTCTTCGATATCATCGATAGTCTGCCCTTTGAGCACCATCAAATTATGGCTAATATTCAGATAATGTTCCCCGATAATGTGTAAATCATTGTGATAGACCAAGGCATAATTGGGAATTATAGATCCGGCAATGGAGTTCTCAATGGCCATAACGCCGACGTCAGCGGACTTGTCCAATAACCGGTCTACCAAGTAATCGAACGACATGCTTTCGACCAAATCGGTATCATCGCCAAAAAATTCCCGCGCTACCTGATGATGGTTAGAACCCCTGATTCCCTGAATGGCTATTCTTTGTTTCATTATATTACTCCTATGCCCCTCTACTGAAGCAATTTTTTATTTGTCTTAAAAGAAAATCTAAAATTCCCTTCGTTTTAACATCTCGGATTGGCTTAAAAAAAAAGTCCCGCCAGCAGCGGGACTTCTATTGTCTATATGTTCGAATATATCACAACGGTCCCGCCTCTCTTTCAAAAAAGAAGTAAAAATAGAAACCGTTAAAGAAATATTGCTTTGACATGGTACACTTAAACTTTTGCTAAAGTAATAATTTTAATTAAAAAATTGGTTTTATACGGATTTTTTTTGCCCTTAAGCATATCAATCTGATCTGCTAAACCTTATAACCGTTTAAATAGTTAGAACTTTAATGCCAAGCCCGTTCCATTTTGATTGCTGACCGGGACTACCCGAAAAGAAGTTCCATTATCTAAATTGTCATTATAATTCAGAATGGCCCGGCGTTTATTGTCTCCAGAAGCTTTGAAGAATATCATTCCCACCAGCCCTGTTCCGGCTGCCGCAATGATTGGTCCCGTAAGGGGTTTGCTTTGATCGATATTATAAACTAGCCAAGCGGTAGACCCTAAGTTAGCAAGGCCGAACGTAAGACCGCCCAAAGCGAGTTTTTTGGACTTCTGCCATTCTGCTTGCGCCACTTGGCTCTCCATCATAATCTTGTTGACCTCTTTCCAGGTAAGTTTTTCTTTATCTTGGTAGAATTGTTCGCCCCAGCTTCCAGGAAAGGCAGTAATTTCTTGTGCGGAAAGATTTGTTGAAATCAAGGTGATTATACCTATAGCTAAAAATGTCTTCAATGTTTTCATAGTAATGTTTTAATTTTCGTTGAACTAAATTACTAAAAACCTTAGACAACTTTGACTGTTTAAGATTGTATTTTAATGTAGTTGAACAATTGTAATCATTCTAGAAATCTCGTAGGCTATTTATAAATTATATCAGTTATATAGGTCTACCCGTAAGTATGCCAAAACAAAACGAGATAATTCTAAGACTGGCCTGATGTAAATAGTTCCCGTGCTAATTCTGAAAACGCCGTAACAATTCACGCCGGTTCGATACTTTCAGTTTGCTATAAATATTCGTGATATGGGTCTTTACGGTGCTGACACTGATAAAAAGTTCGTTGGCGATTTCTTTATTGGTCTTGCCCTTTAGAATCAAGTTTTGAATGTTGCGTTCTTGCCTGCTTAGATCAGGCAATACGGAACTTCGCTTTCTTCGAACGATCAGAAGTGTTCCAAGACCGAGTACCAAAAATCCAAGAATATAGTTGATAGCGGTACTCCAAGCATATTTTTGACGGATAATCTCTTGGGTCAGAAAGGCGAGTTTCTTTTCCAAAAATAGGTACTGCGCCGGCGGAAGATCACTTTCTTTTAGTTCGTCTAAAAGCGCCAGATAGAAATCGGGGTTTTTAGCGATGTCATGATCGAGTAACTGTTTTTCTTCCAGCTCCCGTATGCCAATTAGCTTTACCATAAGAATACGCAGCGAGTCTTTGGCGTAGCTTTTTAATTGTGACGCCTCTTGGCTTTCGGCCAATTGAGATTGCGGCAATTGCTTTTCGAATTCCCGCATACGCCGCCACTCGTTATCCGCCAAACTGCTATTTGTGTAATTGCCCAATGGCACCCCATCTTTTTGAAAATTTATGGTATCGGAACTTGACAATATAAAGGCATTACTTTGGGCAATAGTATCTGCAATAGCCTTTTCCATACCCTTCACGTACAATCGGTAGATGGCGTTTTTGTCGGAAATATGCTTGCGGTCAAAAGAAAAGGCACCATCCTCACTAACCTGCGACCATGCGATTTCTTTGGCGTATTTTAGATTTTGCAGGTGGTCTATGTTGAGTTTGGCTAAATAGACTTTTTGTACCCGTAAACTATCCTCATTCAGGTCGATATATCCGGAAATAGCCGTTTGTGCCGTAATTGCCAAATTCATGCCAAAAATGGATACGACTAGTATCATGCTGCTCTTGAATGCTATCGTATTCATCTCGTTTTATTTAATCCGCAGTTACAAAATAAAAGGGAATGGTCCGCTTCCGGTTTTGATCATTACCAAAACCTTCTCTATCTCGATATACGTTGACACTCCGAGTGAAACCATACAGCATCGGTTGGGTTCATTGCCAACAACAATGCTATAAATTTCTACAAATTAATGTTTCTATGCAAATCGATCAGCGTATCGACCACATCATCCAACTCATCCTGGATTTTTGGATCAGTACAGTTCACTAAAACGGCAAACACCATCTGCTCTTCGGGGTATACAAAAAAGTTGGAGTATCCCCCTACCCCATTCCCAACATGGCCATAAAATTTTCGACCTTTGGTATCTTCGCTGACTTGCCAACCGAGGCCATAGTAGGTCGGTTTACCTTTTATCGTCTGTGAAGTCAAAAATTGGGCGCGTATTGCTTCCGGAAGGATTGTCCCGACAAGATAGGCCTGCCCGAATTTTGCGATATCCTCGGATGTGGAAAGATATCCGCCGCCGGCCAACTTATAAAAATTGTTTACGGGAATGGCCGGGCGGAATCCTAAGCGGTTTTTAGAGTAGAATTTGGTAAGGTGCTGATCGTTTTGTCTTTTGTCAAATGCTGTCGATTTCTCTTGAATAGGGTTTTTTTCGGCACCTTGATCGCTTCCGGATTCTCGATTACTTCCGGCTTCTCGGTCGCTTCCTACCACTCGACTGTCTCCGGCTTCTCGGTCACTTCCTGCCACTCGACTGTCTCCGGTCTCTCGATTACCTCCGAGCTCTCTACGGCGCGCGGGGCGACTTTCCGCAAAAGTATTTTTCAATCCCAGGGGATACAACACTTTTTGCTGCACATACTGCTCGAAAGGGATGCCGGTCGCCTCTTGTATGGCTAAGGAAACCAGCACCCAATCAAAACTGTTGTAGCCATACCCTTGACCAGGTTCATAAATCAGGTCGTCATCTTTGAAGACAGTAGTGCCTTCTTTAATGGTATAGGATTGATTCAAGCCATACTCCATGCCTCGGTAGCCACGTATACCCGCCGTGTGGCTTGCCAATTGTCGGATGGTAAAATCCCATTTCTTTTGGGGATAGTAGGGTACATATTCGTAGAAGGAAGCATCCAAATCGATTTCTCCGTCTGCAACCAAATGTGCCAGCGCAGTGGCGGCAATGGGTTTCGATACGCTGGCAATACGGAACATCGTTTGGGTAGGGTCGACAGGAATTTGATTCTCTAAATCTGCATAACCATAGCCCTTTTGTAAAATGGTTTTTCCATCTTTTAAAACCGTTATGGAAAGTCCCGGTACTTTTTTTTCGTTTACTAAATGATCGAGAATCATGTCTGCTTTTACCAATCCGTTCAAAGTATGGTCACGGCCGATGACACGGTTTTTGGCCAAAAGATTTTTCAGATATTTTTGAACGGGATTCATATATTTCGACACTATTCACATGACCTGCGGTAAACCTAAGCGTTTCAAAAGTGAATGCCCAGTCATCTATTCTTATGATTCGAAGCCTTGAATTTCAAATACGTTCTTCGAAGAAACATTCACTGAAATACCAACCGCCCCTTGTACAGTTCCTCGACGGCAACGGTGTCGGGGCGGTTCGAACTGATGACATTCCCAACGCCACGAATCGTACCCGATATGGCGCGTTGCGGATTGACGAACATGTCGTTCGACCCCCGGTGGTTCAAGCTTACGCTTTGTGCCGATAAATTCCCGGCTTCGATACGCGAATCACCGGCGGCAATGGTCAAACGGAGATTTTCGGTATTGCCTTTCAACTTAAAATAAGCGATACCGTTGACCACAACTCCCAAATCTTGGGCATCGACCTCTAAATCGAATTCCCCGTCGGTAGTTTCGGATTCCGTGTTGACGAAACTTTCCGATAGCAAGGTCAAGTTGCCATAACTTAGAACACCATCGCTTTTAATGGCTCGGCCGGTACTGCTTCGTATTTCACGTATATCTGGCGAGGTTACGTAAACGGTGGTCAGGCCATATTCACGAAAATAATTACAGTCATTGGTATTTCGTAACAATAAGCGGTCGCCTTCAACGATGGCCGTTACTTCATCGCGCAGATATTCACCCGTTGCTATTTCAACCTTTTGAACCTCGCCTTGTTTCAGCACCAAAGCTACATTTTCGAAGACCGCAATCTTGGTGAATTCTGGCAGGGCGACCTCTTCACGGATGGGGTCTCCCGAATTTTGTAAACAGTCGGGAGCATTTTCCCCATTGCATCCCAAGAAAAAAAACACGATCCACAATAAAATAAAATTTTTCATGACGAATTTTATAAACGAACACCGATTCCAAATTCCACGGCCTCTGCGGCGGCACCATGGGCTTTAAGGCTTATGACACCGAACACCTTATCCCCAAAATATCGTTTTAGTCCCAGCCGATTGTACACCCTGCCCTCAAAATCAAAAGGATAATATACGTAATACCCCAATTGGGTTACTATGGATAGTTTGTTGATAAAGAGCTCGTGGCCGATGAAAAGTCCGACCCGTTTATAATCGGTATCGGCGGCAATGTTGTTCTCTGGAAAGGATATAGACTGAAATTCAATCAATTCCTTAAGAAAATTACTGAAAAAAACATCCGCACCTGCCTGAACGGCACTTTTTCTGCCCAAGCGTTTGTCGGCATACCCGGAAAAGATATAGAACGGATACTGCCCATGGCCGATGTTATCGCTGGCGTTGATGCCGCCCCTAAAAACCAGATTAAACTTGAACGGTTCGGTAATCTTTAGGTTTTCTCTTCGGATGTATTCGGTTTCGGCCTGCTCTAAGTTATAGACCAGCCCCGCATTAAAAGCTATGGTATTCGTAGACGTGTTCGGTGCCTTAACATTGGCGTTGGATAGATGAACGATTGAAATACCCGCTTTAAAACCAAGGTTTTTATAGATATTCTCTTTGTGGTAATTGAACATCATATAGGTAGAGCTCAAAAATCGGGAACCGTAGGCATTGTTGCGAAAATTCTCGTCGCGGTCATAGGGGTTCTTGGTGTAGGCGACGCCCTGGGCTATACGGAACTGCAGATTCCGTTTGAAGAAATAGAAATTAAAATGGGCGTATAGGCCGTAGTTCTTCCCCAAAACAGGGTTGACCATATCTTGATATATGAAGGATGCGCCAAGATCGGGATAGTTGTAACCCTGCTGCCAATCTTCATACCCGTAGGTTTTTCGGTTGTACCCGAGTATTAGACCTGACGGATGCTCGGTGATCAAATGGGATATATCGGGGTTATGCAATGCTATCGAACCGTAAAAGGCATTAGCATCGAAGCTGTAATTATTTTTCGGTGCATCCTCTTGGGCGCCAACGCATCCCATAGCGAACAAAAATAAGAGAAATACACGTTGGTTCATGAAGGGCAAATATAAGAACGAAGTGCGGAACACAAAATACGCAAATAGAAATTTGAGATTGCAAGCCCAACAGCTTTCTCAGAAAACCTTCTTCGCAATAGCCTTAATATTATCGGATTTTCCCATGGAATAATAATGTAGTACGGGAACCCCCGCCGCTTTTAGCTCCTTAGACTGCTCAATGCACCATTCGACACCGACTTGGCGAACGGCCTTATTATTTTGACAGGCATCAACGGCATCGATCAAATCTTGGGGAATGTCAATACGGAAAACCTGAGGCAGCAACTGCAAATGGCGCTTTACGGCAATGGGCTTGATGCCGGGGATTATGGGAACATCGATACCCATCTCTCTGGCGGCATCGACGAACTCGAAAAATTTTTGGTTGTCGAAGAACATTTGGGTCACCACATAATGCGCGCCTGCATCGACTTTTTCCTTCAAGCGCTTTAAGTCCGATTTAAGGGAAGGGGCTTCCAGATGTTTTTCGGGGTAGCCCGCGACCCCAATGCAGAAATCGGCGCAGTGGTCGGTCTCTACGGTATCGTGTAGATAGTTACCGCAGTTCAAATCGTGTAACTGTTTTACAAGGCCTTTGGCGTATTCGTGCCCCCCCTTGGTCGGCTTGAAATATTTTTCGTCTTTCATGGCATCGCCCCGCAAAGCCATAACATTGTCGATGCCCAAATAATGACAATCGACCAATACATATTCGGTTTCCTCTTTCGAGAATCCACCACAAAGTAGATGCGGCACCGTGTCGACGTCATACTTATGTTTTATCGAAGCGCAGATACCGACTGTGCCGGGGCGCATACGGGTCAGTTTTTTGTCGAGCAGGCCATCACGGTCGATATAGACATACTCTTCGCGGGATGTCGTAACGTCGATAAATGGGGGCTTGAACTCCATCAACGGGTCGATGTTATCGTAGAGCTCCTGAATTCTATGGCCTTTCAGCGGCGGTATGATTTCGAAGGAAAATAAGGTTTCCCCCTCGGCTTTTTTGATGTGCTCGGTAATTTTCATAGTAGTCGGTCAATAATTCGTATCAGCGCTATACATCTCTTCATACTAGTCGTCCGCAATATTAGGGGCCAGCCATTTGGTAGCTTCTTCTAAAGATATTTTCTTTCGTTGGGCAAAATCGGCGACTTGGTCTTCCTTGATTTTTCCAAGTCCGAAATATTTGGCTTCAGGGTTGGCAAAATAGTAGCCGCTGACCGATGAGGCGGGCCACATGGCCAAACTATCGGTCAGTTCTATGCCAATGCGCTCTTTGACTTGCAGCATCTCCCAAATGGTCAGTTTTTCTAGATGATCGGGACAGGCGGGATATCCTGGCGCCGGGCGGATGCCTTTGTATTTTTCGCCTATCAAGGCTTCATTGTCCAAATCTTCGTTGGCAGCGTAGCCCCAATGTTTCATTCGGACTTCCTTATGCAAATATTCCGCAAAAGCCTCCGCCAGGCGGTCGGCCAATGCCTTGACCATTATCGAATTATAGTCGTCGAGGTCCTTACGATATTGCTCCGATAGTTCATCGGTACCGAAACCTGTGGTAACGGCAAAACAGCCGATATAATCTTGCTTGCCCGAGTTCTTGGGAGCGATAAAATCGGATAAAGCGTAATCGGGAATACCGTCGCGGCGTTTTAATTGCTGGCGCAGGGTTCGGAAGGTGAAGGTTTTTGTTTCGGCTTTGTCATCGATCGGTGCTTGATCGGTCTTGCCGGCTTGACCTTGTTCGGCTCCTTGGTCTCGACAGGTTCCTTGGCCTTGATCGGCCTCTTGACTTCGCTCAATTCCCTCTTGACTTTGATTTTGTTCAGCTCCTCGACTGCGCCTGCCTGTCGGCGAGGCAGGCTCGGGGTGACAGTGGACTTCAATGTCATCGTGATTTTCCAAGGTGTTGGCCGGGAATAGTCCAAAAACACCTTTGCCGTGTAATTTCTTCTCGGCCAAAATTTCTTTCAGCATTTTCTGGGCGTCGGAGAATAAATCTGTAGCCTGTTCGCCTACTATCGTATCCGTTAAAATATCAGGGTATTTCCCGTGTAGCTCCCAGCTTCTGAAAAAGGGGGTCCAATCGATGAAGGGCACTAGTTTTTCTAAGTCCATATCCTCGATGACCTGAATGCCGAGTTGCTCGGGCTTTACAATTTCCGAGCTGTCCCAATCAATTTTGAACCTGTTGGCCCGTGCCGTTTCCAAAGGTTTATATTCCTTATGCTGTGAGCGGTTCTTGAATTTCTCCCGGAATACCTCATAATCGTCCTTGATGGATTTTTTGTAGGCGGTAGCGGTCTCTTTATGCAGCAAATCGCCCACCACGGTTACGGCTCGCGAGGCATCGTTCACATGTACGACGGACTGGCTATACTGCGGATCGATCTTAACTGCCGTATGTGCTTTACTGGTGGTTGCGCCGCCAATCAATAACGGAACCGTGAAATTCTTCCGCTGCATCTCTTTAGCAAGATGTACCATTTCATCTAACGAAGGTGTTATCAATCCGCTGAGACCTATGACGTCTACGTTGTGTTCGATGGCCTTGGCGATAATTTTTTCCGGGGGTACCATTACGCCGAGGTCGACGATTTCATAGTTATTACAGGCCAGCACGACACTGACTATATTTTTTCCGATATCGTGTACATCGCCTTTAACGGTGGCCATCAGAATTTTACCATTGCCCTCGGTATCGCCTTCTTGTGGATTCAATAGCTTTTCTTCTTCAATGTAGGGTAGCAAATAGGCGACGGCCTTTTTCATGACCCGTGCGGATTTGACCACCTGCGGCAAGAACATTTTCCCGCTGCCGAAGAGGTCGCCGACCACGTTCATTCCGGTCATTAGATTCCCCTCGATAACCTCGATAGGCTTGTCGGCCACTTGCCGCGCTTCCTCGACGTCTTCGACGATATACTGGTCGATACCCTTGACCAACGCCCGGGTAATCCTGCTCTGCAAAGATTCTTCGCGCCACGATAGATCGACTTTGCTTTCCTTCGCCTTGCCGACAACCGATTCGGCAAAATCCAACAAACGTTCGGTGGCGTCATCCCGTCTGTTGAGAATCACATCTTCGACACGTGCCAATAGATCTTTGGGAATGTCATCATAAATCTCCAACATCGTCGGGTTCACGATACCCATATTCATACCTGCTTTGATGGCATGGTACAAAAAAACCGAGTGCATGGCCTCACGAACGGGATTGTTCCCCCGAAAACTAAAGGAGACATTACTGACCCCGCCACTCACATGGCAATAGGGCAAATTCGTTCTCACCCATTTTGTGGCCTCTATAAAATCGAGGGCGTTGCGCTTATGCTCATCCATTCCCGTGGCCACCGGAAAGATATTAAGATCGAAAATAATATCCTCGGGCGGAAAGCCGACTTCATCGACCAAAATGTCATAAGAACGTTTCGAAATTTCTATTCTTCGATCATAGTTGTCCGCTTGGCCAACTTCATCAAAGGCCATGACGATGACCGCAGCGCCGTATCGCTTGATAAGTTTCGCGTGGTGTATAAACTCTTTCTCTCCTTCCTTAAGGCTGATGGAATTTACTACGCACTTGCCTTGAACGACCTGCAATCCGGCTTCGATAATTTCCCATTTTGAGCTGTCGATCATAATGGGAACCCTAGAAATATCAGGTTCTGCAATGACAAGGTTTAAAAACTTGACCATAGCTTCCTTGCCATCGATCAGGCCATCGTCCATATTAATATCGATAATCTGGGCCCCGCCCTCCACTTGATCCCGGGCCACATCAAGGGCTTCTTCGAACTTTTCCTCCTTAATTAGACGCAAGAACTTTTTTGAACCGGCCACGTTGGTACGCTCCCCCACATTCACGAAATTGCTTTCGGGGGTAACAACGAGCGGTTCAAGGCCGCTTAATTTTAAGTATTTTGGAGATGTTTCTTTCATCTATACACTTTCGACCACGGTTGGTCTGGGATCATATTCTTTGACTAATTCAGTAATGGCCGTGATATGCTCCGGGGTCGTACCGCAGCATCCGCCGACAATGTTGACCAAGCCTTTTTCTAGGTATTCCTTGATTTGCGCTGCCATTTGTGCTGGGGTCTCATCGTACTCTCCAAACGCATTGGGCAAACCGGCATTGGGGTGCGCAGAAACGAAATGCTCCGATTTGTTGGCCAACACCTCCAAATGTGGCACCAATTGATCGGCGCCCAAGGCGCAATTAAATCCAACGGACAAAATAGGTATGTGGGAAATAGAAATCAAAAAGGCTTCCGCAGTTTGTCCGGATAAGGTTCTTCCGGAAGCATCGGTAATGGTACCGCTCACCATTATTGGCGGGTCGATATTGCGTTCTTCCTTTACTTCTTCAATGGCAAAAAGAGCGGCCTTGGCGTTAAGCGTATCGAAAATGGTCTCCACTAAAAGCAAATCCGCACCACCATCTAACAAGGCCTCTACCTGCTGTTTGTAAGCAACACGCAACTGATCGAAAGAGATACCGCGAAATCCGGGGTCGTTGACATTGGGCGACATACTGGCCGTTTTGTTGGTCGGACCGATGCTTCCGGCAACAAATCTGGGCTTATGGGGTTCCTTGGCCGTAAATTCATCGGCTACCTTTTTGGCGATACGGGCGGACTCATAGTTGAGCTCGTACACCAATTCTTCCATATGATAATCAGCCATGGCGATAGTGGTTCCCGAAAAAGTATTGGTTTCCACGATATCGGCACCGGCGGCGAAATACTTACGATGCACCTCGGCAATGGCTTCGGGTTGTGTCAGCGATAAGAGGTCGTTATTACCTTGTAGTGGATGTTCCCAATTCTTAAAACGCTCGCCCCGAAAATCCTCTTCTGTAAACTTATAGCGTTGCAGCATCGTGCCCATGGCACCGTCAAGGATTAAAATCCGTTGTTGAAGTATTTCTTTAATCATACAGATATACCATGTTAAAACCCATAGCTATGTACGGGTTTATCTAAAGTTTTAAGTATCAAGAGGAAAAAACAGACTGAAAGTCTTTATTTTGGTTATCTGTCACGCCGTCGACGTGATAGAACGTAGCACCTTCTCAAACGCCAAAAGTATTTTGGATAGGTCAAGGGTTGCCAAGGCTTCAAAGGGTCTAGTCCCTCCACCTTTCTTGATAACGTTTCAATTTTAGATATGAACTGACTACAAAGTAACGGTACAGAAGGTTCAAAAACAAAGGAAACTGACGGTTTTTGAATATTAATTAAGGTTCAGGAGAACTTACGTCAATTAATACCTTCCTTTTGAAAATCTAAACGGCCAACTCAACAGCATATAGCTGCAAGAAGGCCGTATTTTTAAAAGCATGTTCTAATCAACTGCGATTACGCAATACTCTGCACCACCTCTTTCTTGGCTTCCTTCTTAGACCCATCAAAACCCGTAACCCCACCAACGGTCGTATATTTCATCACATAGCGTTTACCGGGATTAATGATTTTGTAGGCGAACTGGCACATAACGGCCGCCTCATGAAAACCTGAAAGAATCAGCTTCAGCTTACCTTCATAGGTATTGACATCTCCTATAGCAAACACACCGGGAATATTGGTCTGGTAATCTTTGGCGTTATTGACCTTGATGGCGTTTCGTTCGATTTCGAGTCCCCAATCGCCGATCGGACCCAATTTCGGGGATAGGCCGAACAAGGGAATAAAATTATCGACCTCAACATAGGTCTCGCCTTTTTCGGAGTCGTTGTGTTTGATAACGACGGCCTCGAGATGCTCATCGCCGTACAGCCTTTTCACTTCAGCCTCGGTGAACAGTTTGATTTTTCCAATCTTGGCGAGAGCAGCGGCTTTTTCAACGGAATCCAAGGCTCCTCGAAACTCCTTTCTGCGATGTACCAACGACACCTCAGAGGCGACGTCGGCCAAAAATATGGCCCAATCCAAAGCGGAATCGCCACCACCGGCAATCACTACCTTTTTATCACGGTAGACCTCAGGGTCTTTGACCATGTAGGCGACGCCTTTATCCTCAAAATCAATAATATTCTCGATGGGCGGTTTACGGGGTTCGAACGAACCTAATCCGCCAGCGATAACGACTACGGGAGCGTGGTGTTTCGTGCCTTTGTTGGTCGTTACGATATACGAGCCGTCTTCTTGCTTGTCTAAAGTTTCGGCGCGTTCGCCTAAGGTGAAGCCAGGTTCGAAAGGCTTGATTTGCTCCATCAAATTGGTCACCAAGTCGCCCGCCAAGATTTCCGGAAAGGCCGGAATATCATAAATGGGTTTCTTTGGATATATCTCCGAGCACTGCCCACCGGGCTGCGGTAAGGCATCGATAAGATGGCATTTCAATTTGAGCAGTCCGGCTTCGAATACCGTGAAAAGTCCGGTCGGGCCGGCGCCTATTACTATCAGATCTGTTTCTATCATAACTAATTACTATTTTTTCGGTTTCCACGAAAGCAGGAACCTGTTCCATTTTACTAAGCCCCGCCTTTAACGGTATTTCATCCTACATAGCTAATTCCGGGTATTTTTCTGGAAGCACCATTACGGTGTTAAGGTCTCAATTTGCGTACCAACTACAGTATATTGTTCCTGTATTTCTAGGATACGCTCTCGATGTCGAACTACCTCGCCGATAACAATGATAGCCGGATTGGCCAGTTCTTGCCGTTCGACTTCCTGTTCTATGGATGCTATCGTTCCAACCCCGACCTTCTCTCCTTTTCGGGTACCATTTTGGATGATGGCGATGGGTACATCGGATTTTCCTTCTTCTTTAAACAATTCCACAATCTGGGATAGTTTTGACATCCCCATTAAAATCACGACCGTCGCACTGCTTTTTGCGGCCAATACTACATCGGCCGACAATTTGTGTTCTTTGGTCGTTCCCGTAATCACCCAAAAACTTTCTGCCGCCCCCCGTTTAGTGACCGGAATATTTTGAATCGCCGGTACAGATACACAAGAGGATATCCCCGGTACCATAGCCACATCAACACCTTGCTTGGCGGCGTACTCCATTTCTTCCGCACCACGACCAAAAACAAAGGGATCGCCACCTTTAAGGCGAACTATATGGCCGTGCGACTTCGCCCGGCTTACGATCAACTCATTGATCTGTTCCTGCTGATAGGCGTAGCAACCTTTGCGCTTACCGACAAAAATATGTTCGGCATTGGGGGCGTGTTCCAATAATTCGGGATTCACCAAGGCATCGTATAGCACCACATCGGCATTTTTCAAAGCCTTTACGGCTTTTAGTGTGATCAGTTCAATATCACCGGGGCCTGCACCGACAACGGTCAACAGTCCCCTACCCTTGCCAATGCGTGCCGGTGCCGAATCCATTTCGTTTGTATATAGTTCATTATCCATATCCCTTATGCTTCTGCCAGTTCTTGTTCCCTAAATTGTTCGACAGTTTTCAAAAATACTTTCGCGTCGGCCAAATAGGTTTTGGCGAAAGCTTCGGTAGGTTCGTTCGATTTCAACCGTAGTACCAAGGCTTCAAAACCACCTTGGACGGAAATTCTTCCGTTGGCAACGAACTTTTCATCAAAATCATTTATAATGCTTGCATGCGTATTGACCTTTACCTTTTCGGAGGTCAACAAAGCTTTTGCCGAATTGACCATCGAGGAATAGGAATGATAGATACTCGCCGCCCATTTTCTGGCTACCAAGCTTTCTTGGGCATTCTCGATTTTCTCCTCGCTCTCGAACAACAAGGTCGCGATCAAATCGATGACCACCCCCGCACATTCGCCGATACCAATGGCTTTCTTATATTTTTCGGTATTTCCCCAGTCGATAAAATCTTCTGCCGTAAGATTGTCGGTATCGGACAAGGGCGTTAGAAAATCATAGAAATACATCTGTCCCTTTTCCGCGTAATAATCGGCGTAGGATTTTCCGTTTCCATTGGCGTCGAAATCGTCGAGAATCAAACGCAAGGCTTCCGGGCCACGTTTGCTGGGCACCTTCACTACTTTGTCGGCAAAGCGACCCTCACCGTTTCCGATGTTACCGCCGCCCAACAATACCTGCAATGCAGGAGCTACCAGCTTATCTTTTGTTCTGACGGACATCCCCTGAAAACCGATGTTCGCCATATTGTGCTGTCCGCAGGCGTTCATACACCCGCTGATCTTGATGACCACATCGGGGTTTGAAATATAATGCGGATAATCTTCCTTGATAATCCGTTCCAATTCCTCCGCGATACCGGTACTGCTGGCGATACCCAAATTACAGGTATCCGTACCCGGGCAGGCGGTAATATCCAAAGCCGTGTTGTAACCAATTTCCGTAAATCCCAATTTCTGCAATTCGGTATAGAAAAAAGCGATTGCCGCTTCCCTTACATACGGAATCAAAATATTCTGGCGTAGGGACAATCGGATTTCCCCGGCAGCATATTTCTGGACCAAATCGGCCAATAAGCGGGCCTTGTCCGTGTAGAAATCACCTAGGAGTACTTTAATACCAATAGCCACATACCCTTCCTGTTTTTGGGGAACGATATTGGTGGATTTCCATTTCTCAAAGGCATCCTGATCGGCAATCGTAACTTCTGGAAAAGGGGTTGAGGCAACTTCAATCTTGGGATAGGCGTCCGCATCTATGGGATAGGTTTGATGTGGAACGGCCTTTTGTTCTTCCTCGAGCAAGGTCTTAAATCCTTCTAGACCGACATCCTTAATCAAAAACTTCATACGCGCCTTGGCCCGGCTCTTGCGTTCACCGTAGCGATCGAAAACCCGGATGACCCCATCCATTAATGGAATTATTTTATCCGAAGGAAGGAATTCGAAAAGCACATCGGCATGACGGGGCTGTGAACCCAATCCGCCGCCCAGCATGACTTTAAATCCTCTAACGCCATCCTCGATTTTGGCGATAAAGCCGAGGTCGTGCATGTACGATAATCCCGTATCGGCATCGCTCGAGGAAAAGGACACCTTGAACTTTCGACCCATTTCTTGACTGATGGGGTTTCGTAAAAAATATTTGAAAAGTGCATCGGCATAGGGCGAAACATCGAAGGGTTCGTCTTTATCGATACCAGCGGTTTCACTAGCGGTTACATTACGTACGGTATTGCCACAGGCTTCGCGGAGGGTGACATCGTCTTTTTCCAATTCCGCCCATAGTTCTGGGGTGCGGTCAAGGTCGACATAATGAATCTGTATGTCTTGTCGCGTAGTTATGTGAAGGCGACCCCTTGAATATTCATCGGATACATCGCTAATTCTATGCAGCTGCTTCGAGGTCACCTTACCGTAAGGCAGTTTGATGCGGATCATTTGCACCCCTTGCTGCCGCTGGCCATAAACGCCACGGGCCAAACGCAGGCTTCGAAATTTTTCCTCGTCTAACTTGCCCGCTTTGAACTGGTGTATTTTTTTCTCCAGCTCTAAAATGTCCTTTTCGACAATCGGATCTTCTATCTCGGTTTGAAAACTTTGCATTATTTTAATTTCTAGCTGTTCGACCTGCCTACCGGAAGGTTTGAGATTTTATGTCTATTTTTCCTATAGGATAAATAGGTAATAATCGGTTATTGTCTTCGTTTTTGCCCTGAAACTCTTTCAGCGATGGTAAACAAAGGGGATTTACGGTACCACTAATTGATAAAACCAGCTCCGACAGTACTGTTCGATTGCGTATCGATCAGAATAAACGAGCCGTTGGTACGGTGTTTTTTGAATTGATCGTAAAAAATCGGTTTGTTCAGCTTAAAGCTGACCTCGGCGATATCGTTCATTCCGAGACTATCGGCTTTCTCATCGATACCCGAATAATCTGGATGTATTTTATGGTTGATAGTCGCTACTTTGGCCAGCACTTTATTAACTCCGTGCTGCACCACGTATTTCTTTCCTGGGATAAGATTTTCGGAATCCATCCAAGAAATCGTTGCCGTAAATTGCTTGTCTATGGTCGGGAGGTCACCGGCCTTGACCAACATATCGCCACGGCTCAGGTTGATCTCATCTTCCAAGGTTATGGTTACCGATGAACGCCTTGAAGCGGTCCGGTATTTTTTATCGTGGAAATAGATGTCCTTGATTCTGGAACGGGTTTGCGATGGAAGGGCAACGACCTCGTCGCCTACACTTAATTCGCCACCGTACACTTTTCCGGCAAACCCCCTAAAGTCGTGATGCTCATCGGTTTTCGGGCGAATAACGTACTGTACCGGAAATCGTGGTGTGCCGACATTGGAAACTGCCGCAAGATCGAGACCTTCTAAATGTTCCAATAACGTTTCACCTTTATACCAAGGCATGCTCTTAGATCGATTGACGACATTGTCACCTTTCAGGGCGCTTACGGGAATAAACGTGATTTTCTGGTCGGCATAGTCCCGTTTGGCCATCAGCTTTCCGAAATCCGCTTTGATTTCGCCGTATCGTTCTTCGGAAAACTCAACGAGATCCATTTTATTGATAGCTACGACCACCTCTTTAACCCGAAGCAGGTTATTGATAAAGAAATGGCGATTGGTCTGTTCGATGACCCCCTTTCGGGCATCGATCAGAATAATGGCGGCCTGCGAGGTCGATGCGCCCGTGACCATGTTTCTGGTATACTCGACGTGACCGGGCGTATCGGCGATGATATAGCTTTTCTTTTTGGTAGAAAAATAGATATGCGCTACATCGATAGTGATGCCCTGTTCCCGCTCGGCTACAAGCCCGTCGGTCGCCAAGGAGAAATCCAAATAATCATATCCGTTTTTCTTGCTTCGCTTTTCAATGGCCTCGAGCTTGTCGGTGGTCAAGGATTTTGTGTCGTACAGCAACCTACCGATCAAGGTACTCTTGCCGTCGTCTACGCTACCTGCTGTTGCTATTTTTAAAACTTCCATTTTTTTATATTTAAAAGTATCCTTGCTGCTTCCGTTTTTCCATCGCCGCTTCCGAGCGTTTGTCGTCGATACGGGCCCCACGTTCCGAAATGGTAGAATCACGGATTTCCGCCACTACGGATTCAATATCCGAAGCCTCCGAAAATACTGCCGCCGTACAGCTCATATCCCCTACCGTTCTGAAACGTACCATTCTTTCCAGAACCTCTTCGTCGTCTTCTTGATAGACATAGTCGGAATGCGACCATATCAAACCATCCCTTAAGAACACTTTTCGCTTGTGGGCGAAATAAATGGATGGGATTTCGATTTCTTCCTCCTTTATATAAGACCAGACATCAAGCTCCGTCCAGTTCGAGATGGGGAAAACCCTAACATTCTGCCCCAATTCGATTTGGCCGTTCAGCATATCGAAAAGTTCGGGACGTTGGTTGCGTTCGTCCCACTGGCCGAAATCATCGCGAACGGAAAAAATCCGCTCTTTGGCGCGGGCTTTTTCCTCATCACGCCTTGCCCCGCCGATACAGGCGTCGAACTTGAATTCTTCGATGGCATCGAGCAATGTGGTAGTCTGAAGGGAATTTCTACTGGAATATCTTCCCGATTCTTCCTTTACCTTCCCTTGATCGATAGAATCCTGAACGTTTCTTACGATCAGTTCCAATCCGAGTTCCTCAACAAGTCTATCGCGAAACGCTATGGTCTCCGGAAAATTATGGCCCGTATCGATATGCATCAACGGAAAGGGAATCTTTGCGGGCCAAAAAGCCTTTTGTGCCAAACGTACCAGCGTAATCGAATCTTTTCCACCGGAAAACAAAAGCACCGGTTTTTCGAACTGCGCCGCTACCTCTCTAAAAATTTAGATGGCCTCGTTTTCTAGGGCGTTTATATGCGATGTATCTTTCATAAAATTGAAGTTCAAATGAAATCTTTGGCCCTTTTACAAACCTTGAATTTATATTTGATTTTTGTATTTGTGTTTTACTAGGTGTGCAAGCCACATTCCCGATTCTCCAAAACCTTGGTCGGGTCAAAATATTCATGTTCGTTGGGTAAATTGCGTTGTTTCAAGTAAGCATCCAGCTGGGTGTCGCTCCAATAGTAAAACGGACTCACTTTCAAAACGCCGTCTTTGCTCAGACTTAGAATATCCAAAGAATCACGTAGCGCGGTCTGTCCTTTTCTCAAATTGGTAAACCAAACATCCGGCTTGTGGACGGTCATTGCCCTTTGAAATGGCTCTAACTTCACCTGTTTCGTAAATTCGGCATGTAGCGGGTCGTCGATTTGCGGAATGCCCATCACACTATCACGATGCGCGGTCGTCTGTTGGGGTACATATAAATCGATGTTCAGGTTCAATCTACTGATAAGTTCCTCAGCATGCTTATACGTATTCGGAGTATTATACCCTGTATCGCACCAAATGACCGGAATATCTGCCTTCACATCGGCAACGGCATTCAAAATGGCCACTTCATAAGGCCTGAAATTGGTGGTAACCACTGGGTTTTCCGCATGCTTTATGGCCCAAGAAATAATTTCCTCCGGTGGAATGCCTTTAAACTGTCCGTTCAATCTTTTGATCGATTCTTGTGAAAATCCCATAGTCTTATATTTTATTTACCCCATCCGATTTTGTTCCAAACGCGTTCGTGAAAAAAATACAGGAACATTTTGGTCACAAAATCTATGGAAGCAATTGATGCTGCGATAGCTACCTCGCCGGTAAGCAAATACGAAATCAAAAGCGTATCCAAGGTGCCGATTACCCGCCAGCTGATCGCCTTTGCGATACTGCGAACAGGCCGTTCGGACTGCTGGTCCTCGGCAAATTTTTTCTTGGATGCTCCCTTATCTAAAATCAATTGATCTACAATCATTGGTTCGTCAATCTAATTACCCCATCAACTTAATAGAGTAAACAAAAATAAAATAATATTATTGTATAGGACGGACATAACGACCAAAAATTACTTTTACCCTATAGATTTAGTAGATTGATAAAATTGGGCGTACTTAATTATTGATTATTCAACAAAAAAAGTGATCTGGCATATATCAAGGGCGTTGAACGGTGCATTGAAACCTGTTGGCCCGATAAGATCACAGAGGATCTTCTTTTAAATGCAATACTGATCTTGAAGAAAACGGGTCAAATGCAATAGCATGGACAGCTAAATAATCAAGTCGGCCAATGTATTATTGCGGTACACCTCGAGATTGGCATCCCTTACCTTAAGCATCAATTTGTTCACGGAGCAGGTGGCCTCATCGGGACAATCATCGCATTTTTCGTAGAAGTTAAGACTTACACAAGGTACCAAAGCAATGGGACCTTCAAGAATACGCATCACATCGGTCATCAATATTTCCTTTGGGTCCTTAATTAAATAGTAACCCCCTCCCTTACCTTTTTTAGAACCTAGGAATCCCGTTTTACGGAGCGACAACAAAATACTTTCCAGAAATTTTTGGGATATATTCTCGTTTTCTGCAACTTCCGCGATCTGAACCGGAGTATTATCCTTCTGGGACGCTAAATATGTAAGGGCTTTTAGGCCGTATTTTGTCTTTTTGGAGAGCATATTGCTAATATAATCAAAAGTATCTACCCCAACGCCTGCCCAACATCTGCAATAATATCATCAACATGTTCCAGTCCGACAGAAACCCGCACCATACCATCGGTTATACCCGTTTCGGCGCGCTCTTCGACCGTCAATTTGCTGTGGGTAGTGGAAGCCGGATGGGTGACAATACTTCGCGTGTCACCAAGGTTGGCGGACAAGGACAACAGTTTAATGGTGTCAAAGAACTTTTGACCAGCCTGCAATCCGCCTTTGACTTCAAAAGCGACTACACAGCCCCCGGCCTTCATTTGCTTTTTGGCGATTTTATATTTTGGGTGGGACTTTAAGAAGGGGTATTTTACCCAGTTCACTTTTTCATGGCCCTCTAAGTATTCCGCCAGCTTCAAGGCATTTTCGCAATGTCGATCGACCCGCACCGCTAGAGTCTCCAAACTTTTGGAGAGTACCCAGGCGTTAAATGGGGACAAAGCGGGCCCTGTAATTCTTGAAAACCGGTAGACTTTATCGATCAATTCGTGGCTTCCGACCGTAATGCCGGCCAAAACCCTGCCCTGACCATCCATCAACTTCGTGCCGGAATGAATTACCAAATCGGCGCCGAATTTTATAGGTTGCTGCAGATAGGGAGAAGCAAAGCAGTTATCAACTATAAATATCAAATTATGTTTCTTGGCGATTTGGGCGAGGGCTTCCATATCCAAGACATCAACACCGGGATTGGTCGGGGTTTCGGCATACAGAATTTTTGTTTGAGGTCGAATCAGCGCTTCAATGCTTTCCGTTTCATCGACTTTGAAATAGGAATGTTCGATATTCCATTTCGGGAAAAACTTTGTGAACAGGCTGTGGGTAGAACCAAAGACACTTCGCGAAGAAACGATGTGATCGCCACTGTCTAGCAGGGCCGCGAAGGTCGAAAATACGGCCGACATACCAGATGCAAATGCGAAGCCTGCCTCGGCGCCTTCCATCTGACAGACCTTTTCGATAAATTCAGAGGAATTGGGATTGGAGTATCGGGAATAAATATTCCGTTGTTTTTCCTCGGCAAACGAGGCCCGCATATCTTCGGCATCCTCGAAGACGAAGCTCGAGGTGAGATATAGGGGTACGGAATGTTCTAGGTTTTCCGTACGGTCCAGTTGGGTACGAATAGCGTTAGTTTCGAATTTTTTGTCCATATATATCTTGTCATTCCCGCACCTCGGCACCGTTTCAAATTGCGCAGTCAAAGAATGGAGCACAGGCCGGAGCAGAAAGCTTTTCACTTTTCACTTTTCACTTTTCACTTTTCACTTTTCACTTTTCACTTTTAAAAACATCATCCCTTTTCGGCAATCCGCAAAATATCGCCGAATACGCCCCTCGCGGTAACCGCGGCCCCCGCACCGGCACCTTGAATGACCAGCGGGTGTTCCCCATAAGATTCCGTATAGATTTCAATGATGGAATCAGATCCTTTTACTTGGCCTAGGGCGCTTTGCTTGGGCACGGAAATGAGTTGCACCTCTAAAATACCTTTTTCTTTTTGCAGGTCGCCGTGTAGGTCGCCCACATATCGGAGTACATGCTCTGGTTTTTGCTCGTTTTTGATCGCGTCAAACTTTTTGTCGAGAACATCGAGTTGCTGTAAAAAAGCATCGACTTTGCCTTTTCTTAATTTTTCGGGAATCAGGTTTTCAATATTGATGTCTGCAAATTCGTTGCTCAAATCTAGTTCCCGTGCCAGAATCAACAACTTCCGGCCAACGTCATTCCCAGACAAATCTTCCCGAGGATCGGGTTCGGTATAGCCACTTTCCATCGCATCTTTTAATATCTCTGAAAAGGACCTGTCGGATTCCGAGAACGTGTTGAAAATATAGCTCAACGAACCCGAAAAAACGCCTTTGATACGGGTAATGTTCTCACCGGAGAGATGCAACAGCTTTATAGTATCTATTAGGGGCAGTCCTGCACCAACATTGGTTTCGTACAAATACTTCTTTTGATTTTTGACCAGTTCGGCGCGCAACGAACGATAATAATCAAAGCTCAAGGTATTGGCGATTTTGTTAGAGGATACCAAATCGAATCCGTTGGAAACAAAATCGACATAGTGTGCCACAAAATCTTGGCTGGCGGTATTATCCACGGCAATCAAATTTTCGAGATGGTTTTCTCGCGCATATTTTATGACATCATCAATGGTGTAGGATATCCCTTTTTCTTCGATAGCTTTTTTCCAGTTTTTGGATATGCCTTTCTTCTCAAAAAGTACCTTACGGGAATTGGCTATGGCAAAAATCTTGACTTCGATTCCCTTGCGCTCCTCGATTGTTTTTGCGGATTTCAATACCTGATCGATCAGCGTTCCACCTACATTGCCATGTCCGAACAAGGCCAAGTTTATTTTCTTGCTTATCCCAAAAATTTGGCCGTGCATTACGTTCAATGCCTTGTTGAGGTCTGCTTTCTTAACTACGAGGCTTACATTTTTCCCCGAAACGGTGTTATTGAAGAGTAGCGGTACAATCTGATTTTTAATCAAAGCGTTATAGGGCAAATGAAACGTACTGAGGTCTTGACCCACGATGGAAATGACCGAAACTTCATCCAATACCGTAATCATATTGATATCCCTACTAGCGTAATCGCCCTCAAATTCGGCATCCAGCGCTTTTTTCGCCCGTTGCGCCTTATCCGATTCCACTACTAATCCGATGCCCCTTTCCGAGGAACCTTGAGATACGATGCTGACACTGATATTGTTTCTTTCGAGGGTCTTGAAAATACGGGCGTCGATACCCACTTTTCCCAGCAGCCCCCTACCCTCTAGATTGATCAGGGATACATTTTCGATTACGGATAGGGATTTGATACCGTCTTTTTCGGTCTTGGCGCTGATTAAAGTACCTTCATTATCGTTGTTGAAGGTATTCAGAATTCGCAGCGGGATGTTTTTTTCAATAAGGGGGATGATGGTTTTGGCATGTAAAATCGTCGCCCCGAAATTCGCCAGTTCATTGGCTTCCCCGTAGGATAGATTGGCGATGCGTTTGGCATCGGATACCAAATCGGGATTGGCCGTAAATATACCGTCGACATGGGTGAAATTTTGCAACTCTTCGGCGTTTAGGAAGTTGGCGAACAAAGCGGCGGAATAGTTACTGCCGTTTCTGCCCAGGGTGGTCGTATTGCCATGTTCATCGGAGGCGATAAAGCCGGTAAGAATGGGTACCGCATCGCGTTCAAGTTGCTCGAACTTTTTTAGGATGTTTTCTTTGGAAACCGCTTCAAGTACCGAAGCATCCCCAAAATTGGAATCTGTTTTCAGCAGTTGCCTTGTGTCTAGAAACTTGGCATTCACGCCTTTATCCTGTAGCAATCGGGTGACCACTTTTCCAGAGATCAGTTCTCCGAAAGACAGCACTTGGTCTTTAATCTTTGCGCTATAGTCGCCTAGCAATGTTACGCCTTCGAGCAGCTTCGCCAAAGCCGTAAACTCCGAGGACAGGTCAATTCCCTTGAAGTTGTATTTCTGGTATTTCTCAAGGATGTCCAGATCCTTTTTATAAGCCTTCCGCTTAGCGGCCTTATTCAGCAAAGCTACCAGCTGGTCGGTCGCTTTTTCCCTGGCGGACAATACGACGGCAATATG
>JBATUY010000171.1:0-31861 GCA_049671465.1 Pricia sp. | reverse complement strand
CCTTCCGAATCTGCCTCGGGTAATGAAATGGGAATCGATAATGAGGTTCGATATAAAATTCATCCCTTTGGCCATTCCCACAGCGCCCTTGATGAACGATTCTTTACTACTACCACCGGTAATCATTTCGCCTGACATACACATGGCGCCTGCACTGGTGCCCGCGATGACGAACCTATCGTTCTTATATCGGTCCGCCAATATCCTGTGAATCGTGGTATTACCAATTTTTTTGGTGATATTCGATTGATTCCCTCCGGAGAACATCACGCAATCCGCTTGCTCTACCAGGCTTATGTTTTTGGGATGTTCAGACTGTTCGCGCTTTCGGATATCCATAACCTGCACGTTCGTACATCCTAGTTTCCCAAAGGCCTGTAAGTAATTTTGACCCACCTCATCGGGAATGCGCGATGCGGTCGGAACTACTACTATTGCGGCCTCTTTTCCCCCACTCTCCTTTACCACACGGGCCAAGATACTTTCTTGCACAAATTCCATGAGGTAGTCCTCTTGAATCTCGACACCTTTGTCCTCATTTCCACCAATGGGGATCAGAATACCTTTAACACTCATGAATTTCTTGTTTTGGGGCACAAAAATACGGTTTCACTCCTTAAAAATATCATATCTTGTTACTTTTCCAGAATACTATAAACCCTTTAAAAACCAGCTATGAAAATACGGGAAATCAATGCTATGCGCGGACCCAACTATTGGTCCATTCGCCGAGAGAAACTGATCGTGATGGTGCTCGACCTAGAGGCCATGGAAGATTTGCCCTCCAATAAAATAGAAGGTTTCGGCGAGCGTTTAAAGGCTTTGTTTCCCGGAATGTACGAACATCGCTGCTCTGAAGGCTGTGCTGGTGGATTTTTTATGCGGGTCGAAGAAGGTACGTGGATGGGCCATGTCATCGAACATATCGCCCTTGAAATACAGACTTTGGCAGGAATGGATACCGGTTTCGGACGCACGAGGGGTTACGGGGAAAAAGGGGTATACAGTGTCGTATTTTCCTATATCGAAGAAAATGCTGGGCGTTACGCAGCAAAAGCTGCCGTTGCTATTTGTGAAGCACTGATCGCCGCCAAGGACTACGATATCGACCCCGACCTACAACGGATGCGCGAGCTGAGGGAGGCCGAACGTCTCGGCCCCAGTACGGGCTCCATCGTCGAGGAGGCCGAACGCAGGGGCATTCCGTGGATACGCCTCAATAAATATTCACTTTGCCAACTCGGTTATGGTGCACATCAAAAGCGCATACAGGCCACGGTGACCAGTGAAACCAGTAGTATCGGGGTCGAACTGGCCTGTGATAAGGAAGATACCAAGCATCTTTTAGAACAGGCCGAGGTAGAGGTGCCACGAGGCGATATTATCTCCAAGGAAAGTAGCCTCAAAGGAGCCTGCGATTATATCGGGTTCCCTTTGGTTATCAAACCTATTGACGGTAACCATGGCCGTGGTATTTCGGTAGATATCAATTCGTACGAGGAAGCCTTGAAAGCCTTTCGCGCCGCCCAAGAAGTATCGCGTCGGGTTATCGTCGAGAACTATATTACCGGTCACGACTACCGTCTATTGGTCATCAACAATGTGCTAGTGGCTGCTGCGCTGCGCTCCCCTGCCCATGTGGTCGGCGATGGCGAATCGACCATTGAGTACTTGATCGCGGACAAGAACAGGGATCCCCGTCGGGGCTACGGCCATGAAAAGGAACTAACGGTAATCACCGTCAACGATTTGACCAAGACCATTATCGAGGATGCCGGATATACATTGGCTTCCGTGTTGCCCAAAGGCGAAAAACTCGTATTAAAGGACACCGCCAACCTTAGCACTGGCGGAACGGCGGAAGATGTAACCGATATCGTACACCCGGCCAATGTGGCGATGGCGGAACGTATCTCGAAAATCATCGATCTCGATATCGCGGGCATCGATATAATGACCAGCGATATCAGCCAGCCCTTATCCGAAACCGGTGGCGCTGTGCTTGAAGTGAACGCAGGCCCCGGTTTTCGCATGCATTTGGCCCCAACGGAAGGTCTGCCCAGAAATGTGGCCGCCCCGGTGGTAGACAAACTTTTTCCGAGTCAGAGCGATAAAGGCCGCATTCCCATAGTAGCCATCACGGGTACCAACGGCAAAACGACCACAACAAGGTTAATGGCCCATATGGCAAAGATGTCGGGCTATCGCGTGGGATACACCACAAGTGACGGGGTCTATATCAAGAATCGATTGTTGATGAAAGGGGACTGCACGGGCCCTCAAAGCACTGAATTCGTACTTCGCGACCCCACCGTAAACTTTGCGGTACTTGAATGTGCGAGAGGTGGTCTTCTACGGGCAGGACTCGCTTTTTCGAAATGTGATATCGGCATTGTGACTAATGTCGCTGCCGATCATCTGGGCCTGAAGGGCATTCATACCATCGAACAATTGGCACAGGTAAAGGGTGTAATTCCAGAAACGGTATTGCCCGACGGATATGCTATCTTGAATGCCGACGACGACTTGGTATACGATATGAGAAAAGGACTGGATTGCAATATCGCGCTGTTTTCTATGGATGAAAATAATCCGAGAATCAAAGCCCTTCAGCGCAAGGGAGGCATCACCGCAGTCTATGAAAACGGATACGTTACCCTGTGCCGCGGCACTTGGAAAATGCGGATCATGAAAGCGGAAAACATTCCGTTGACCTATGGTGGAAAGGCCAAATTTATGATTCAGAACATTTTGCCGGCCATTATCGCCTGTAACGTCAAGAACATATCCATTGAAGATATGAAGGCGGGTCTGGAGACATTTATCCCTTCGGCCTCCCAAACCCCCGGACGTCTCAATCTCTTTAAGTTCGAAAAATTTCAGATCCTGCTCGATTACGCACATAACGCGTCCGGAATGCGGGCCCTTCAAAAATTTACAGATAAAATCGAGGCGACCCATAAATTGGGTATCGTTGCCGGTATCGGCGATCGGCGAGTCGAAGATAATAACGAGATGGGCAAAATTGCGGCCGAGATGTTCGACGAGATCATCATCCGACAAGACAAACATTTACGTGGAAAGTCAGAGGAGGAATTGATCAAGATGCTCAAAGATGGTATCTCAGCCCAAAATACCGGCGTAAAGACCACAGTCATTCCTTCTGAGAAAGAAGCCATCTACCATGCCATAAATAATATACCCGACGGAGGCCTGATCATACTTTGTAGCGACGTGGTTTCGGAAGCCTTAAAACTTGTCGAAGACCTTAAGGAACAGGAACAAAAGGGGGCCTCGCTGGTGGCCGATAAATAAGAACGCGGACCTGCGGCCCGCGTTCTAAACTAACTCAAACAAACTAACTCGAACCTAACGAGTTCTCTTCAAGACCGACGTATCTTAATATCCAGGATTCTGGACGTATAGTCCTCCCGTAAAATCGATTTCACGTTGTGGAATGGGGTAGTATTCATCTCGGCCGGCGGTGAAAACGGCGTTGGACAAAAAGTCCCTCTTCGTTTTTTCCTCGGCCAGATATCCGTTAAGTACCTCCTCTGCCTCGCCCCAGCGTACCAAATCGAAAAACCGTGGTCCTTCCATGGCGAATTCCAGCCTTCGTTCGAATTTGAGGGCCTGCAAGGCAAATTCTTTGCTGGGGAAATTATCATAAGTGCCTATATTATAGATATCGGAGGCCCCGGCCTCCAACGGACGCTGTGTACTGGCGGCGGCACGTTCACGGATCTGGTTGATGATCGGCAAAGCCTCGTCGGAGCGATCTAATTGGATCAATGCTTCCGCCTTGAACAGCAATACGTCGGCATAGCGGATAAAATCTACGTTTTTAGAAGTGCCCACAAAAGGACCTTCCTTCACGTAGCACGAGCAATCGGGGGCCTGTTGCTCTTTCATGTTCCCAAAATAGCCGTAAACTCCGGGGTCTCTGGCCCAGCTGAAGTTGTACACCATATCGCCTTCTTCGCTCACCGTCGTGCGATATTTGAACGGCCGTCCGGGGATGCCCACGGTGTGGTCGACCCTAGGATCAAGGGTCAATCCGGCAGCGGGGATAACAGTTCCATTGGTTTCTACACTATTGAGAATATCTTCGTCATTGAACGTGTCTAACAATGGCAGTCCATCGTCTCCCGTCTCAAAAGCGTTGACCATGTTCTGACTGGCCAAATGAAAACCACAGCAGCCGTAAAGGGCTGAGCCGTGCGGGGAATTCAATCCGGTCACGAAACTTACACGGCCAACTACGGTTCCATCGTTAATGGAAAATTGCGCCGCCCAAATAGATTCAGGGCCATTATCGAATCCATCTAAAAAGTTGTTTCCAAAATCGGGCTCCAGACTACCGGTTACCTCGTCCGCAAAAGTGATTACCTCCTCCAAGCGACTTGTATTGATGTTGGTCACCTGATGCGTCTCGTTCTGCTCGTAGGCCTGATATAAACGGAGTTTTGCCATATATGCAGCAGCGGCATTACGATCTGCCCTACCAACCTGTTCTTGTGCTTGTGGCAAATTATTATAGGCAAATAAGAAATCTTCAGCTATGGTATTCCACAATTCTTCGTTTGGCAAATCATTTGAAGTGGTTTCGATATCCTCTTGAGACAAGTCTTCGGTAATGTAGGGTATACTTTTAAAGATAAGTTTTAACATAAAATGAGAGTGCGCTCTCAAGAAGCGAAGTTCTGCCTGACGCGTGGTCTTATCGGCATACTCAGCATCTGGAATATCGTTAATGACCCTTAAAGCAAAATTTGCCCTTGAGATTGCCTGATAGTAACTTGTCCAAGTGCGCGGAGCCATCCAATCCGGAGAATAATCCGGTCTTGTTAAATTATATTGCTCATAGGCATCTACAACATCAACATCACTTCGGCCACCGCCCCCTTTATAGGCGTCATCGGAGCGAACACTACCATATACCCATTGATGTGTGAGCGGCCCCACCATTTCTTCATTGGCGATACCGGCATAGGCAGCTGTGACCAAAGATTCCGCATTTTCTGCCGTTGCTACGTTTTCGTTAGACAACACACCTTCTGGCTCGTAATCTAGAAAGTCTTCGGAACATGCCGTAAACAGGAACGAAACTAATATTCCCAGTACTATATTTTGTTTATTTTTCATGATTTTCAATTTTTAAAAGTTCAGGTTAAGTCCCAATGAAAGCAATGTAGGTACCGGAATGGTATTCAAGTCGGTACGTTCTGGGTCTGATCCAATATATTCGCTCGGTGTAAACCAAAACAAATTCTCGCCTTGTACATAAATTCGAAAAGTGGTCATTCCTGCCAACCTCTTAATGATATCTTTCGGCAAGGAATATCCTATCTGTACATTTCGCAATTTGAAATAGGAGTTATTCCTGAATAAATAGTCGGAATCTTGTGTGTTGTCATTATTGACCAATGAAAGTGAGGGAACGTCCGTACCCGTATTGGTCGGGGTCCATGCGTTTAGTACTCCTATGCCCGCGTTTTCCCTTCCAGAAGCAAAATTATAGAATCCAATGGATGGATCACGTCCTATCCTTCCTGCTACTCCAGATCCAAAAATGGACATATCCCAATTTTTATATCCCAAATCTATACGAACACCATATTCCAGATCGGGTAGCGTATTGCCAATGAAATCACGATCATCAGCATCGATTGCCCCATCATTGTTGATATCAACAAATTTAATCCCCCCTGGCCGGGCACCGATCTGATCGGGAGCCGCGTCAACTTCGGCCTGACTTTGAAAAAGACCGTCGGTCCTAAAACCAAAAATAGCAAACTGTGACTGACCTATAATTGAGTTTTGAGCCGTTCCCGGGAATGCTGCCCGTACTTCTGCGGGCAGTTCGGTAATCTCATCCTGAAATGCACCAAAGTTTGTCGTTACACCTAAATTAAAGCCATTGTCAAAGGTTTTTTTATAGTTGAGCATCAATTCCCAACCTTTGGTCTCTGTAGTCGCCCCGTTCAAAAAGCGTTGTTGTCCTTCCCCAATGGCCGATGCGATTGGCGGATTGATCAAAATGTCACTGGTCTCCCGCGTAAAGTAATCAAAGGAACCGATTACGGCATTGTTGAAAATCCCGAAATCCACACCAAAGTTCCATTCGCGGGTGGTTTCCCATTTCAACTCTTCGTTAGGGGCTTGTACGGAGACGAAGCCCGAAGGTAAAGTTCCTCCGTTGTTTCCGCCCAAATCATAGGCCGTACCAATATTATAAAATGTATCGAAGAAAAAACTTGTTCCTTCAATGGCCGCCCTATTAGGGCCATATCTCGATTCAAACAAACCGAAACGGGCTACATCACCGATGGTCTGGTTACCCACCTCGCCGTAACCGGCCCTAAGCTTAAGGTTGCTCAACCAATCAACATTCTCCATAAAAGATTCCCTGTCGATTCGCCACCCCAAGGTTCCGGCAGGGAAGATACCATAACGGTTATCCGGGCCGAACCTTGAGGATCCATCCCTTCTGAGTGTAAATGAGGCCAAATATCTATCCGAAAACGCGTAATTTATTTTTCCAAATTGGGACAGCAACCTACTTCCGGTAGAGGTTCCGGTATTTGTTCGCGTACCTGTCGCAGCGGATAGTACGAAAAAATCTTCCGTTTCCACTGCAAAATCATCGGCGGAGGCAAATACGCTATCGAAGTCGTCCTTTATGGATTCCGTACCCAATAAAACACCGAACCGATGCTCGCCTACCTCTACATTATAATTCAAGGTATTGGTGAAAATTACACTTGTAAATTTACTCTGATCGATTATCAATCTATTGTTTGCCCGGTTCACAAAACCATTACTGACCCTGGGTTCTATATCTTTCCTCTTAATATCGTTATAGTCAAGACCTACACTGGTTCGAAATGTCAGGTTCTCAAGAATATCCCACTCGGCATAAATATTTCCGAAAATCGTTGTGCGATCTGTATTGTCCCATCGGTTCAAGAACTGTATCAATACGGGGTTGTTCCTGTCAGAATACCCAGCACCCAAAGGGCCGGCGAATTCACCGTTTGCATCAACAACAGGTAAGGTTGGCGCCAATGATATGGCCAAAGAAGGTGTAGGTGCACTACCAACATCAGGAGAGGCCAAAGTCTCGTCGGAAGTTGAAAACTGAGTATTGATACCGACCCTTACCTTGTTGTCGAAAAGGTTAAAATTGGAATTTAATTTGGCATTATAGCGCTCAAAACCGGTGTTCTTTAGTATTCCGGTATTCTTTAGATATCCTACGTTCAGTATGTGGAAGGATTTTTCGGTTCCTCCCGAAACAGAAACTTCATTATTGTACACATATCCGGTTTTATAGGTCTCATCTTGCCAATCGGTATCTCCAACGGGGATGTCGGTATTGCCTCCAACAAAAGGTTGGGGTGTAACACTATTTAAAACCGGGTTATCGAAATCGCCGTTCCAGTCAAAATTGTAGATTTCCCCGAAACCGGCCGTAGGATCTGCCCCATCGTTGACAGACGCCCTCCATAAAACCTCACCTCTTTGTTGGGCGTTCAATACATCATAACGTTGTTTATTTTCTGAAAGCACCGAAAGGTTCGAATTTATGGTAACTTTCAACTTCTCTCCCTCCGATGCCGCTGCCCTATTCTTGGTGGTGACAATGACCACGCCATTACCGGCACGTGCGCCGTATAGGGAAGAGGCGGAGGCATCCTTTAGCACCTGAACGGATTCAATGGTACTTGGATTGATATTGGAAAATACCTCAGGTCTAACCGTTGGCACACCATCAATCACAAAAAGTGGATTATTATCCCCCAACGTGGTCACACCCCTAATCAAAATTCGATTACTTTGCCCGGTAGGGTCACCCGACTTTTCAATGAACAATCCTGGTACACGGCCTTGTAATGCTTGAACCGTACTACCTGAACTCAGGCTTTGACCCTCAATCGGTGCGATATCTACCACCGTAACAGCTCCAGTCAGGTCTATTTTCCGTTCCGCGGTATACCCCGTTACCACTACTTCCTGCAATAGCTGTGCATCTGCCTGCATAGCGAGGTCTATCTTTGTCTGTCCGTCTACCGGTACTTCAGCGCTCAAAAATCCGATGTAACTGAAAACTAAAGTTGCATCGGAAGCAACATCCTCCAAGATGTAATTGCCATCAAAGTCAGTTGTGGTACCCTTAGTCGTGCCTTGTACAACAACGGATGCCCCCGGCAACGGCATTCCGTCATCGGCGGTAGTGACCGTACCGGTTATCTGTTTCTGGGCCAAGAGGCCTACAGGAACAATAATTAATAGTAAGAAAAATAGATTTAATTTCATGATAGTTGCGTTTTAGTTCAATTTTAATTCATGTATTTCAAAATGGTCAAGTGTCAATTCTTTGGCATCAGAGCTGATGGTTAATGTTTCAAAAGGCGCATTCGGGAAGAAAATTTCGGTCATCACATTGAGACCGTTGTCATAGAAAAGTTCGATGGATGTTTTATCCAATAGAATCTTTCCCGACAAACTGGTCACATCAGAAACGCGCGGTGCAGTGGAAGTTTTATCCGCAAAATCTTCGGAAAACCCGATATTTCCCGATTTTGTTCTATCGACATAAAAGTTTTTGTCCTTACTATTATATCCAAAAGAAAGTTCATCCCCGTTTGGATTGGAAAGCTTAAAGTTGAAACCGCTATTCTCGATGTCCGAAATATCGAAGATGATCTCGGCACTGGATAGGTCTATTTTTCCGGAGTCGACCAGTTTGGTTTGCCCATTTACGCTAATCCCATCCTTTTTCAATTTGGTGTTTCGATACTGCTTCAGCTGGGCCACCGGTTCAGAGGCCAATCGATAAGAATCCCCTGTTTTGACCAATTGCAGTTCCCTCGGAATGGTCATGGCCCCGCGCCAGGTTTCCGTCGGTACCTCATTGGCGTATTGCCAGTTCGACATCCATCCTACAAAATATTTGCCCCCGTCTTTAGTCTCTACGTTCGACCAAGTGACGCCCGCATAGTTGTCCTTTCCAAAATCTACCCAGAAGTCTTGCCCGTCTTGGAGTTCTTTTTTGAAGTTTTCATCCATCGTAAACTGCTTGCCATCGAAATCCCCGATAAAATATTGGGTGGCACTGCCCCCGTTGGGGCCACCGGGATTGATACTCACCAATAGCACCCACTTTTCGTCATCGGAACCCCGTACCGGCAGCGGAAATAGATCCGGACATTCCCAGACCCCGCCGTGGGCGCCGATGCCCTTTCCGAAATCGGAAAGCAGCGTCCACTCTTTTAAATTTTCCGATTCGTAAAACATAATCTTGTCATCCGCCGCCAAGACCATGTTCCATTTTTTGTTCGCCGCGTTCCAAGAAACCTTGGGGTCCCTGAAATCACGTATTCCCGGATTTTCGATGACCGGGTTGCCCTCATACTTGGTATAGGTCAGGCCCTCATCGAGGGAATAGGCAATGCTCTGGGTCTCCGTATCTATTTTATTTTCCTTGGCTTTGTCGGGGTTATGGCTGGTGAACATCGCCACTATGGGTATTTTGCCATCGGTAGCAAAGCCCGAGGTATTGTCGATATCGACCACGGCACTACCCGAGAAAATATAGCCCAGTTCATCGGGGGCGAGGGCGATGGGCTGTTCTTTCCAACTAATCATATCGGTGCTGATGGCATGCCCCCAGTGCATAGGCCCCCAAACACTGCTTTCGGGATGGTATTGGTAATAGAGATGGTAATACTCATTGAAATAGAACATCCCGTTGGGGTCGTTTATCCAATGTTCCTTAGGCGTAAAGTGAAAATTGGGACGGTATTGCGCTTCCTCATCGGTCTGGGCCATATTTTCGGAATTTAGACCGGTATCTTCAGCTATTTCTGAATCCTTCGCTTTTTCCTTACATCCCGTGGCACCTATAAATAGTATAAAAAGTACCGATGCCATCGATGCGCGAAAGCCGGTGTAATCTATTAACTGTCTCATTTGTTCTTGTTTAAAAAAGCTTTGTTAGTGATTTGTTTATCTTTTGTAAGCGTATCGGGTTCCGCAAGGGATATACCCAATTCTTCCAAGGTCTTGCCTTTGGTCTCCGGCATCATGAACCATACGAACAGTAATTGCAAAACCATCATGAACGCGAAAAAGGCGAAGACGGTTCCGGCACCGATAGCCGTAAATAGCACTGGAATCAAAGAGGGAATAATGGCCGCCAAGATCCAGTGTACCGAACTGCCAAAAGATTGTCCCGATCCCCGCAAATGATTCGGAAAAATTTCGGATATAAATACCCAAATGACCGTTCCCTGACCGATGGCATGCGCGGCAATGAAAACGAACAGAAAAATCGGTACCGAAAGGCCCTGCCATTCGAAAAAGAAAGCGCAGGAAACCAGGGAAAGGGAAATGATATACCCCACGGACCCGACATACATCAACTGCTTACGGCCTAACCTATCGATCAAGTAAACGCCCAATAGCGTAAATAACATATTGATGGCCCCGATGCCGATACTGCTCAAAAGGGCCGTACTTTCCCCAAGGCCGGCTTCCTCGAAAATTCGGGGGGCATAATATAAAAAAGCGTTTATCCCGGATACCTGATTGAAAAAAGCTACCAAAAATGCCAAGGTCAAAGGGAATCGATATTTTTTCAGGAATATGTTTTCGCCGGAAACCGTTTGCTTCATTTCATCGTCAATCTTGGCAAGCATTACCTTAATGTCCTCTGCCGGATAAATCAAGCGAAGTACGTTCTCGGCTTCGGTTTTTCTGTCTTTGGTCAGCAACCACCTCGGACTTTTTGGCACTCCAATTACAAACAAGGTGTAAAGTATAGCGGGTATGGCCTCTACCCCTATCATCCACCGCCAATCGTTTTCACCGATACCGCTCAGCAGATAGTTGGATAAAAATGCAATCAATATCCCGAATACGATATTGAATTGATACAGTCCCACGAGTTTGCCCCGATCTTTGGCCGGAGCGATTTCAGAAATATAGGCAGGGGCCGCTATTGTTGATGCGCCCACGCCCAGACCACCGACAAAGCGAAACAGGGCAAAGACGATCGGGTCATTGGCGAATGCCGAACCTAGGGCGGATACCGTATAGAGGATACCGATCCACAGCAGTGTTTTCTTACGGCCCAATCGGTTGACGGGAATACCCCCGAGAATAGCCCCGACCACGGTGCCCCACAAGGCCATAGCCATGACGACCACGCCGTGAAATACATCTGAAGAACCCCAGAGACTTTGTAGTTTTTGATCGGCACCGGAGATGACCACGGTATCGAAACCAAAGAGAAAACCTGCCAGTGCAGCGGTGATGGACCAAACCCAAATTTTGTTCATGTGGCAAAATAATTAAGACACTACTAAACTATTCATAATAAGGTCCGCACTATTTTAAAGAGGTTACAATCTATTGTGAAATTGTTAAGAATTGGGTATGATATTGATCCATCCCTTTAAATGAAGTACATGTTCTCCTAAAGTAATAGGTCATGAAATAAATTTAGTATGCTGAGGTAACCTCAAAGTTCGAAATTGTTACCTAAAGAAACCTCTGAAATACGCTTTTTATCTATAGATCGCCCTTACATCGATTTTCGATGTGCCACCGGCGAACTGCCGTACTGGTTTTTAAAGGCCGTGGAGAAATAGTTCGGGGACGAAAAACCGTTGGCATATGCGATTTCTGAGACGGTCAAGGTCGTCGATTCCAACATCGCACGGGCATTTTCAAGCCGTATATTGCCGATATAATCACTTATACTGACGCCCATCATCGCCTTGACCTTTCGATAGAGTTGCACCCGGCTTATATGAAGTTCCTCGGCCAGATTTTCGACCGAAAAATCCGCATTATCCAAATTATTCTTAATCAGTACGTTCAAGTTGTGTATGAACTCCTGTTCCAAGTTGCCGAAGCCGTTGGCCGATTCTATTTTATGAATATTGTTGGTGTAGTAGTACCGTAGTTTCTCCCTATTGTAAAGCAGCGCCTTGATGGATTGTATCAAAATGGAATAGCTAAAAGGTTTGGTAAGGTAAAGGTCTGCGCCTGATTCCAGTCCCTTTAGGTACGATTCCGTGTTACCCGAGGCCGTAAGGATTACCGTGGGAATATGGGATGTTCTGAGGTCGTTTTTAAGGGATGTACAGATTTCAAAACCGCTTTTTTCAGGGAGGTTGATATCGCAAATGATGATATCGGGAATACCTTCAAAGGCTTTTTCTATAGCGTCTGTACCATCTGACAGATGAATCTCGTACTCGCTCATCAGCTTATTTTTCAGAAAAAGGGATAGATCTCGATTGTCTTCTATTATTAAAATGGATGGTTTTCCACTTTCACTATCGGAATTTACCGTTTCCATCAGATAGGTATCGTCCAACGAGTATTCCGAATGAAAATCGATGATATTGGTATCTACCCAATCTTGTTCGACAGCCAGTTCATTTTCTTCAAAATGGTCGCTACCCGTCTTAAGCCTGACGATAAATTCGGTACCATGCAGCGATTTGACCATGATTTCGCCCTTGTGCAGGTCAACGAATTCCTTACTTAAATGTAGGCCAAGGCCGGAACTCTTTTTACGGTTGTTCGATCCCTGGAAAAAAGCCTGGAAAACATGTTTTAATTCTTTATCGGGGATGCCGATGCCGGAATCCTTAAAGTGAATGGCCACGGAATTTTCAGGGGTGTCGGCTACTATTGAAATTTCAATTTTGCCGTTGTCCGGGGTGAACTTGAAGGCGTTGGACAATAAATTAAAGTACACTTTATCCATCAGGTTCCTGTCGATAAAGACTGGTAGGTACTCATGCTCACAGTGTAATTTGAAGTCGATATTACGTTTTTTGGCCTCCCGTTGAAAATCGTTGTAAATAGATTGAGAAAACGCCACCAGATCGGTCTTGGTGGCCTTGAGCGTAAACTTGCGGTCTTCGACCTTTCGAAAATCCAACAGTTGGTTGATAAGCCGCAAAAGTCGGTTGGAATTGTTATGGATCAAAGCGACCTCGTTCTCAAATTTTCCGCCACGCTCGCTCGCTATCGTGCCCAGAGATTCTATAGCACTTAATATCAAGGTCAGCGGTGTTTTGAACTCATGGGAAAGTCCGGTGAAAAAGTTCAGTTTGGCCTCGTTGACCACCTTGACCTCCTCCGCGATTTTTGCAATCTGGTTGCGCTGTACGGTTACTTTTTTATTGGTGACCTCAAGCTGCCGATTCTTTTTGCGGATGGCGAAGATGGAATAGATACTGTAAATGGCCAAACTTAAAATAATGGCCAAAAGTGCCATGGTGGTCTTCAACAAGTTGTTCTGTGCGTAATAGCGTTCTTCCTGCTCGCCAATGGCCGATAACTGGGTCTCGATTTCGTTGCGCTGTTCCTTGATCTTATCGAACTGGTTCTTCATGATATCGGCATTGAACCGATCGATGACGGTGGTCGTAAGGATATTGTTCTTGGGTACCGGCGCTCCGTTCAATAGTTTCAGGGCCAATTCAATGGCCTCATCGCCGCCCGACGGATACAAAATGGTCGCCTTAAGCACACCGTCCTCCACCATTTGAATACCGCCATCTTCGCCCTCAAGCCCGTCTACCCCGATAAATTCCATAGTATTTTCCAATCCCATATCCCGCGCTACTTCCCAAGCCCCGCGGGCCATTCTGTCGTTATGGGCGAACACATAATCGATATCGGCATCGTTCTCGAGCAGGGTTCTGAACGCATTTTCTATGGATTCTTTTTCCCAATCGCCTTCAATGCCTGCAACCACCTCGATGTTATCAAACTCCGCCAAGGTGCGGTTAAAGCCCAAGCTTCGTTCTTCAGCGGGAGATGACCCCGCCATGCCTTTGATTTCGACCACCCTTAATGCATTTTGTGCGTTTGAAACGATAACCTTGGCTGCGTTTCTGCCTACATCGACATTATCGGCCCCTAAATACGCGGTGTAGGTCTCATTTTCGGTCTTACGGTCGACCACAAGTACGGGAATACCCGCATCGAGGGCTTTTTGAACCACCGGAGTGACCGGTTTCGATTGTATCGGGGAAACGATGAGCACATCTACGCTATCGGCAATCAACTGCTCGATCTGAGTTATCTGTTGGGCTACCTTATAGTTGGCATCCTTGATAACAAGGTCAACATCTGAAATCAAAGAGGCCTTCAGCTGCATGACCTCGTTCATAGAACGCCGCCAATCATCATTGGTCATAGCCTGCGAAAAACCGATACGCGTTTCGTCTTCTGAAGCGGACTTGACACACGCGTTGAGAAGAGAAATCAACAGTACGCCAAGAGGGACCAAAATGGTTTTTCTGAAAATCATCGCCATATGTGTATCTGCCCAAACTTAGTGAAAAATAACGTATCTATGGAGCAAATGACACTCTTGGTAAAACTTAAATAGTTCCCGTATAAAAGCCCTGCCAGAAATATAAGTTTAGTTTTATCTTTACCTAGAAATGCGTTCGTAACCCGATCATTCATGAAAATCATTCATACCGCCGATTGGCATATCGGCAAAAAACTGCACAAGCACGACCTCATCGCCGATTTTGACGGGTTCGTAGATTGGCTTGCGGAAAAAATCATCTTTTTGAAAGTGGACCTGCTCTTGGTTTCGGGGGATATCTTCGATTTGGCCAACCCGTCTTCGGAAGCACGCTCGCAATATTATCGGGCGCTTTTAAAGCTCAGGAATTTGGATTGCAAAATCATCCTCACCGGGGGAAACCACGATTCGCCGACTATGCTCAATGCGCCCAAAGCGATTTTAAGCGAGTTGGATATTTCGGTCATCGGGGGAATGCCCGATTCGGTCGAGGATGTACTCATACCTATAAGAGATGCTTCCGGCGAAATAGTACTGGTGGTCGCAGCCATTCCCTTTTTACGGGATGCAGATTTGCGCACCGCATATGCTGGTGACACCTACGAAGACCGCTTGGCCGCAACGCGAACCGGTATCGAGACCCTCTTTCGAAAGGCCGCCGAACAATGTGCCGAGAAATATCCGAATGTACCGGCCATCGCTATGGGACACTTGTTTGCCGCAGGTATGGAAACTTCCGAAAGCGAGCGTGACATTCAGATCGGCAACCAAGCGGCCTTTGACGCACATCGGTTTGCAGACGGGTTCGATTATGTCGCCTTGGGGCACATTCACAAGCCGCAGCGGGTCAACGCCAAGGTGCCGGCCTACTACAGCGGATCGCCCATTGCCCTTTCGTTTAGTGAACAGTCAGACGAAAAACGCATCCTTTTTTTAGATACCGAAACTTCCTTTATTCCTGAAAGCATCTCCATTCCCGCCTTTAGAAAACTCCTAAAAATCAGGGGGAATCTCGATGCCCTCGATACCAAATTGAAAGCACTGTCACCCCACGACTCCCTGCCGACCTTGATAGAGTTGGAGTTACGGGAAGACGTTTATGATGCCGAAAAAATGCTCAGGCTAGATAGTCTTGTATCCAATTTTGATACGTTGGGATACGAAATCGTCAAGCACAGGACCCAGTTTTCAAACGCGCGGAAATCTTTGGGACAACAATATGAAAACAACGAAAAATTAGAAGATGTGCGTCCGAAGGATGTCTTCCTGAAAAAAATAACCGATCACGAATACCAGACCGGAATGCGGCAAGAATTATTGGCCGCTTTTGAAGAAATTCTCAGCGAGGTGCATGCCCAGGAATAAAGGCTATTCCCTTAAATTCATTCGCATAGCATCCGCAAAAATTATACGGGCCACAGTCTATGAAAATATTGAACATCCATTTTAAGAATATCAATTCGCTCAAAGGAACGCACCATATCGATTTCACGAAGGCGCCGTTCGACACCAGCCCCCTGTTCGCCATCACCGGGCCAACGGGCAGTGGAAAAAGTACCCTGTTGGATGTTATTGCCCTGGCCCTCTTCAACCAGGTACCACGCCTCGGCAAAATCTCAAAAAAGGAGATTCTCGAAAAGGGCGCTATTGTGACCCGGAACCAGAAAGAGGCCGTGGCCAGCGTCAAATACCAATGTAATGCCGGTACGTTTACATCGAGCTGGTCGATATCTACGAACAAAAAGCATCAGTTGCGGGACTACGAAATGGAAATCGCCGATGAATCCGGGACGATTCTAGACGTGAAAAGGTCACGGGTGCCCGCACAGAACGAAAAGCTTATCGGCCTCAACTACGATCAGTTCATCAAATCGGTGCTATTGGCGCAAGGGGAGTTCGCCCAATTTCTGAAAGCCAAAAAAGACGAGCGCGGGGCACTGCTTGAAAAGATTACCGGTACCGGTATTTACAGGGAACTGGGCAGAAAGGCCTATGAGCGCTTCAGGTCGGAAAGCCGTAAAATCGAGAAACAGCAAAATGAGATTCTGACCCATCAAAACGAGCTGCTCGAGGCGCCCGTTCTTGCCTATTTCACAGACAAATTCAAGGCAAAAAAAGAAAGTATCGCCACCCTGGAGACCCAAATCAAAAAACTGGAGAAAGACATAGGCCATAAGGAAGCGCTGGCCAAAACGGAAAAGGATATTACAACGGCCGAGGAAAAGCGATCCGAGGAAAAGGATAAAATGGATGCGTTTTTAAAACGGTCCGGACCGATATTGAGCCATCACGAAAAGGTGCGGCCGATCGCCGATGAACTCCGCAAATGGGCCTCGGTACAGGAACGCCTCGTTGAACTTGAAAAGCAGTATGCCACACTCTCCAAAAACAAGGAAGCCAACGAAAAGGCTATTGGCGACCTTTTAACACGTGTCTCCGGCCTGATCGGTACCGAAACCGCCCCTGAGCGGATAGAAAAGGATATCATGGATTTTTCGGAAGCGGTAAGGGAGCTCCAGAAAACCATGGCCGATAAACTAAAGGACCACTCGAACACAAAAACCCTGATTACAGAACAAGCGAAAGAAACGGCTTTCACCTATGACCCCGAAGCCGATAATCATGCGAAATTAAAGGCGCTACAAACCAAATCGGCGAGAAAACTAGATGAATTGCAAAAGCGTTCGGGTATTGAACGAACGGCCGACGTTATGGCCTTTAGGGAAGCGTTAAAAGAAAAGCTGAACCGCTCGCAACAGCTTGAAAAAAATAGCATCGCCCTTGAACAGGAGCGAAAAAACCTACAGCAATACACCACAGAGCTTGAGCAGTTAGCCGCGCAACAAAAAGGCTTGCCCAGCGAAATCGAACTTGCCGAAGCCCGTGCGAAACGCTTCGAGGCCGAAGCGAACGCCCTTCAGAAATCACTTGAAATAGAAAGGTTGCGCGCAAGTCTTGACGAGCATAGGGCCAAACTTCAAGAAAACGAACCCTGCCCGTTGTGCGGAAGTCTAGAGCATCCTTTTGCATCACATCTGCCGACCGATCGTGATACGGATGAAGTGTTGAAAACACTACGGAAAGAATTCGAGAAGTGGAACGACGTCTTTGTCTCCAAGAAATCCCAATGGAAAGTTCTGAACGAACGGAACAAGGAGCTACTACCAAAAATGGCATCCCTTTCCGAGGACATTAAAAAATTGGCCGCGCAGGAGAAAGACCTATCCAAAGGACTATCCTTAGAAACAGGGACAAGCTGGGGAAATTTTACCCAAGCCTGCCAACTAAAGCTTGATGCCGTTGATCAGCTGGAAAATGAAAAAAGGATGCTAGCCCAATACAATCTTCTCCTTCCCAATTTGGAAAAACTGGATAGGATTACCAAAGAAGGTAAGCAAATCAGAACGCAATTGTTGAAAAAATATGATGGGCCGAACATAAATTCCGACAGCCATGCATTGCTCACCCAATGGACGGAACTCAAAAAAGAACGACACCTCTTAGACCATCGGCTTGGTGAGGCCAAAACGGAGGTTCAGGCAAAACGGAACGAAAATCGATCACTTGAAAACAGATTACGTGCATCAGAGAGCCTGGCTGATTTCGAAACCGTATCACAGGCGCACAAATCACTATTGGACGAGCGGACGTTTAATCGGCTGCAGGCCGAAAAGTCCGAAATCACTACCGCCCTTCATCAGTGTGACACCACCATCAAGCTACTCAAAAAGCAACTGGAAGATGCCAAAAAAACAGAAGTCACCGAAACGGCCGATCAGTTGCAACAGCAGTACAAAACCAAGCTGAGCGAGCTAGAGACCATCCGCGAAGAGCGCAATGAGCTTGAACGTGCGCTCACCAACCATAGGAAAAAAACCGAGAAAATTACGGCCTTGAAACAACAGATAGCCGCCGAAGAAAAACAAATAAAACGCTGGAAGCTGCTTAATGAGCTTATCGGCGATGCACAGGGAAAACGATTCAACGATTTTGCCCAAGACCTGACCCTGCGCCATTTGGTCATTCTTGCCAATATACGGTTGGCTGACCTCAGCGACCGCTACCGCCTTGACACCCCCACCGACGACGAAGACGACGGCCTTATCGTACTCGACGACCACATGGGCTCGCAGCGACGATCGGTCAGGACCCTCTCCGGTGGGGAGACTTTTCTGCTCAGCCTTTCCATGGCCTTGGCGCTATCCGATCTCGCATCGCGCAACGTCGAGATCAACAGCCTCTTTATCGACGAGGGTTTCGGCACCCTCGACCCCGAAACCTTGGACCAAACCTTGGACACCCTTGAGAAATTACAATCCGAATCCTCAAAAACCATTGGAATTATCAGTCATGTAGATTCCCTTAAAGAACGAATCGCTACCCAGATTCAGTTAGAGCGGAACGGACAAGGGTATAGTTCGTTGCGAATTGTTTACTAAATTTGAAACCTTATGGTCAGCACAGAAGCAAAGTTAAAAGAACGTATAAAGGAACTTACTTGTCTGTACGAGGTGACTTCGATTATCGCCAACTCCGACTACGACCAATTAGAGACTTCTCTTGAGGCGATTGTCTATTGTATGAAGCGGGCATGGCAATTTCCGGATGACACCGAAGTGCAATTAAAAACCGCCGACTTCGCCGTTAAGACCGAAAATTTTGACCCAGGAAGGGTTTTTATTAAATCCGATATTAGGGTTTTCAATATTGCCGAGGGTTTTGTTCAAGTAGGTTATCCGAAGGATACATACCAAGTATCCGATTTCTTGGAAGAAGAGGTGACCCTACTTAAGAACATAGCCCTCGCCGTAGGAAACTTGCTAGAGAGAAAACAGGTACGCGATAGTGAAGCGGCTATAAAACGACAGGTAGAGCGTGCGGACCGTTTGCATATCTTAGGTGAAATAACGGCAGGTATCGCCCATGAACTCAATACCCCGCTTGCGAATATCTTAGGTTTCACAGAGCTTTTAAAGGACAGGATAACCGACCCCGAAGGCATACGCGATCTGGAAAAAATTGTTGACAATGCCATTTTCAGTCGCGAGGTGGTCAAAAAACTGATGTTCTTTGCCTGTGAAATGCCACAACATAAGAAGTCGGTGCCCGTGATTCCGATAGTAGAAAATGTACTGAAATTGCTGGGTCCTTCCTTACGTTCCAAAAGCATCGAGGTAAACATGGCCTTTGATGAGAATACGATAGAACTGCGAGCCGATACCGTTCAGTTGACCCAAGTACTTTTTAATCTGATAATGAACGCAATCCATTTTTCACCGGAAAGTGGTACCATTACAATTTCGGTTCATGATAAGCCTAAAAAAATAAGGATACAGGTTGCGGATGAGGGCACCGGTATCGATCCTAAAAACGAGGATAAGGTTTTCGAGCCCTTCTTTACGACGCGGGCTGTCGGTGAGGGTTCAGGTCTGGGCCTCAGTGTGGTTCACGGTATCATAAGTAGCCATAAAGGAACCATCTCTCACAAACCGAATACCCCGAAGGGCACTATATTTACGGTTGACTTTCCTAAATTGTAGCCATGACCTTACGCAAAGAAAATATTCTCATCGTAGACGACGACATCGATATTCTCGAGCTGTTGCAACGGCACCTACAATCTATGGATTATCATACCTTCAAGGCCGTTTCCGTAAAGGAGGCCCTGTTCATTCTTAAGGATACCTACATCGACCTGTTGATTACGGATATCCAGATGCCCGAGGTAGACGGTCTTCAACTCCTAAAATTCACGAACGAACATTATCCGGACATACCAAAATTGGTAGTCACCGGATATCCCTCGGTAGATGGGGCCCTGGAAACGATAAAATCCGGCGCCACCGATTATCTGAGTAAACCTTTTACCAAAGACGAGCTGAGAGAGGGTATCGAAAAAGCTTTTACGCAAGGTGCTCGGCGTCAAAACCGGCCACCGGAAACCAAAAGGATATCGAATAATACATACGCCGATATGGTCGGCCAGTCAGAGGCCTTTGGTGCTGTAGTCAATATTATCGACCGTGTCAAAGACAACAAGGCCACGGTCATCGTAAAAGGGGAGAGCGGTACCGGTAAAGAACTCGTGGCACGGGCCATTCACTATTCCGGAAAATTTTCGCGGGAGCCTTTTATCGCCGTCAATTGCGGGGCCATTCCTGAAAATCTGCAAGAAGCCGAACTGTTCGGATATAAAAAAGGGGCCTTTACGGGTGCCCATGAAAATCGCGACGGTTTTTTTCAGGCCGCGAAAGGCGGTACGTTGTTCTTGGATGAAATCGGAACGGCGTCACTCGCCGTACAGACCAAATTACTTCGCGCATTACAGGAAAAGGAAATCACCAAGGTCGGTTCCCAAAAAGTGGAGAAGGTAGACATCCGCATAATTGCCGCGACCAATGCCGACCTATTAGAAAATATCAAAAATAAGACTTTCAGGGAAGATCTATATTATCGGTTGACCGTTGTCGAGATTCAAGTACCGCCATTGCGGGAAAGAAAATCCGATATTCCGTTATTGGTGGAAAAGTTCTTGCGAAAATACGGGGTAGAATACAAAGACCGCCTGCTCCGTATTTCCCCCGAGGCCTTGAAGATCTTACATCGCTACAACTGGCCCGGCAATATTAGGGAGCTTGAGAACATCATTCAAAGAGCGGTCATCATGTCAGATGGTCAGATCGAGGTCAAAGACCTTCCCGATTTTCTGAAGTTCGAAATCAATTTTCCTGAGGCAGAATTTAAGCCCCTGCGGGAAATGGAAAAGGAATATGTGCGCCGTGTGTTACGCCACACCGAGGGCAACAAGACCAAGGCCGCCAAAATTCTTCAAATCGACCGTAAGACCCTGCGCGACAAATTAGACTGACGCGATGTGGATTGGTAGGAAATTGAGCAAAATCGTAAAAAAGCGCTCGGGAATTTTTGCAGGCTTACAATATTTCAAACGAGCGGTTCAATAAAACAGCAAGACTCTTTGCCGCAACCCCTGTTATACCGGGTAAAAATTCCCCAATCGGGGAAATTCTCCCCAACGCGTTACAGTACATTCAGAAAAATAATTTCTCCTACCTACTGATTTTCAGTTAATTATATTCTATGGCATACTCCCCTGTTTGTTAGGGCATATCATTTGCATTTAGTGGAATGAATTAAATAATAACCCTAAATACATAGATATGATAAAATATGCAATTGCCCTGTTATTCTCAGTAAGTGTTTTGAATGCGCAGACCGGTAACGATCAAACATCTACCGATGTCGCCGTCGGAGATATTTTTGAAATCGGCGAACCTGATGCCAACACCTATAAACACATCGATTTTCCCAGAGCGAACTTTATTATCAAGCGTGGGGGCATCGCTAATTATAAAAGTGTTCACGGCGAAAAGGTAGTGGTCACTTCCGTTAAGGAAAAGAAGGATGGCAAGACACAGATAACATTGAAACGCAACGATGGTGGGCGTTTCTTCGGTAGCCATAAATTTGTCGCGGCCGACATAAAGCACGCCCTTGAGTCCGGTGAACTTCAAGCGCTGTAATCGTTCTGAATTTGTTAGTTACATCCACCTGGATACCCGATATTTTGATTTGCTCAAATCACAGCGGGCCGGGTGGATTTTCAATTTTTAAAACAGAAGACCATGTTCACAAATCTTTCAACAGCGCAACGTTTACAGGTCGGCCTGATCTTGGGCATGGCTTTTCTTTTGGTACTTGGTTCGAACCGAATAGACCAAAGGCATTTTTCAACGGTTCAGAATACCGTAAACTCGGTACATGACGACCGTGTAGTCGTTCAGAATCTGATTTATAGACTGAACACTATTTTTCACCAAAAAGAATTGCTTTTGGTACAGCATAAAACCAATGCGGGAAACAAGGCCGAGAACCGTCAGATCGATGAGCTTTTAGGCGATTTCGGGGCGACCAAGCTTACCAACTCCGAGGGGCGCCTTTTAGGGCAGCTAAACCAACAGTTCAGCACGCTAAAAGATTTGGAAAACCAAGGTACGCCGTTTTACGACCAAAATATTGCGGCATCCGGGGATACCATGTTGCCCACCACGAACCAGCATCTTACGGTGTCCGGGAGAAAAATGTTGTCTACCCTCGAGAACATCAAAAATTCTCTTGCAGGACTTTCAGAAATCCAGTTGTCCGAAAGCAAACAGTTGATCCAATTATCGAATAAATCGCTGGGCATGAACATTATGTTATCGAACCTTGAGGTAGTACTTATGATAATTATAGGTATTGCGATGTTGGTCTTGATTTTCTATCCCTCCGCTAGGCCCCTTACCCGGCCATCCGAAAACTGAACACCCACATCAATTAAAACTAACTACGGATCTGATATGGAAAATTACGAACGGAGTATTTGCTCCACTTGCACATACCTCACGTCTTGCTCCCTGACCAAGTACAAAAGCAATATTAGCACGTGCAGCGAGTATGTTCACCATCTTGATACCCGTTCACCATCTTGACACCCAATGTAATTTGGGACTGATGGGAACTACCAGAATTACGCGACTGAGAAGAAAAACGGGACCAACTGATGTAAAGGATATGAATAAAAATACACGGGCCGGTGATAAAGATCGAACACAAAAAGAAACGGTTTTAATATAAAAAAAAATGGCTACAAAAATCTTGAAACAAAAGAAAATGCACAAGCAGGGCATGCTCGACAATGTCATGCGCCAGTTCGACCATGCCGCCGATATCATTGGCCTCAATGCGAACATTCGAAAGATACTCGAGGTGACGAACAATGAACTTGTCGTACACTTTCCCGTTCGCATGGATGATGGCGAAGTCGAAGTCTTCAAAGGCTATAGGGTACAGCACAACAACTCGTTGGGCCCTTACAAAGGCGGCCTGCGCTACCACCCTACAGTAGATATCGACGCCGCAAGGGCATTGGCCATGTGGATGACCTGGAAAACAGCCTTGGTAGGCCTGCCTTACGGCGGCGCGAAAGGAGGCATTCAACTGGACCCCACCAAATATTCAAATCCCGAATTGGAACGCATCACCCGAAGGTTCACGTATGCATTGGGCGATAATATTGGCCCGGAACTAGACATACCGGCACCCGATGTGAATACCAATGCCCAAACGATGGCCTGGATATTGGATACCTACATGTCTACCAAGTCGCCCGCCGAGCGTTCGACCAACATGCACGTAGTCACCGGGAAACCCGTTGGGGCCGGAGGTTCGGAAGGTCGCGACCGGGCCACGGGCTATGGTGTTTATTTGACCATTAAATTCTGGGCGGAACACAAAAATATTGCCCTGAAGGATAAAAAATTCATAGTTCAGGGTTTTGGAAACGTAGGCTACTGGGCCACGTATTTTTTGGAAAAGGAAGGAGCCTTACTGACCGCCGTACAGGATGCCTATGGGAGTATCGCGAACGAAGGCGGAATATCGGTAGAAAAACTCTTCGCGTATTCCCAAGCCAACAAAGGAAGTATTTTGGGTTTTAAAGACGCCCTGGCTATTGAAAATATCGATTTTTTCGGACTGGACTGCGATATCATCATCCCTGCGGCATTGGGCAACCAGGTTACGGCCAAAATTGCCCCGCGCATCAAGGCCTTTTTGATTGCAGAGGGCGCGAACGGCCCCACCGATGTGGAGGCCGAAGAAATTCTTCTGAAAAAAGGTATTGAAATCATCCCCGACATCCTTTGTAATTCGGGCGGGGTCATCGGTAGTTATTTTGAATGGCTACAGAACCGAAACGGCGAAATCTGGTCTTTGGAAGAGGTCATGAAAAAACTGGAAAAAAAGTTAAGGGAATCTTTTACCAAAGTATCCCAAATATCCAAAGAACGCAACGTAGATATGCGTACCGCCGCATTTATCATTGCCATCGAACGCCTCGAAGAAACGTATATACAACGTGGAATTTTTCCTTGAAAAAATGGTACAAATGAAACACGAAACGCTGGTCATAGAAAAGAAAGAGTACGTGCTCTTAAAAAGATACATGAACCTTTCGGGGTATTACAAAGACGATACCCTCCGAAAATCGGTAAAAAAACTATTGGGCGAATTAGACTCCGCACGCATATGCGACGAGGCCGATATGCCCAAAGATGTCATCCGGTTCAATTCATCGGTCACCATCGCATCACAGAAGGGTTGGCGCAAGACCTTCAAACTGGTATTGCCCAACGATAGCGATGTGAAAAACGCTAAAATTTCGATTCTTACCCCAATGGGGGCTGCCGTGATGGGGTATGCCGAAGGAGATTCGGTGATTTGGGAATTTCCGGCCGGTGAGCAACAGCTTACCATCGAAAAGGTAGTACAAGAGCATACGCGCATTAACGTAAACATGGTATTCTGAACGATTCAAAATTATTCTTCGGGCACGACTCCAATAGTAGCATTATGGTGAAAAAGGACAGGGTCGAAGTCAATACCTGGACGGAAGATCTCGAATATCTCAACGAAGAACTCGAATATATTTTGGGCATCGAAGACCGTATGTTGAACAATCTGCAACTTTATCATCAATTGAAAGACCTATTACTCAAACTCTCCCCGGTCTTCCCGCGCTCAATCCCATGTACAATTTCAGGGCGGCTATGACGATAAGTAGCATCAATGAATATGTCCAACTCCCGGTAAGGTCAAAAATACTCCCAAAAATAATGGGGCCAATGGCTGCTACGATATAGCCTATGGACTGCGCCATCCCTGAAAGTTCGGTAGCCGACTCCGCATCCTGGGAGCGCAATACCAAGAAAAGCAGCGCCAAACCGAAAGTGCCTCCCAAAACAAAACCGATCAAACAAACCCATACCGGAACAAGTCCGATTTCGGGAAACAAAAGACCTACCAGCCCGACAACCTCCGTAATGACCAAGAACCATACGATACCCCGTTGGTCCTTCTTTTTACCCGCTAAGGTCGGAACGGCCAATGATCCGAGAATACCGGTCGCCTGACAGAGCGAGAGCATCCATCCCGAAAATTCGGCATCGAATCCCCTACCCTGCAAGATGGCGGGAAGCCAGGCCAGCACTACATAGAAAGTCAAGGACTGTAGCCCCATGAACAGGGCAATCTTCCACGCAAGACCGGACTGTCCCAAATTCTTCATGGCTTTTAAAAAACCACGTTTTTCCTCGGATTTTTTCAAACGGGACAGTTGTGGCAGCCACACAAAAAACGCAATCAAGGCCAAAAGCGCCCAAACCGCCAGGGAAATCCTCCAACCCAATCCGTAATTATCCGCCAGAGGAACGCTGATGCCGGATGCTAAAGAGGCACCCAAGGCCATCACGCTCGAATAGAGGCTCGTCACAAATCCTGAATTCGAGGAAAAGTTCCGTTTGGTCAGCCCCGGCAAAAGCACATTGCCCAAAGCGATGGCGATGCCGAAAAGAAGCGTTCCGAAATAGAGCATGAGGGTTCCGCCGGCCGAACGAATACCGATACCGGCGGCCAGTAACAACATCGCGCCGGCCAGGGTGCCCCCTATCCCAAAACGCCGAGTGAACAATGGGGTCAAGGTAGATACGACCCCAAAAGCGATCAGTGGCAATGTGGTCAACAGGCCGAGCATCGAGTTTGACAGTCCCGTAGCTTGGCGAATGTCGTTGATCAACGGGCCAACCCCGGCAAGGGCAGGTCTTAGATTTATGGCAATGAAAAGTACCCCGACCAGTAATAAAGTATTACGGAATTTAGCTCCGTGGCTTTCGGAAGAAGATTCAGGTATGGGCATTCGCTTTTGGATAAAATGAATCAAATGGCGAAAGTAAGCAAAGCGGAATAGCCACAGTGCTTTACTTAGAGTATTTCCTCCGTTTGTCCCACCAAACATAAAGTCCGAAGACCAGAAGGCTTACCAATGAACCCCAAAGCAATCCCGTTTTCAGACTATCGGTACTTTTTCCCATAATGGCGATAAAAACCGTGAGCGGTGCGATGCCGACCAAGGTGGCGCCGATAAACTTCCAGTAGCCCATACGCAACAATCCACCGACAAAACTTATGGCGTCGTTGGATAGAAACGGATTCAGGCGGGTAACGATGACCGCCCAAAAGCCATAATCGTCTAAAAAATCTTTGACTTTTTGTTCGGATTTTCTTCCGATAATTTGGGTAACGACCGTATCGCCGAAATAGCTACCTATAAAATATCCGACCGAGGAAGCCGCAAAAACGGAGGCGAACACGATAAGGCTTCCCCAAATCGGGCCATAGGCCAATATGGAAACCACCATTAACAATATCGTTGGCACGACCAAAAGGAACATCTGCGCTATCATGGCCAAGATGAGTACGACAGGGCCCATCCACCCAAAGCCGTTGACCCACTGCTCCATTCGTTTCTCGTCATCGCTGGTCAAGACCGACCACGCTTCGTCAAAGAAACTCTCGACCTGCGGCACATAAAAGTAGGCGGCGATCAAGCCCCCTATTAATACTATCGAAAGGTACAGTGGGAAGTTCGCTCTTTTCGTTCTTGTCATCATCTTTTTCGGAATCGGTTTTGGTGTGTACGAGCGCGATGTCATTGCCGGGCTCTTTATAGTCGATGAAGGCGTAATGGCCATCGACCTCGATTTCAAAGCGTTTTTTATCCTCGTTTTTAACTAATGGCACGTCTTTATATTCTGTTTTCATAGCTAAACATACTAATTTGTTTCTATTTACGAATGCCGTGTAGCCGCCTGTTGACCAAAGGGCCCATACCAACAATACGGGCTGTAGAATAATTTGTGATTAACGTACCTTTGGTAACGACCGTACGAGCTTTGATTAACTCAATCGCATCGGAACCTCCATCAAAAGGATTCTCGCATCGCTGTCCGCTTTGATATCCAAGTTTTCCACACCCCAGATACCGAAACCATCCCTTTCGTTCAACGCTTGTCCGTTTACAGAGGCATCCCCTTTTAAGACGAACGCGTAGACCCCGTTATTCTCGGCATCGTTCAAGGCGTACTGCACTTCTTTATCCTTATCCAAATTAGTCAAGTTGAACCATGCATTTTGATGTATCCATACGCCCGCATCCCCTTTGTCGGGCGATACTATTTGCTGTAATTTGTTCTTACTGTCCGATGGGTTCAACGTAATCTGGTCATAGCGCGGCGCTACGTTTCGCTTGTTGGGCACCACCCAGATCTGTAAGAACTTTACGGGCTTATCCGGATTATTATTATACTCGGAATGCATGACACCTGTGCCGGCGCTCATCACTTGAATGTCACCCGCTTTAATAATAGTGGCGTTCCCCATATTGTCTTGGTGCTTAAGGTCGCCTTCAAGCGGAATGGAAATAATCTCCATATCTTTATGCGGATGTGTTCCAAAACCTCTGCTTTCCGAAACGGTATCATCGTTCAATACCCTCAACACCCCGAAATTCATACGTTCGGGGTCGTGATAGTTTGCAAAACTGAAGGTGTGTTTTGAATGTAGCCATCCGTGATCGGCATCTCCTCGTGTGTCCGCTTTGTGAAGTATTGTTTTCATAGTTTTCGTTTATTTATCAAGAGATTGATACGTCTCATGTACTTTGTTTTACCATGGTACATAGATGGGGTCGTTTAGACAACTGTGGAATATTAAAAAAGCAATGGAACTTATGAAAATCCGATATTTTAGAAATCGCAAGACTTACGTCTCCTCGTCTAGCATTTATTTTTTGATATGTTTCAAAGGTCTTCATTTAAGTTCTTTGCGTCCGTATTCATCTTTTGCCTTAGTTTTATGGCGAAGGATGAAAAACCCTAAATCCGAATTATAAATATACTCTTATCTTTATTACAATATGCAAACCTATTTTTCACCTGGATTTTAATAGCATTTACAGATGTCGAATATCACCACGATAATACCTGAACGAGCGGCCGATATCGGCAACTTTAAAGTAGGTCGCCTGCTACCTTTTAGGAAAAAACGTATGGTCGGCCCTTTTGCTTTTATAGACCATATGGGTCCCGCAAAAATGTCCGAAACCGAAAATCTCGACGTTCCGCCCCATCCGCACATCGGTCTTTCCACATTAACGTATCTCTTTGAGGGCAGTATCGTGCACCGGGACAGTATCGGAACGGAAATCGAAATAAATCCAGGTGCCGTGAATTGGATGACCGCCGGAAAAGGGGTGGTTCATTCCGAGCGCACTCCCGAACGTTTACGGGGCACGCAAAAAACACTTCACGGACTGCAAATCTGGGTCGCATTGCCCAAAGAACTGGAACAGATACCCCCAGTGTTCGATCATACTGAAGCCGATGCGCTTCCAACATGGAACGAGGATGGTCTGCAATTTAAATTGATCGCCGGGAAAGTGTTCGGTAAAGAGTCCCCCGTTCCCGTTCATAGCGACCTTTTCTTCATCGAAATCAAAAGCACCAAAAAGCAAACGGTAGACTGCGGTGGTGACCTATTCGGGGAAAGTGGACTCTATATCTTGGAGGGTGCCGTCTATAGCAAAGGGCACACCTATGAACCCAAACAGATATTGGTAGCAAAGGAAAGTACGCTTTGTTCTTTTGAAATTGAAACAAACTCGACCATTTATATCTTTGGCGGCACTCCTTTTCCCGAGAAAAGAACCATTCATTGGAACTTTGTTTCATCGGATATGACACTTATTGAAAAAGCGAGAAACGATTGGAAGGCGCAGAAGTTCCCCAAAGTTCCCGGGGAGACCGAGTTTGTTCCATTGCCCGATTGAAACCAATACCGTTAGTTAATGCTGAAAAAGTAACTGTCTGAGACTATCGGGTTACAAAGTAAAGTGAACTAGCACTTATCTCGCCAGCAGTAGGCCTAGGTTTCCGCCTCTCCTTAGTGGCGGCTGGCAACCAAGCAAATCTCGGTGGCACTGTTCCCGAATTTTAAGAGACTTTGGTTTATTATGCTATTTTGCACATTCCCATTAGAATGATTTCAGTAGTATCCCAATAGCGTAGTCCCATCGTTGTAATTCCATTAAAAAAATCCTTGATGAAAAGCGAAAAACTCAAAATAACGAACAAAAAAGGCCACAGCCTACAAGCATATCTGGAACTACCGGCCAATCAAAGTCCGAAACACATCGCCATCTTCGCCCACTGTTTTACCTGTAGCAGTAATCTACGTGCCGTGAAGAACATAAGCCGCGCGCTGACAAAACACGGATTCGGAACGGTGCGTTTCGATTTTACCGGTCTTGGGCGGAGCGATGGCGAATTCGCCGAGAGCCACTTTTCGGCCAATATCGACGACCTGATTGCGGTCAACGATTTTTTGACAGCGCATTATCAAGCGCCTTCCTTACTCGTCGGGCATTCCCTAGGCGGTGCAGCAGTCATCGCGGCGGCCTCCCGATTGGATAATATCAAAGCGGTGGCCACCATCGGCGCCCCGTCGAGGGCCGACCATGTCACCCATCTGTTTTCACATGGCATAGAAGAAGTACAGGAAAAAGGCGAAGTGGAAGTCAACATTGGGGGACGGCCTTTTACCATTGATCGTGAATTCATAGAGGATTTCAGCAAGACCGACCTTCCGGAAATCACCAAAAACCTGCGTAAGCCGTTGTTGATCATGCATGCCCCCTTCGACACGATTGTGGGTATTGAAAATGCCCAACAGTTGTACCAGCGAGCGCACCATCCCAAAAGTTTTGTCAGTCTGGACCAAGCGGATCATTTATTGTCTTCGTCGAGAGACAGTCAGTACGCCGGAAATGTTATCGGTACCTGGGTGCAGCGCTATTTTGAACCAATGGACAACGAGATGCCCAGCACCAAGGGCGAACAGTTGGTAGCCCATCTGAACCTATCGGAAGACAACTTTACCACCGCCATGCAGACCCGAAAACATAGTTTCGTTGCCGATGAGCCCGAAAGTGTCGGTGGTGACGACTTCGGCCCTTCACCGTACGACTTTTTGAGTGCCGCCTTGGCCTCGTGTACCGCGATGACCCTAAAATTATATGCCGAACGCAAAAAATGGGATTTAAAAGAAGTGTACGTTTACGTAACCTACGCCAAAAAACACAGTACCGACCTTATGCTCGATCTTGAAAAACCCGTGCGCATAGACCACTTGCTGAAAAAATTAGAGTTTGTGGGTAATCTTGATGATGATCAAAAGAAGCGTTTAAAGGAAATCGCCTCGAAATGCCCCGTTCATAAAACTTTACAGGGCGAAATCATTATCAGTACAGAGGTGTTGGGTTGACGAATCAAAAAATCGAAGAATTCGTCCTCGAAGTAAACTGTTCCAAAAACCGCATCCCCCTATACGAGTTCCCTTTTTCGTTCAATTTAGGGCTCCAAACCGCAATGCTATAGCGCTCGGGTCGTATCGCGATAATACCTCCGCCAACCCCGCTCTTACCCGGCAATCCCACCCGGAAAGCAAATTCCCCTGATTCATCGTAAAAACCACAAGTCTGCATGATGGAATTTACCCGGTTGGACTTGGTAGCGTTCAAAATTTTATTGTTCTGCGCAGACCTGAATTCATCGTGTACCAAGAACATAAAAACACTGGTCAGCTCTTCACAGGTCATTTCCAAGGAGCACATCGTAAAATAGAAGTCAAGTACAACATCAGGTTCGTTCTCGATATTTTTGAAGGATTTCAGGTAATTGCAAAGGGCTATATTGCGATAACCGACCGATTTTTCGGAAGCGGCCACGGAGTCATTATACCCGATATCGCTTTTTGAGCAGCACTCCTTGATAAAGTCAAGAAAACCTTTTTTGGCATCGCCCAAGCGGCTCACCAAAATATCGCATACCACGATGGCCCCCGCGTTAATTAATGGATTTCGCGGTATACCTTTGTCATCTTCAAGTTGAACTAAGGAATTATAGGGGTTACCCGATGGCTCTACGCCGACCCGTTTCCAAATCTCGTCCCCCTCCAATCCATAGGCTAGACTTAAAGCTAACACCTTGGCGATACTCTGAACGGAAAACTTAACGTTAAAGTCGCCTATTCCGTACCCATCACCTGGTTTGGTCAGCACGTGGGCCCCAAAATAGTTTGAATCTACACAAGAAAGCTCTGGGATATACTGCGCTACGGTACCTGAGTTTTTGGAATCTTTGATATTCTGATAAATATCGGCGATGGTATTTTTGAAATTTATCATTTAGCCCTGTCCTTTTTTATATGCATTGTTTTCAATCTTATGAGGCACGCTTGTAAACGGCGGCTCGAAAACATGATGATTGTAGACATAAAAAAAGGTCTTGCGCTGCAAGACCTTTAGTGACCGCGGCAGGATTCAAACCTGCAACCCTCAGAGCCGAAATCTGATGCGCTATTCAGTTGCGCCACGCGGCCTTTTTATATACTTCACAGGGGCAGTAGCGATTGGAAGTTCGAAAATATCCTTACCTATCGTTATCGCCTGCTCCGCTGCTAAGCTAATTTTTTCTTCACTATGGTCGAAATCGTCTTCCCATCGGCCTGACCGGCCAATTTTTTGGAAACTATTCCCATTATCTTACCCATGTCCTGCAT